>JAAYIQ010000146.1 GCA_012523365.1 Clostridiaceae bacterium
CTTCTGGGATGCCTGTCGGCCGCGTCCGGCTGTTTTCGGAAAGAGTCCTTCGAGACGGCATTGCGCGATGTTCTTCCGGAGCGACCGCATCACATGCTACCGGATGACCTTCGCGCTTTTGATCGGGGCGCATCGTATGTGAACTGACGTGTTTTTTTTTAACCATCCGATTTGGCGACGGAAGAGACCCGAAAGGGTCTCTTTTTTGAGTCTGTTGTTGTTATGACCGTTGAATCGGGTATAATTATTGCATACGGCTCCGCAAACATTGCGGCCGGAGAGGAAAGCGGTTACACCGCGTTCGGGCAAATGGATTTAGGGTACCTCTTTAACACCGGGAATAATTACCAGAGTTACAATTATTTGGGATCCTTTCCCATGCGCGAGGATGACAATGTGACCGGTTATCGATTTGCCGTATGGGCACCCGGAGCCCGTTCGGTTCATGTGGTCGGCGACTTTAACGATTGGGCGGAAGATCAGACTCCGTTGCTGAAGAATGATAATACGGGGATATGGACCGGTATTGAGAACGGTGCGAAACAGTGGGATCGATATAAATACCGAATTGTCGGTGCCGACGGCCGCACATACCTGAAAGGCGATCCGTTTGCCCGGCATTTTGAAACGCGACCGGCAGACGCGTCGATTCTTTATGATCCGGACGAGTATCAGTGGGAAGACGAGCAGTTTTGTTCCGCGCGAGTCGATGCATTGGCCGCCCGGCCGATCACTATTTACGAGATGCATCTGGGGTCCTGGCGACGACATGCCGACGGCAATTTTATGAGTTACCGTGAAATCGCTCGGGACCTCGCGGATTATTGCGTCGAGATGGGCTATACTCATGTTGAACTGATGCCGGTGATGGAACACCCCCTGGATGATTCCTGGGGATATCAGATCACCGGGTATTACGCGGTGACCAGTCGTTTCGGAACACCGGCGGACTTCAAATTTTTTATTGATCATCTTCACCGGAGCGGTATCTCGGTGATCCTTGACTGGGTTCCCGCCCATTTTCCCAAGAATCTGGAAGGTCTGGTTCGCTTTGACGGTTCGCCTTGCTTCGAATATGAGGATCCGAGGATCGGGGAACATCGGGAGTGGGGAACTTATGTTTTTGACTATGATAAGTCCGAGGTGCGTTCTTTTCTGATTTCCAACGCCGTGTTTTGGATCCGTGAATTCCATGTGGACGGCATTCGTGTGGATGCGGTCTCCAGTATGATTTACAGGAATTACGGCCGAACGGAATATATTCCGAATGTGAACGGCGGAGTCGATAATTTCGAGGCGGTTGACTTCATTCGTCAACTGAACTCTGTCGTTCGCGAGAATTATCCTCATGTAATGATGATCGCCGAGGAGTCGACCTCATGGGCGAAGGTGACGCATCCGGTAAATGACGGTGGGTTGGGGTTTACGCATAAATGGAATATGGGTTGGATGCACGATACTCTGGATTATTTTGAGACCGATTCCTATGCGCGAATCTGGCATCATGACCAGTTTTGCTTTTCGATGGTCTATGCTTTTTCCGAGAATTTCATTCTCTGCCTTTCGCATGATGAAGTTGTTCATGGCAAGAAAAGTCTTTTAGACAAGATGCCCGGGGATATCTGGCGTAAATTTGCTTCGTTACGAACGCTCTACATGTATATGATCGCGCATCCGGGCGCGAAACTCCTTTTTATGGGATCGGAATTTGCGCCCTTCATCGAATGGAGATTCTATGAGGAGTTGGAGTGGTTCATGCTCAATTATGACGCACATCGCTCTCTTCGTGAATTCTCGGCCGACCTGAACCGATTCTATCTGACGGAACGCACCTTGTGGATCAAAGATCGTTCGTGGGAAGGCTTCGAATGGGTGGATTGTGAAGATCGGGACAACAGCGTATTTATCTTCCGACGGAAGGGTGAAGAGGCTGATCGGGATGTATATGTGGCGCTCAATATGATTCCGGTTCCTCTTGTACGATATCGCATTCCTGTTGCCGACTCGGGTCGTTATCGGATCGTCCTCAATTCCGACGATGTGTGCTACGGCGGAAGCGGTTACCCGTCGAACGATGACGGAGATAGAGATTTTGCGGCCATCGAAGGTGACTGGAAGGGTAAAAAATATTATGTCGAGGTGAATTTACCTCCTCTGGCAGGAGTTTACATTCAAAAAATCCGGGAGTAAGAGCGCGGAGCTCGGTTCTGCCCGATTAGAAAATAACGCGGAGGTATCAAAATGGCAAAAGCTGAGATTGTTGCGATGATTCTTGCCGGAGGACAAGGCTCAAGATTGGGTGTCCTTACCAAGAACTTGGCGAAACCGGCTGTTCCCTTCGGGAGCAGATACCGGATCATTGATTTTCCGTTATCGAATTGCTCGAATTCCGGTATTGAGACGGTCGGGGTGCTTTCTCAGTACCAGCCGCTTGCGTTGAACACCTACGTCGGCAACGGACACCCATGGGATCTGGACCGTAATAACGGGGGTGCCTTCATTCTTCCGCCGTATCTTCGATCCGGGAAAAGCGACTGGTACAAGGGTACCGCCAACGCGATATTTCAAAATCGAGAATTTCTCGACGATTGCGGTGCAAAGTACGTGATCGTCCTGTCGGGAGACCATATATACAAGATGAATTATGCGAAAATGATCAAGGATCACATGGACCGGGAAGCCGACGCTACACTCGCGGTGATCGAGGTTCCTTGGGAGGAGACCTCGCGCTTCGGCATTTTGAACACCGGACCGAAGGATGAAATCGCTTCGTTTGTCGAGAAACCCAAGAAGGCCAAGAGCAACCTTGCTTCGATGGGAGTGTATGTCTTTTCCTGGGCGGCGCTTCGCTCGGTTCTGATCGAGGATGAAGATGATCCGAACTCCAGTAATGATTTCGGCAAGGATATCGTTCCGCGGATGCTATCCCAAAATATGAAACTTTTCGCGTATCGCTTCTCGGGATACTGGAAAGACGTCGGCACGATTTCCAGTCTTTGGGAATGTAACATGGATATTTTGGACCGCCCGGAAGAATTGAATTTGATCGACAGGCATTGGAGGATATACAGCAGGAACCCGGTGAAACCATCGAACTACATCTCGGGTGACGCGACGGTATCGATGTCCGCGATGACCGACGGATGTCAGATTTACGGCACCGTTATCCACAGCGTTCTTTCCGATTCGGTTACCGTTGAGAAAGGTGCGGTCGTAAAGGACTCCGTGCTTTTGCCCGGCGTTACCGTTAAATCCGGCGCTTTTCTGGATAAATGTATCGTTGGATTTGGCACCATTATCGGGAACGGAGTTCGGGCAGGAGCTTCCGTCGAAGGGCAGAGCCCTTACTTAAATACCCGAATTTGCTCGGAAGGCATTGTGGTGATCGAGAAGGGCTTAAAGATAAAAGATCATTCGGTCATTCCCGCCAACAGTCAGGTGGATTGCGAAATCGAGACGGACAGCGCGTCTGACGTAATCGAGGAAACATTCCGGGTGTAAGGCAGAAGAAGGAGGAAAGACCTATGTTTTTGGATGCGATGGGATTGATTTTGGCCGACAACAACAAAATATTTCTCGGAGAACTTTCGAAGCCCCGGGCGCTTGCGGCGATTCCGTTCGGCGGCAGGTACCGGATCATCGACTATATGCTGTCATGCATGGTGAATTCCGGCATCAAGAGCGTCGGCATTCTGACACTGAACAAATACAAATCACTGATGGATCATTTGGGAACGGGTGCATCCTGGGATCTCGACCGCAAAAATTTCGGCCTCCACATTCTTCCGCCCTATGTCAATTCGGAATCAACTTCGACAGAAGACGGGGAGGAGATGGCAGGTCTTCTCGACTTCATTCGCTCGAATCGTACCGAATTTGTTGTCATGGCGAACAGTAATATCGTCATTAACACAACATTCAATGATTTTGTCAATGTACATATTCAGAGCGGCGCGGATATGTCGGTTATGTATAACCGTGACGGAACCAAGTACGGAAACCCGAATTTCATTTTTGAGACCGACAAGAAAAGAATCATTACCGACGTGCTTTTCAATCCTGAGAAATCCTCGTCGAACCGCTGTTGCATCGGTGTCATTACATTGAGACGGACGCTTCTGATTGATTTGATTTCCGAGATGATGTCCCACGGCGACCGTAACTTCGGGATCGCCTCACTTCTGAAAAAATACGATACCCTCAAAATCAGAGCGTATGAATATAAAGGATTGGTTCTTCGAATCAACAATATTCAAACCTATTTCAACGCTTCGATGCAACTTCTGGACGACAGGGTCAGAGAGGATCTGTTCTGGAAGGGGTCGCCGGTTTATACGAAGGTTAAGGATGAAGCACCGACACTTTATTATGAGGCATGTGATGTCAAGAACGCGCTGGTCTCCGACGGATGCCGCATCATGGGGAAGGTTTCCAATTCGATCCTCTTTCGAGGCGTTACCGTTTCCAAGAACAGCGCAGTCCGTAACTCCGTCATTATGCAGGACGTTCACATCTCGGACAACTGTGTTCTCGATAATGTTATCCTCGATAAAAACGCCGTTATTCGCCCGGGAACTCAGTTGGTCGGACATAAAGACTATCCTGTCGTTATCGATAAGGGGGCGATCGTATGAGAAAAATCAAGCTCCTATTTGTTTCATCGGAAGCGGTTCCTTTCGCGAAAACCGGCGGGCTCGCCGATGTCATTGGTTCGCTTCCCCCGGCTCTCGTCGGAATGAATTGCGAGCCGAAGGTAATCATGCCTCTGTATCGTCCGATTAAGACCAAGTATTCTGCAAAATTGACCTTTCTCGGATGGAAGATGGTGAAGATGGGTTGGAGATCCCTATATGCGGGACTTTACTCCTGTGACTCGGACGGCATACAGTACTATTTCATCGACAACGAGTATTACTTCAATTTCGACACTCCCTACGTGGAATATGTGTTCGATATCGAACGATTCTGTTTTTTCCAAAGAGCCGTTCTGGAGTTTCTGGGGGACTTCATGTCCTATGAGCCGGATGTGCTTCATCTGAACGACTGGCAATGCGGGATGATCCCGGTTTTGATCGACGCCCATTATCGTCCGAAGGGGAAGCTTCTCGGGGTCAAGACCGTCTATACTGTGCATAATTTGAAATATCAGGGGATCCACGGCATCGAGCAAATCAAGGATATGCTCGACCTTCCGGACCATTTCCTGACCGAGGAGCTATCGCTTAAGGACGGAGCCGTCAATTTCATGAAATCGGGTATCGTATACGCGAACTCGGTGACGACGGTTTCACCGACGTATGCCTATGAGATCATGACCGATTATTACGGCGAAGGTTTGAATCATACGCTTCAAAAATTCGCGTACAAAGTATCCGGAATCATTAATGGCATCAATGAAGCTGAATTCGATCCGGAAACGGACCCGCTGCTGCCTCAAAACTATTCGTTTTCAAATTTCGGGGAGGGGAAAGCCGTCTCCAAGGCAGCGATCCAGAAACAATTGAAGCTCGAAGAGAACCCGAGGGTTCCGCTTTGCGTGATGATTACCCGACTCGTCGACCAGAAGGGGTTGGATCTGTTTCTTCGCGTTGCGGGCGAAATGCTTTACGACGGAATGCAAATCGTAGTTCTCGGCTCGGGAAACAGCTTTTATGAGCGTGCGATCACGGATCTCGCGAAGCAAAACGGCGGAAAAATGGCCGCGTGCATCTTTTATGATAATACTCTGGCTCACCTTCTCTACGCAGGCGCAGATATCTTCCTGATGCCGTCGCTTTTCGAGCCGTGCGGTTTGTCTCAAATGATATCGATGCGTTACGGGACTGTTCCGATTGTTCGCGAGACCGGAGGCCTGAAAGATACCGTAAGGCCGTATAACGAGTATACGGGAGAGGGAAACGGATTCTCGTTTGCCAACATCAACGCACACGAATTCCTTTTCGTTACCAAATACGCATGTGACCTTTATCGTCACCACAAGAATGTATGGAACGGATTGGTCAAGGAGGGCATGAACGGAGATTATTCCTGGAGTCGCTCCGCCGCCGAATACGTCGGGCTTTATTCGCTTATAACCGGTATTGACTTAAGCGAAAAAGAACAAGCGCTGAATACGATCCCCGTGTCGCATTCCGTTGAGACGCCTGTTTCCGCAAAGAAAACCTCGTCAGCCAAGACACCCGAATCCGAAAAGGCACCCGCATCCGAAAAGGCACCCGCTTCACCCAAGCCGACGGCAAAAAAGAAAGCGAAGCAAAAGCCGGACACTAAGAAAGGCGGCGAAAGCGGAGCATGACACATACCGGAGATCACGGCATACCCGATATACTGCACCGCAGTCGAAGTCTAACCTATCGGAATCCCTTCGGTGCGGTTCCCAGCGGCACTTGTGTAACCCTGGCGATCGACGCTCCGGACAATGGTCCTACCCCGATTCTCTGTTACGCATACGGACTTTATACGCTCACGTACCACGAGATGTCGATGGGGAAAAGCGATGCGTCGTTAAACCGGTATGAAGTCACATTGAGAATGTCGGCGGATGCGGGACTGTTTTTTTACTGGTTCAAGTTTTTTCGCGGCGATAACGGTGTGAATTTTTACTATGTTCGCTCATCCGGAGACATGACCGGAGCGGGCAGACTCAGCGACGTGCCCGCTCGCGTCGGTCCCCATGAGATTCATTCTCCGCATGCGTTTCAAATCACGGTTTTCGATGAGACGATGAGAACCCCGGATTGGATGAAGGGAGCATTGATTTACCAGATATTTCCCGATCGCTTCAGTCGGGAGTCATCCTTTTCGATCGAGGCCGTTCAGGCGGAGGACGATAAGCCGGAGCGGATCTTCCACGAATCATGGGATGAAGATGTGGATATTGACGGGAAACCGGATACCGGGTACGTTGCTTGCGATTTTTTCGGCGGAAGTCTTCGGGGAATTGCGGAAAAAGCGGATTATCTCCAACAAATGAATGTTGAGCTCATATACCTGAACCCGATATTCAAGGCGCGCTCGAACCATCGATATGACACGGGTGATTATTTGGAAGTCGATCCGCTTCTGGGCGGACAGGCAGGATACGATGCGTTTGCGCGTGAAATGAAGGCCGGGAACATTCGGTTTATCCTTGACGGAGTTTTTAACCACACGGGCGCTGACAGCCGATACTTCAACAAATACGGACGTTATCCCGAAACCGGAGCATACCAAGCTTTGGTGGAGGGCGGGATCAGCCGGTACTCCTCCTGGTACTCTTTTTCGAAAGGCAAAAGCGGGGAGATCCTTTATGATTCCTGGTGGGGGTTTCCGGAACTTCCGAACGTTGACGAGAACGACCTGACTTTTCGCGACTTCATCCTGGGTCCTCATGGTGTCGTGGCGCATTGGCTTCGTCAAGGTGCTTCCGGCTTTCGGTTGGATGTTTCCGATGAACTTCCGGACTCGTTTATTCGCGAGATGAAAAAGAGGGTATCCGCGGAGACGAACGGAGAAGGGGTTGTGCTCGGCGAGGTCTGGGAAGATGCGAGCAATAAGATCAGTTACGGGACATACCGGGACTTTATTCTCGGGAGGACGCACGATTCCGCAATGGGATATCCGTTCAAGGATGCCGTCATCGGCTTCCTGACGGGTGCCTTGTCCGCTCGCGAAGCGAACCACAGGCTGGAAACACAGAGAGAGAATTATCCGGCTCCGATTCATTCTTGTGTGATGAATCTTCTTTCGAGCCACGATATCCCGCGTGCCGTGAACCTTTTGGCCGGAGTGAAGGACCCGGGCGACCGACGCCTTCAGAAGTCGACCCGATTGACCGATGACCAGCTTGAACTGGGATTTCGGCTTCACCGGCTCGGCTTTGTTTTTCAAATCGGGTATATCGGTTGTCCGACGGTTTATTACGGGGATGAAGTCGGGATGGAAGGATTTCGGGATCCGCTCAACCGACGGACATATCCCTGGGGAAGGCTTTCGCAAAGACAGGAAGAGCAGTTGGCGTTTTTCCGACGGCTCGGTCGGATGCGCAAGCTTTTCCCGGTTTTGCGAACGGGGTATTATCGGACGCTTGAGGCTGAGGAAGACCTGTTTGTCTTTGAGCGGACATTGGACGATGATGGAAAGGATCTTTTCGGATCGGAACGGGACGGACCGCGTCGTATCGTGTTTGCTTTGAACCGGAGCCGGGAGAGATCATTATCTGTTTCGCTTTCGGAGGAGGTGTCCGTATCGGAATTTGATTGGAGATCTGATGCCGCGATGATCTCTGATGCTCCGATCGTTTCTGATGCTCCGATCATTTCTGATGATCCGATCATTTCTGACGCCGCGTTTATTTTCGAAAAGCGGACGGTGATCAACGTCGGGCCGCTTGATTTTCGTATATTTATCTGTGCGGGATGAGTAGATATAGTCAAAAGGGTTCCTGATCAGCCGAAGACAAGGTAAGGGGGAGTGAAGATGACCGAGAACCAAACAGGATCAATCGATGTAACTCAATTGAAGCAAGAGCAAACCGAGGCGGTGACCAACAAGAAATGTCCGAGTTGCGGCGCCACCATCGAATATGACCCGGCGACCCGAGGGATGCTGTGCAGTTATTGCGGATATCGCAAGGAACTGCCGTCGCCGGAAAACGATGCGGGCGTCTCGGAAATCGACTTTGATCAGGCCGAGTCGACCCAAAGCTTTAACTGGGGAGCAGAAAAAAAGGTAGTCATCTGTCATAATTGCGGCGGCGAAGAGATATATGACGCTCTCGAGACTGCCGCCGTCTGCTCCTTTTGCGGTTCAACGCAGGTTATGCCGGCCGCGGGAGCCCAATCGATCGCCCCCGGCGGGGTTTGTCCGTTTATTGTTCCGGTCGATCATGCCGGCGGATTGTTTACCAAATGGCTGAAATGCAGAATTTTCACTCCGACGGAGGCCAAACGACAGGCGCGTCCGAACGCTTTTAGGGGCGTATATCTTCCGTACTGGACATTTGACACGATGACCACTTCGACATTCAGCGGTCGCGCGGGCAATGACCGTATGGTCAAGCGCGGTGACCATACGGTTACGGAAACCGACTGGAGAAACGTATCGGGCGTGTATCAGGAGTTTATTAACGATTACACGGTCGTGGGAACCAACAAGGAGGGAAACGCGCTCGTGCGGAGAGCGGAACCCTTTGATTTTTCTCAGCTGGTTCCATATCGCCCGGAACTTCTGGCCGGATTCGGTGCCGAGCGATATTCGATCGGGCTGAAGGATGCGTGGGCGCAAGCGCAGGAAGCGATCCGAAGCATACTTCGGGGGAATATTGCCAAGTACATCCGACGGGTCTGGCATGCCGATCGAGCCGAAGGGATCCGGTTTTCGACTCAGTATGATAAAGTCACTTATAAATACATCCTTCTTCCGGTATGGCTGTCATCGTTTACATATAAAGGTAAGCTCTTTCAGTTTGTCGTCAACGGACAAACGGGAAAGGTCGGAGGAAAGGCTCCGATTTCGGCGCTTCGTGTCATTATCGCCATCATTGTCGCGCTGATCGTGATCGGTGTGCTCGGCTATTTCACCGGGATGTTCGGCTGAATTCAGCCCGGCGAATCGGGACGGTTTCGGAAGACGTGCGGAAAGGCGGTTCCATTTCCGGACTTTTATTGACACGGCAGTATGGACTGGTTATAATCATTCTTGCTGTCGAAAAGCACTGCTTTTCGACAGGGATAAGCGGTCGTGGCGGAACTGGCAGACGCGCACGTTTGAGGGGCGTGTGGGAGACCATACGGGTTCAAGTCCCGTCGACCGCACCATATCGAGTGATACCCGGGTTGCCTTGCGGCACGAAGGAATCACTCGATTTTTTATATCCGGTGTTTATCCGTATGGTTGTTTTTGTTTTATTCTTTGAAAAACTGGAATATGTGAGGATACTTTTTTCTTTTGTTCGGCATCCGCGCCGCTTCGCAATGTTACAATATCAGTATCCGCGTGTTTTTGCGCCGTTCCCCATTTTTTGATATAACGGAGGAAAATGATTATGCTCCGAGTGGCAACGATCGAGAACGGTAAGGTTCGCGGCTTGCCTGCCGCAGATCCGAGAGTGACTTCTTTTAAAGGGATCCCTTTTGCCGCACCACCCGTCGGTGAGAATCGATGGCGTGCTCCTCAACCTTGTCCGAACTGGAACGGTATCCGGGAGGCGTTTGAATTTGCACCGATCTCCGTTCAGGATACCCCCGGTCTCGGAACCGATATTTATTGCCGGGAATGGCATGTGGATCCGGAAATACCGATGAGCGAGGACTGCCTGTACTTAAATGTTTGGACGAACGCCAAACGAGTCGACGAGCGGTTGCCCGTTCTTGTCTGGTTTTTCGGAGGAGGATTTCAGTGGGGGTATACCGCTGAGATGGAATTTGACGGAGAACGCATCGCCCGCCGCGGTGTCGTGGTCGTGAGCGTCAATTACCGTCTGGCTGCGCTCGGCTTTCTCGCGCATCCCGAAATCACGGCGCTTCAACCCGATTCACCCGCTAATTTCGGAAGTCTCGACCAACAAGCCGGTCTCAAATGGGTCGTACGTAACATCGCGGCTTTTGGCGGAGACCCGGATAATATTACCATAGCCGGGCAGTCTGCCGGCGGCATGAGTGTTATGAGTCAGATGACCTGTGCGGATAACTGGGGTTTGTTTCAGCGGGCAATCGTGATGAGCGGCATGTTCAGAAGCCCGTACACGAAAGATTCGTTTGTCATTCCCAAATCGCTTTCGGAAGCCGAGAATACGGGTGCTGAATTTTTCAAATTTATGGGTGTTCGGAGTCTTGCCGAAGCGCGAGAACTGGATGCCCTGACCATCCGGGACAAATACGGGGAATTCGCTAAGGACCATCCGCGATTTGCAATCATTCTGGACGACCGGTTCTGCAGGGAAGACCCGTTCCGTGCATTTCTCTTGAATCGACGCGCGCACGTCCCGATTCTTGTCGGCAACACACAGGATGAATTTTTAAGCTGCATCGTCGCCGAGAACCGGGAGCAGTTCGAATCCCGGGCGCGGGAAATTTTCGGGAAACGTGCGGATCGCTTCCTTGCGTTTGATCTTTCGCGGGAAAAATGTGAATGGGGTTACGCACCGGTGAACGACATCGAGTGCGCCGTCAAGGCGGCGTTTTTCGCGGAGAATAAGACGAAAGATCCGACGCCATGCTATTATTATCGATTTCTGCCCGATATTCCGGGCGATGACCGGCCGGGAACCTTTCATTCGGTTGATTTGTGGTTTTTCTTCGAAACGCTCGCGAAAAGCACGCGCCCGCATCGCGGCCGGCACTATGATCTTTCGCGGCAAATGTGTAATTATTTCGCGAACTTCATCAAAACGGGTGATCCCAACGGCCAAGACGACGACGGAAGCGAAATGCCGGTTTGGCAACCGTATACGGACGACTGCCGTGCAGAAATGCTTTTTGGCGACAACGGAGCGGTGTCTTCGACGGAAAACGACACCTTCATGCGCTTTTTGTCCGAGCATGTTTACAGAGAAACCACAGGGGAGGAATTGGAAGATGGCAATGAAGCAAGCGTTTAACCCGTACCTTCCGAGTTGGGAATATATTCCCGACGGAGAGCCGCATGTTTTCGACGATCGAGTGTACGTATTCGGATCGCATGATTATTTTAACGGATACGTATTCTGCCTCGGCGACTATATGTGTTGGTCGGCACCGATCAATGATTTAGCCGACTGGCGGTGTGAAGGTGTGATTTTCGGGAAAACGGATGATCCGCTCAATCGGGAGGGCAGGATGTGCCTGTACGCTCCGGACGTGACCCGGGGGCCGGATGGCCGCTACTACCTCTACTATGTTTTGGATAAGGTTTCGGTCGTGTCGGTTGCGGTCAGCGATTCACCCGGAGGCAAGTATGATTTTTTGGGATATGTTCGCTATCCGGACGGAGTACTTCTCGGTGAGCGGGAGGGCGACGAGCCGTCTTTTGATCCGGCGGTGCTGACAGAGGGCGAGAAGACATACTTGTATCTCGGATTCTGCGGAAAAGGTGACAAATCAAGGACCGGTTGCATGGCTACTGTCCTTGAAAAGGACATGCTTACCGTTTCGGAAGCGCCGGTGCTCGTCATTCCGGGAGCCGAATACAGCCGGGGCACCGGATATGAAGGCCATGCCTATTTTGAGGCACCTTCCATCCGTAAGGTCGGTGACAAATACTGTCTGGTCTATTCTTCCCAGGTGATGCATGAACTCTGTTACGCGATGAGCGACAACCCCGCGGAAGGCTTTTCTTATAAGGGGGTTCTGGTAAGTAACTGCGACCTCGCAATCGCTACATATAAGCCGGCGGACATGCCGTCTGCTTACGGCGCGAACAACCACGGCGGAATCGTACGGATCGGTGAAAACTGGTTTATTTTTTACCACAGACACACCAACGGAACCTGGTACAGCCGTCAAGGCTGTGCGGAACCGCTGAAGCTACTTTCGGACGGACGATTTCCACAGGTGGAAATGACGTCGTGCGGCCTGAACGGAGGTCCTCTGCGCGGCGAAGGCGAATATCCCGCATATATCGCCTGTAACCTTTTTACCGACAAACCATCCGTTTATGTCGGTGGCGAGGGTTTCCCCAGAATCATGCAAGACGGCAGAGACGGAGACGAAGAAATCGGTTATATTGCCAATATCAAAAACAGCGCAACTATGGGTTTTAAGTATTTTGACTGCAAGGGAGTGAACGGGATTCGCGTAACTACCCGCGGGTATGCGGGCGGCGACCTCGAGGTCAGAACCGCGATCGGAGGAGAGGTGTTGGCGAAGATACCCATCCCGTTCAGCAACATATGGGAGACCGGGACGGCGGCCATGGCTTTGCCCGACGGCGTTCATGCGATATACTTAACCTATCGCGGCGGCGGTAACGCGTCCTTGAAATCGTTTGAGCTATGCGCGGGATAACCCTTTTAAAGCAACCGGGACAACGTTTTATTTCGAAAATCATCATCGGAGGTAAATATATGGACAGAATCACGATCGGCCGGATGGAAAATGCACCCGTGATCGACAGAAACATCTACGGACACTTTGCCGAACATCTCGGTCATTGCATTTACGAGGGCATTTTCGTCGGGAAGGACAGTCGGATCCCGAATGTCAACGGAATTCGCAGTGATGTCGTCGAGGCAATGAAACGCATAAATCTTCCGATTCTTCGTTGGCCGGGCGGATGCTTTGCCGACGAATATCACTGGCGGGACGGCATCGGACAGCAAAGAAGGCGAATGGTCAATACCAACTGGGGCGGCATTGTCGAGGATAACACCTTCGGAACGCATGAATTTATGGAGCTTTGCCGTCAGGTCGGTTGTACGCCTTATGTCAACGTAAACGTCGGAAGCGGTACGGTTCGAGAGATGGCCGAATGGGTCGAGTACATGAACAGTGACGGCGATTCGACGACCGTTCGGGAGCGGTGGGATAACGGCCGCAAGGAGCCCTTCAATGTTCGCTTTTGGGGTATCGGCAACGAGAACTGGGGCGGAGGCGGCAATATGCGGCCCGAATACTATTCCGATGTGTATCGGCAGTTCCAGACCTTTTGCCGGACGTACGGCGATAATGTGCCGTACCGGATCGCCTGCGGCTCCGACGGTGAGGACCTCGAGTGGACGGAGGTCATGATGCGCACTGCGGCGAAGTTTATGGACGGGTTGTCTCTTCACTATTACACAGTGACCAAGACATGGGAGGACAAAGGCAGTGCGACGGAATTTGATGATGAGCTCTATTTGCAGACGCTTAAAAAGGCTCTTCGCATCGACGAACTGATCACCAATCACGGCGCGATCATGGATCGCTTTGACCCCGAGCGCCGAATCGGCATGATCGTCGACGAATGGGGGTGCTGGCACAACGTCGAACCCGGCACGAATCCGGGATTTCTCTATCAACAGAACACGATGCGCGACGCGATGGTCGCTGCATTGTCACTCAATATATTCAACCGTCACAGTGAGCGCGTACGTATGGCGAACATCGCCCAGGCGGTGAACGTCCTTCAGTCGATTGCTTTAACGGACGGAGATAAAATGCTCCTTACACCGACTTATCATGTTTTTGACCTCTATCAGGGGCACATGGATGCGGAACTTCTTCAGTGTATGGTCGAGTGCAAGAGCCTGAAGAACGGGATCGGACAACTGAGCGTATCCGCTTCTCGAAAAGCAGAAGCCATAACGCTTACGATCGCAAATTTCACCGACGAAACTACCGTTCGAATCGACGGGGTCAACGCGAAGCGTGTGAGCGGTCGAATTCTGAAAGGATCGCCACGGGCGTACAACACTTTTGATGAGCCGAACTTCGTCTGTCCCGATTCTTTTGGGGAAGTTAAACTTTTCGATGATTACGTGGAGGCGAAGCTTCCCGCAAACAGCATCGTCGCACTATCTTTCAACTGAAATATAAAACGACTCTGATTGACAGTTTCCTGTCGGTGTGGCATTAATCGAGTCAGGATCATGTCGGCATGCGAAAAGAAGCGAAGCGATTCGTAATAAAAGGCAAGGAGATTATAGTCATGGATTACAATCACAGACTGGCCTCATCCCCAATTCGGTTGATTCGCAATGACGGAACACCTCTGACCGGTGCGAAGGTCTCTTTTGAGTTGAAAAAACACGAATTTCTTTTTGGTTGCGGAGCCGGGGACGCGGTTGCCGCCGCGAATCCGAGAGGCAATACTCATCTCGATGCCATGGCGAACGATCGCCTCGAGAAGTGGCTGAAATTGTTTAATTTCGGTACGGTTCATTGTTATTGGCAGCTATTTGAACCGAAGCGCGGGGAACCGATGACGGATGTATTGATGCGTGGCGCCCGGCTTTTGCGCCAGAAGGATGTTGATGTCAAGGGACACCCTCTCAGCTGGCATACACTTGCGCCCGATTGGCTTTTGGAGATGTCCGAGGATGAGATTCTCCGTGAGCTTCTGGCAAGGATTGAGCGTGACGTTACTGATTTTAAGGGAGTGATCGATATTTGGGATGTCATTAACGAAGTCGTCATTATGCCGGTTTTCGATAAGTATGACAACGGAATCACCAGGCTTTGCAAAAAAATCGGCAGGTTCGGCATCGTCGAGCAGGTATTCAGAAAGGCTCGCGAGTGTAACCCGGGTGCCACCTTGCTTCTCAATGATTTTAACATGTCCCAGTCTTATGAAATACTCATTGAGGGGCTTCTGGACAAGGGCGTTTCGATCGATGTCATCGGCTTACAGTCCCATCAGCATCAGGGCTATTGGGGTCGGGAGAAACTCGAGGAGGTTCTGGAGCGCTTCGAACGTTTCGGCTTGCCGATCCACTTCACCGAGAACACTTTTGTTTCGGGCGAACTGATGCCTCCGGAGATTGACGATCTGAACGATTTTGTTGTGGATGAATGGCCTTCGACCCCCGAATTTGAGGATCGTCAAGCCGAGAATATCCGTGAAATGTATTCGATCCTTTTTGCTCACCCGCTCGTCGGCGGAATAACACAGTGGGATTTCTCCGACGGCTTATGGCTCAAGGCTCCGTCGGGTATCATCCGCAAGGACGGAACAATCAAGCCGGCGTATGAGATGTTGGATCGACTGATTAATCGTGACTGGCATACCTCGGTTACAATCGAAACCAACAGCGAAGGGATTGCGGAGCTTTCCGGTTTCCGCGGAG
Organism: Clostridiaceae bacterium; assembly: GCA_012523365.1. Classification (GTDB taxonomy): domain Bacteria; phylum Bacillota; class Clostridia; order Saccharofermentanales; family Saccharofermentanaceae; genus JAAYCT01. The sequence continues at coordinate 15,722 of JAAYIQ010000146.1, forward strand.
AATATACCGTATCTTACGGCAATTTATCGGGAAGGTTTACGTTGAATAACGACGAGCCAAGAAGTGTTTTCCTCACTGATAACGCATAAACAATGGAATCCTGACAGAAAACGGAGGTTGGTGAATGAATATATTCAGCTATAACAGCCCTTTCGGACGATTCATGAACCGCCTGGTCGACGTCATTCTGCTAAGTTTACTAACTATCATATGCTGTCTTCCGATCATCACGGCCGGAGCGGCTTTTTCGGCATTGTATTATGTTCTTCTTAAGATGGTGCGTGACAATGATAACGGGATCATCCGAAGTTATTTCAAAGGATTCAAAGACAATTTTCTGAAAGCAACCGCTCTTTGGCTCATCGTCGCTCCGGTCATTGTAATCGTGTATTTGGACTTCTATCTGTTATCGACCGTTGCGATGGACTATTCTGATGTCGTGAAGATTCTTCTTCTGATTATCGGGGCACTCCTGTTGATGGTCGGAAACTACATATTCCCGATGCAGGCTCAATTCGAAAATACGGTATGGGGTACTTTGAAGAAAGCCTTTATTCTCAGTATCATGAATCTCCCCAAAAGTTTAATTATGCTTCTTATTATGGCCAGTCCGATCGTCATTCTGCTGTTTTTCCCGGAAACGGTTTATTTCCTGCCGTTTTTTTGTATTGCCGCGATTCCCTATCTCAAGACGGAAATACTCGTGAGAATTTTTGATCAATATATGCCGAAGGAGACGGACGGGGAAGCATCCGGAGAACCGGAATGAAGCCGAGAGATATTCGAAAATCAAATAAATCACCGTTATCCGGAATCTTCGCTCCGGCAAAGCTTCTTGCGGTTTCGGTTACCGATTATCTGAACAATATGAAGCTTCGCAACAAAATGATTCTTATGTGTGTGATTTGCGTTCTTCTTCCGATTGCGGCGACCAATGCCATTTTTTTCTCATTGATGTACAATGCGGAGAAAGAGCGTCAGCAGTATGAAATCAATAACACATTGAAGTCGGTCGAAAGTACCATCGATAATATGACTGATTACCTTACCCGGGCGGCGGTCAATCTCTATACTACCAAGGATCTCTATCCGTTTCTCGATGAGGAGTACACGAGCGGCTATGATTATCTGATTGCATATAAGTCCAATTCCGCACTGTTTCATAAAGTGACTTTCGGCAACAATACATATATCTCAAGCGCACTAATATACTGCGACAACGACACGCTGATAAACGGAGGAGGAATCAGCCGTTTGGATAGCGCGAAAGAAACAGAGTGGTACAAACGGTTTGTTATTTCAGGCAGTCAAATGGCCATAATCCCAAGCCTCAATTCAACATCGGATGTTGATAAACGAGAACTGTCGCTCCTGTGCCCGATGAATTATAACTTAGACACAAAGCGCGAGCGTATTATCAAACTAAACCTGAATTACTACTATTTCACAAAGATGCTTAATCAGCAGTATTACAATGCCGATGTATACATATGCGATAGTGAACGAGTTTTATTTTCAACGGTTGACCCGGATCGGGGCACGCGCGACTTTTCTCGGCTTGAGGATATTGACTTGTCAAAAGCAACCCATTCGGTCGAGTATCAGATTTTCGGAGATGCGTGGAAGATTTTCATAGTCCCGCACAGCCAAATGAGTATTAACGCGGTCGAGGTAATTCAGAGGCACTGGCATTTGTTTATCGTACTGATTCTCATCAATATGCTGCTTCCGGCTATCGCGATCTATTATATCAGCCGCTCATTTACGCATCGTATTATTGTGTTGGGCGATCATCTCAAAATGGTGAAAGACGAGAAATATATTCGAATGGATAACACTTCATCACGAGACGAAATCGGTGACCTCGTTAATAATTACAACCTTATGGTTGAACAGATCGATAATATGACCGGAGTCGTTTTCAAAGAGAAAATCAGGCGTCAGGATTATGAATTGGCAAAACAAAGAGCCGAGCTCCAAGCCTTACACAGCCAGATCAACCCGCATTTTATTTTCAACGCGCTTGAAAGTATCCGGATGAGAAGTCTATTGAAACATGAAACGGAAACGTCAGAGGTTATCGAGCTTTTGGCGGTTCTGATGCGAAAATCCACAGATTGGTGGGGAGACTGCGTTACGCTCGCCGACGAAGTGAATTTTGCCGAAGCATATTTAAAGCTTCAACAATACCGATTCGGAAAACGTCTCAGTTACAAACTGAGCGTCAATGAAGATTGTCTGAACCTTCTTCTGCCCAAATTAACATTGGTCACATTTGTTGAGAATGCATGCGTTCATGGCGTGGAGAGCGTCGGACATGATTGTATGGTGCTGATTTCCGCCGAGAAGGAAAACGGGACGCTGAGTATTTATGTAGAGGATACCGGTGCTGGAATGAGCCAGAAACAGCAGGAGGAGATACTCCGCGAAATGCGTGAGGGCGATATCGAAAGCCTTCGTGGAAGGCGATCGGTAGGTATACTCAACGCATGCCTCAGACTTCGAAAATACTTCGGTGATGATATTGTTTTCGAGATTGACAGCGAACCCAAGGCCGGGACTTGCATCACCATACGCATTCCGATCGACAGAATGAAGAGACAGGAGGAGAGATTAAAAAATGCTTAATGTCTTAATCGTGGACGACGAGCCATATATTCGTCAGGGACTCGCCGTCTTGATTGATTGGGAGGCGGAGGGCTTTTGTATTGCCGGGGAAGCCGCAAACGGGGAGGATGCCCTTTCCCTGCTCAAGAAGGGCGACTTCGACCTCGTTATCGCCGATATTCGCATGCCTGTTATGGGCGGCATTGAGCTTATAAAAGAGTCGCGTCAATTGGGCCTCAATCACTTACGCTTTGTGATTTTGAGCGGTCATTACGAATTCGAATATGCGAAAGAAGCAATACGATACAGTTGTACCGACTACATCCTGAAGCCGATTAAGCAAGAGGAACTTCTTGTTCTGCTCCGGAAAGTAGATGCCGATTGTGCGATGAGCAAGGCGGCGGAAGTGCAGGAGGAGTTCCGCGACCGTGTTGTATTGGAACGACATTTATCATCGATAATCCTCGGAAAATTTGACAGCATCAATCTAGATTATGTGCGTGTACATATCCCGCCGAGTAAGTTTTACCGCTATGTCAATATTCAATTGGACACATCGGATATGCGGGTGCGTACGGCTGATGAGCAGGCGAAGAGAGCCATGCAGCGCAGGCTGTACGATCATCTCCGTCGTGTAATGGGCAGAAACAGCCGGCATATTATTTTTGATGTAAACAAGCAAGAAGAGTGCTTCGACGTCGGCTTTGTTTTTTCGGATAATCTTGCGAATGAGCAGTCCATGTTTGAGAAGCAATATCTTGAATGGTTCGCGGAAAAAGCTTCGAGCATTGAATACGGTATAACCGTTCAGGCCGGCTGTCAGGTTTCTTCGCTCGAAAAGTTGTCCGACTCTTTTCGATCGGCTTCTATCGCCAAATTGATGCATAATTTCTCCGACGGAGGGTTAGCTCTGTCCAATGAAGAAACGAAAGTTGAAAAGCAGTCCGTTGAAATCGGTTACGGTGAGCAAAAACGGAGAATGGACGAATTAATCTCCTCCATCGAGCGCGGGGATCGGCAGGAGATCGAGCACAATGTCGGAGAACTTTATCTGCTGATGAGCGAATCGAACATGGACTATAAATCCATTGAGTTGAATATGAATTATGTCATGTTCAGCCTTTTGCATCTCGCCGCCGTAAGAGACCCGAACATTAACCAAGAGGAAATTGTCGGATACCTGATCGAAAATGCTTTTGACCGGGGCGTATCCAGAGGAAGTCGGAGCCATTTTCAGAAATTTTGCATTCAATATTCCGAATACCTGGAACAATTGAATACACCGGCTTCGAGCAGTGTGATCACCAAGGTGGAGCAGGAAATCAAGGAATGCTATATGCAGAATATCAGCTTGAAATCATTAAGCGAGAAGTATTTTATTAACAGCGCCTATCTCGGTCAGCTTTTCAAAAAACACTACGGTACTTCTTTTAAGGACTACCTGAATAATCAGAGAATTAACGTTGCGGCAGAGATGCTTGTCAACACAGGAAAACGTGTGTATGAGATTTCCGAGGCAGTAGGATATCAAAGTCTGGATTATTTTATATCGAAGTTTGTCGCATCCAAAGGTCATACTCCGACTCAATACAGAAAGCGGTGCGCAAAGCGTCAAGAGGGAAACGATTAGCCCATGTTTCGGGCTTTACGACATCCCGTGATTCGAAGTTTGTAGGGGTATTTTCATACTTTGCAAGGTTGTTGTTTCTGCCCCTAAATTTAGAATATTAATGATAGCTCAAGAAATAACGGACTTGAGCATAGAACCTAAACCATTCCATTATGAAAACGTAAGCGTCACTCCAAGTGTCGGTTTCGTTTCTCATGACGGAAAAGGGAGGAAAAATGAGAAGGGGGATTTCAAAAAAATGAAGAAAACATTCACCCGCCTGATGGCTTTGCTGATCGCAACCACAATGATTTGCGGCTTAATGGCCGCTTGCGACGGCATCGGGCAGAAAAAAGTGAAAACATTTGACATGTTTATCGCTATGCCCGGAACCGAGTTGAACGATGGCAACAAAGCTCAAGAGGAGATCGCTAAGATCACCGGAGTCAAAGTCAAGGAAACTTGGCTCGTTAGCCAGTCCGCTGAGGAGGCAATTGGCGTTATGACTGCCTCCAAGGACTTCCCGGACTTCATTGAGGCTTCCGACGGATACCAGATTATGGTTGATGCCGGTGCTCTCATTGCAATCGACGAGTACTGGGACAAATACCCGAACATCAAGAATTACCTTTCCGAAGAAGAGTGGAACATGTGCCGTAAAGCTGATGGCCACATCTACGCGATTCCTCAGTTCGGTATCGTTAACGAGCGTGATGTCAGCCCGATTCACGGTGACGAGGCTTGGTGGATCCAGACTCGTGTCTTGAAGTGGGCCGGATATCCCAAGGTCGAGACGATCGATGAGTTCTTCAAGTTGATTGAAGACTACACAGCTGCAAATCCCAAGCACTCCGACGGAACAAATGTTATTCCGTATACCATCCTCTGCGATGACTGGAGATATTTCTGCTTGGAGAATCCGCCGCTCTTCCTTTCCGGTTCTCCCAACGACGGTTCCGTTATCGTTGATCCCGAGACCCGTAAGGTTGTCGACTACAACACAACTCCGATCGCTAAAATGTATTTCAACAAGTTGAACGAAGTGTTCAAGAAGGGTCTCATTGATCCCGAATTCTTCTCTCAGTCCTATGACGAGTACATCGCCAAGATTTCCACCGGCCGTGTTCTCGGATTTGTTGACCAGTTCTGGAACTGGGGCTATACGGCTCAGGACGCCATCAAGGCTGCCGGTTTGACTGATTGCACATACGTTCCGCTTGGCATCGTTGCCGAGACGGGTATCGAAGAGCAATATCACAATGCACCGGTTCTTGACGTATCCGGCGGTCTTTCCATCACCACCGGTTGTAAGGATATACCCGGAGCGATGAAGTTCATTAGTGATCTTCTGACCCAGGAAGTACTGACACTCCGTTTCTGGGGTGTCAAAGACGTCGATTACAAAGTTGATGAGAACGGTATGTTCTACAGAACTCCGGAAATGCGCGCAAGTGCTATCGATGCCAACTATAAGGCCGATAACCTTTGCCCTTATGCCTACTTCCCGCAGTATCAGGGCATGAACCTCGACGGCAAGAACGCATGGCGTCCGGACAACCAGCCCTCCGAATTCTTCGAAGATCTGTTGCCGGAAGTGAAGGAATGCTTGGCTGCTTATGGTGCTGAGACATACGTAGAGATGCTCAATCCCAGCAAGCCGAATCAGCCTTGGTTCCCGATGTGGTCCTTCTCCAATGACCTTACCACTGCGACTCCCGGAGGCCTTGCTTGGGCTACGATGAGTGAAGTGAAGCATGAGTATCTGCCGCGTGTCGTCATGGCCGACGATTTCGATGCGGAATGGACCGAATACTTGAAGATTTATTATGAGCGCTGCGACATCGACGCCTTCCTTGCAGAAATGCAGGCTGAGGTTGACAGAAGAATCGCTGTTGCTGAAGGCAAATGAGTTATTCTGTCTGATGACATCTGACATATTGGTGCCATCATAAAATCGATTTCGAGAGGGTGGCCGGGTTTACGGACAACGGCCACCCTCTCATCAATAAAAAAGGAAGTGTAGCGGCAGTGACGGATAATCATAAGCAAAACCTATCGGATCAAGATGAGAGACTGGCAGAAGAAAATGCCGCGAAGAAGACACTGGCATCAATTAAAAGACGCGAGCTTGCTTATTCTAAATCGTCTCAGAAGACATCTTCCGGTCCGAATTCTGATAAATCGACCGCTCTTATGTCGAGAAAAGATAAAAGAAAACTCAGATCCGAGAGAAATGCAGAACCGAAGGTCGAGTTGAGTCGAAGGACTATGCTCCGGCAGAGGGAATTGATTCTGATTACAATTCCTTTCGTACTTTACGGCATTCTGTTTTATTATATCCCACTCGGCGGTTGGGTCATGGCCTTTCAGAAGTATAAGCCGCAAGACGGTCTTCTGGGCTCTCAATGGGTCGGACTCGATGTTTTTAAGCATCTGTTCAGCGAGGCATCTTTTCGACTTGTATTCAGAAACACCCTCGCGATGGGCATCATCAATCTGATACTGAGTTTTGTTTTTGCAATCGGTTTCGCATTACTTCTGAATGAAGTGCGTCTACGGGCTCCTAAGAGATTTGTTCAGACTGTATCGTATCTTCCTCACTTTTTGTCCTGGATTATTGTTGTCGGTATTGTTCGGGATATGTTATCGGTTGAACACGGAATCATAAATCAGATTCTGGTCGGGATCGGTATTTTTGATAAACCGTTGAATTTCTTTTCAAAACCGAATCTTTTCTGGTGGATTGTCGGCTTCTCCAATGTTTGGAAGGAGACCGGATGGAACAGTATTATTTATCTTGCGGCCATCACCGCCATCAATCCGGAGATGTATGAAGCTGCCGCTCTTGACGGAGCCGGGCGATTTGGAAAAATGTGGCATGTTACATTACCCGGAATCAAACCCACCATATTCATTTTGCTTTTAATCAACGTCGGCAACGTATTGAATGTCGGCTTTGAAGTTCAATATTTGCTCACCAACGGAATAGTAAAGAGTGTCTCTGAAACAATCGATATTTGGGTACTGTATTGGGGTATCGGTCAAGGAGACTTCTCACTGGGTACGGCGGCGGGTATCTTTAAGAGTATTGTCAGCATCATACTAATATATTTAGCTAACGCAACGGCCAAAGCGGCCGGTGAAGAACGGCTGTTTTGAGGAAGGAGAGAAAAGAAATGCAAAATATTGAGCTCCAACCCAAAACGGAGATCATGCCAATGAAGAAAAATCGATTTAAGAAGGCGAACCCGGCAGATGTCATATTCGTGTTGATCAATACGTTAATTTTGTCCTTTACTGTTGCGATTACCCTATATCCGATTTTGAACACCCTTGCAGTTTCTTTTAACGACGGATTGGATGCACTTCGGGGGGGGATATATCTTTGGCCTCGTGTAATATCGTTCAAAAACTACGAGACGGTCTTCAACACGAAGAATCTTGTCATCGGTGCACGAAACTCCGTTCTCAGAACCGCTATATCGGCAGTCCTGCACCTTTCGGTTACCGCTTTGCTTTCTTATGTTTTAAGCATAAAGGAGTTTGTTTTCAGAAAGCCCGTGTCGTTATTCTTCGTTTTGACGATGTATGTTAACGCCGGCTTGATTCCGACATTTCTCCTTTTCCGCGAACTTCAACTTACGAACTCTTTTATGGTTTACATTGTCCCGGGAATCGTTTCCGCATTCAATCTGTTGGTTTTGAGGACTTATATGAGCTCGCTTCCGGACAGCCTCAGAGAATCGGCTCAGATTGACGGAGCAAACCATTTGACTATATTTTGGAAAATATATGTGCCGATTTGTAAACCGGTTTTTGCAACGATCGCGTTATTCATCGCCGTATATCACTGGTCCGCATGGTTCGATAACATGATTTATAACCCGAGAAACACGAACCTCACCACGTTGCAGTATGAGCTTATGAAACTTCTCTCTTCGGTTACCAGTCAGACATCATCCGGGGGCGCATACGGAAGAGGCTCACAACCGGTCGCAGTTACTCCGAACTCGATCCGTGCGGCGGCGACCATCGTTACCTCTATGCCGATTGTTATTCTGTATCCTTTCCTGCAGAGGTATTTTATTACCGGTCTTACGATTGGCGGAGTCAAAGAATAGGAAAGTTTTCTCTCGCGTCGCCATCTTTTCGATATTGACCGGTTATTCGATATCGGCACTCCTTGAGCGTAAGCTCCGAAACGGATAAGGCCTCCATCCGACCGAACCATGCGGACGATTGATTCCGCCGCATCATCGGATCGAAGGAGGCCCTATCCGTTCAAACAACAGATTCATATGTTTTATGAGTTTTCATCAAAAGAATTGATTATGGAACGATGTATTTTGAAGTGATTGTCAATGATTAAGGTGTTGATGCCGAGCCATCTTTGATGATATCATCAATGTACGTTTGATAATGCAATCGGTTGGGCAGGCAACTGCTTCAAGATTACAGCTTTTCAGGGTGGGGAGGCTTCCGATGGAATTTCTCACCCTATATTTATGCTTAATTGTAAGGAGACGCGATTATGAAAGTTAAAATCACCGAAACCGTTCTCAGAGACGGGAACCAATCTCTCATCGCCACTCGTATGCCGTTTTCCGATTTTGAACCTATTCTGGAAAAATTGGATCAGGCCGGGTATCATTCACTGGAATGCTGGGGCGGAGCGACTTTCGATTCATGCTTAAGGTATCTGGATGAGGATCCGTGGGAGAGACTTCGGAGGATCAAAGCAAAGGTAAAAAACACAAAACTTCAAATGTTGCTTCGGGGACAAAACATTCTCGGATATAAACACTATCCCGACGATGTAGTCCGTAAATTCGTCGCACATGCCGCCCAAAACGGTATGGACATCTTCCGGATTTTTGACGCACTCAATGATTTTCGCAACATCGAAGTAGCGGTGGACGAGACTCTGAAGCAGGGTGCTCACGCGCAGGGATGTATCTGCTACACGACCAGCCCGATTCACAATCTCGAAAAATACGAGGCGATGGGCATCGAACTTGAAAAACTCGGAGTTCACTCCATATGTATCAAAGATATGGCTGGGATCATGGGACCACAGGAAGCATATGACCTGATTAAAGCGCTGAAGAAAAGCGTGAAAATTCCTGTTTTTCTGCACACGCATTCGACGACGGGACTGGGTCCGATGACGTATATGAAAGCTGTTGAAGCGGGATGTGACGGAATTGACACCGCGATTTCGTCTTTTTCGGGCGGGACCTCACAACCGGCTACCGAATCCTTAAATTATGCGCTTAAGCAAATGGGCTTCGAAACGGGTCTTAACGAGAAGGTTTTGAAGGAAATCAATGACTTTTTCAAAACGAAGAAGACTGATTATATTGCGAGCGGTATTTTGGACGCATTTGTCATGGGCACAGAGACCGATGCGTTGGTCTACCAGGTTCCGGGCGGTATGCTCTCCAATCTGATCGCCCAGTTGAAGGCACAAAATTCGATCAATCGTCTGGATGAAGTGCTCGAGGAAACTCCGAGAGTACGAAAAGATCTGGGGTATCCTCCGCTTGTTACTCCGATGAGTCAAATGGTCGGCGTTCAGGCCGCCACAAACGTGTTGGCCGGCGAGCGTTACAAGATGGTCTCCAAGGAGGTCCGGGCTTATCTGAAGGGCGAATACGGGCAGGCTCCGGGCGAAGTGGATCCGGAATTGATTGCCAAGGTGCTTGAAGGCGAAGAGGTGATTACCGGGCGATTTGCGGATACACTGGAACCTGCTTTTGATCGTACCAAGAAGGAAATCGGCTCGCTCGCCCGAAACGACGAGGATGTTCTTTCCTATATTGCTTTCCCGCAGGTTGCCGAGAAATATTTCCTTCGCCGTGAAGAAAAGGAGAGCAGAACAGTCACCTACTCGATAATCAAAAAGGAGGTTGAAACGGTATGACGATAACAGAAGCTCTTCCGATCGCTTTATTTATTCTATCTGTCGTTTTTGGCCTGTTGGGTTCTGTTTATCTCTTGATATTTTGCTTTTCGGGCATTATTCGATTCGTGAGCAATAAGAAGGCGTCTGCCGTTTTATCGAAGGTTCCCGCACCGGGTTCCATAACGGATGAGTCGGTTCCATCGGGATCGGAACCCATATACGGAGGATCGATGAAGCTTAGGAACGTCGATGAACAAACGGCCGCCTTGATTATGGCGATCATCAGTGATGAATCGGGAATTCCGTCTTCCGAACTGATTTTTAAGTCGATTCGATTGATTGGTGAAGAACAAACAAAGCTCAGCAGTAAGGAGGCCGCATTATGATTTATACGATTAGAATCAACGATAAAGAATACGAGGTTGAAGTCGAAAGAGGCAAGGCCAGCATCATCAGTGCCACGGCTGTATCCGAAACCACAGTCGCTCAGCCGTCCGCGTCGGCACCGGCCGTACCGGTTGTTTCGTCACCGGCGGCATCGACCGTTTCTTCAGCCGCACCGTCTGTGGTGGGGGGCGGAACAACGGTTCGTGCACCAATGCCCGGATCTGTTCTGGATGTGAAGGTTACAGCCGGTCAATCTGTGCGAAAAGGGGATCTGCTTCTGATCCTCGAAGCGATGAAGATGGAAAATGAGATCGTTGCTCCGGCAGACGGCAAAATTCGACAAGTTGTTGTTTCCAAGGGCGCGTCCGTCGCTACCGGCGATGTGCTGATTGTGACGGATTAAGGAGGAAAACCGTGTTTGTTGAAGCGATAAAGACAATATGGGAGAGTTCCGGCTTTTATGCCATGACGTGGCAAAATTTGGTCATGATCGTCTTGGCGTGCGTGTTGATATATCTGGCGATCGCCAAAAAATTCGAGCCGATGCTTCTCTTGCCGATTGCGTTCGGTGTTCTATTGGTTAATCTTCCGATCACCGGAATCATGGATTCTCCGATCGGCGATAATCCCGGAGGGCTCCTCTACTACCTTTACCAAGGCGTAAAATTAGGGATTTACCCCTCGCTGATTTTTCTCGGGATCGGAGCGATGACGGATTTCGGTCCCTTGATCGCACGTCCTTCCAGCCTCTTGATCGGCGCCGGTGCTCAATTCGGAATCGCAATAGCATTTGTTCTTGCGATCGCATTGGGTTTTGAACCCGAAGCGGCGGCCTCAATCGCGATTATCGGCGGTGCGGACGGTCCGACGGCCATATTTCTGACTTCGAGATTATACCGGGATCTCTTACCGGCGATCGCGATTGCAGCATACTCATACATGGCCTTGATACCGCTCATTCAACCTCCGATCATGCGACTTTTGACTACCAAGAAGGAGAGAGCCGTCAAGATGGAGCAGCTTCGAGAGGTCGGGAAAGTCGAGAAGATTTGTTTCCCGATCATCGTCACCATCTTCTGTGTGCTTCTCCTGCCGTCCGTCGCGCCTCTGATCGGGATGCTGATGCTTGGTAATTTATTCAAGGAATCGGGCGTTGTGGAAAGACTTTCGAGCACTGCACAGAATGCGTTAATCAATATCGTGACCATTTTCCTGGGCATCACGGTCGGAGCAACCGCAAGGGCGGATAACTTTCTTCGCCCGGAAACGCTTAAAATCATCCTTCTCGGTTTGACAGCTTTCATCTTCAGTACCATCGGCGGACTTCTTCTGGGGAAGCTGATGTATCTGATCACCAAGGGCAAGGTCAACCCGCTGATCGGTTCAGCCGGTGTATCCGCGGTTCCGATGGCGGCCAGGGTATCACAGGTGGAGGGTCAGAGAGCCAATCCATCAAACTTTCTGCTTATGCACGCGATGGGACCGAATGTTGCGGGCGTGATCGGCTCCGCGATTGCTGCCGGTATCCTTCTCGCTCTGTTCGGCTGATCATTATCTGAAAAACGAAGAAACCGCGGCTGTCGTTCGGAACGCCGCGGTTTTTCTATTGTCCTATTTTAAAAACTCGAAAAATACTCATAAACCCCCCGCTGTCATTGATTATACGGGATAATTGGGTTGCGTCTTTTCGCGAGTCTGTTATTATATTAAGGCAGTGTCTGTCCCAAGCGCTGTAATTGTTGCGTCCGAACAGGACAGAAGGATGGTAGGTTATGTTTTGGGATTTAATTCACGCGATTCTTATTTTCATCTTTTTCTCAATTACCGTCGCGGTCGGCTTCTATGCAAAGAGGCATGCGAAGGACGTCGGGTCATTTGTTTTGGGCGGCAGAAATGTCGGACCTTGGCTGACGGCGTTTTCGTACGGTGCGACCTATTTTTCGGCTGTCGTGTTTATCGGATATGCCGGAATGTTCGGTTGGAGCTACGGTATTTCAGCCGTATGGATCGGCTTGGGTAATGTTTTCATCGGCAGTTTGGTCGCTTGGAAATTACTGGGTCGCAGGGCTCGCGTAATGACCAAGCACTTGTCGTCGAATACCATGCCCGACTTTTTCGCGAGTCGATATGACTGCAAGGCGATGCGAACGGTCTCAGCCGTGATTATTTTCATTTTTTTGATTCCCTATTCGGCTTCGGTTTTTAATGGCTTGTCATACCTGTTTACCTCTGCGCTCGGCCTTAACCGAATTGAGTTCGGGTATGAGGTATGTATTATCGCGATGAGCCTTCTAACCGCCCTCTATGTTGTTCTGGGCGGATATATGTCGAATGTTATCAACGATACGATTCAGGGTTTTGTTATGCTTGTAGGGATTGTGATCGTGATCGGCGGCGTCCTTAACGATCACGGAGGGCTGATGGGCAGCATTGCCGAACTTTCGAAGTTCAACTCACCGACCAGTGAAGTGAACGGTGTATATGCGTCTTTCCTCGGGCCTGAGCCGCTTAACCTTCTCGGTGTTGTGATACTGACTTCACTGGGCGCCTGGGGACTGCCTCAGATGGTCGTTAAATTCTACTCGATCAAGGACGAGAAATCGGTTAAGGCCGCGACAATCATTTCTACAATTTTCGCATTATTCGTCGCCGGCGGATCTTATTTCCTCGGGGCGTTCGGACGTATTTTTGTGAGCACCGAGGAGGCGACCAACGCGATCACCGGGAAATTCAGCACTGACATGATTATGCCGATCATGCTCGAGAAGGCCGTTTCCCCCCTTGTTGTATCGCTGATCATTATTCTGGTGCTTTCCGCTTCGATCTCTACACTTTCTTCGTTGGTTTTAAGTTCCAGTTCAACCATCACGCTTGATCTGATCGCTCCGAATACCAAGAAGGAAATATCCGAGACGAAGAAGGTTACCTTGATACGGGTTTTTCTGGGTATTTTCATCATTATTTCCATGCTTTTGGCAATCTATTCATACCGTACAAATGATATTTATATCGCGAAATTGATGTCTATTTCTTGGGGCGCGTTGTCCGGTTCGTTTATCGCGCCGTTCCTGTACGGACTCTTCTGGAAGGGCGTGACCAAGGCGGCCGTCTGGGCTTCTTTCATCAGCGGAGTCGGTATTACAGTAACTCATCTGATTCTTTCAAACGGAGCACTTTTCGGGCATTCGTTCACTTTTCCGACCGGGCTTCCGATCAATCTGGCATCTCCGATTAACGCGGGCGCGTTCGCGATGCTTTTTGGTTTGATTTTGGTGCCGATCGTTTCTTGGATGACACCGAAGATCAAGAAGGATGTCATCGACAATGCTTTTGCCGGTTATGACATACGCGTCGAAGCGGAACAGAAGAAAGTTTTGCCGATGGATGAAGTAGTATAAATTTGATCTGAAAAGGGGACGGACACCATGATTTGGAACAAAACGGAGACATTTTCGAGAGCCGAGATCAACCGGATCCAGTTGGAGCGATTACGCTGGCAGATCGGTTACGCATACGAGAGAGTGCCTTTTTACAGGAAACGTATGGACGAAGTCGGGATCAAGCCGGATCATATACGCTCTCTTAAGGATCTCGAGAAACTGCCGTTTACCGTCAAAACCGACCTCAGGGATAACTATCCGACCGGTCTATTCGCGGTTCCGAATAAAGAAATCGTTCGTTTCCACAGTTCATCCGGGACAACCGGAAAGCCGATCGTCGTCGGGTATACAAGAAACGATATGGATAACTGGACCGAATGCTGTGCGCGGATGTGTACCGCGGCAGGCGTTACCGACGAGGATATAGCGCAAGTCGCCTTCGGCTACGGTCTTTTTACCGGCGGCTTCGGCTTGCATTACGGCCTGGAACGAGTCGGAGCTTCGGTACTGCCGATTTCTTCAGGGAACTCCGAGCGCCAAATCATGTTTATGAAGGATCTCAAATCGACGGTCCTGATTGCGACACCTTCCTATGTTCTGCACCTCTCTGAGATTATGGCGGATCTCGGTGTCGGCAGGGAAGAGATTTATCTGAAGACAGGAATGTTCGGCGGAGAAGGGCATACGCCAGAGATGCGTGAGCAAATCGAGATGCGCCTCGGGATCAACGACACGCAGAATTATGGCCTGACCGAGCTTTGCGGGCCGGGGCTTTCCTATGAGTGCCTGGAGCACGCAGGAATGCATATCAACGAGGACTTTTTCATCGCCGAGATCATCAACCCGGATACCGGAGAGGTCTTGCCGGAGGGAAGTGTTGGTGAAATGGTCATCACGACCCTCACGAAGGAGGGGATCCCGATGATCCGGTACCGGACGAAGGACATCACTTCAATTACCTATGAACCATGCAAATGCGGGCGTACCAATGCCCGCATGGACCTTGTTCGCGGAAGATCGGACGATATGATGGTAATCCGTGGGGTCAATGTATTTCCGTCTCAGGTCGAGGCTGTTTTGATGGGGATCGAGGGAATCGGTCAGCATTATCAGTTGATCGTCACCACCGAGAAATTTATGGATAAGATGGAGGTCCAGGTCGAGCTGATGGACGGAAGCATGCTTGACAGCTATTCCAAACTGGAGCAGTTGACACAAGAAATCCGCCACAAAATTCGGACCGTCCTTCAGATCGACGTTAAGGTGACGCTCCTGAACCCCAAAACAATCGAACGAACCGCAGGAAAATCCAAGCGAGTGATTGACATGAGGGCGAAGACTTTTTAGTCAGGGACTTTTTGACGATTATTCCGATGTGGTATACTTACGGGAAACATTTTTCGAAAAAGGGGTGGATGAATTGAAGCAGATCCTTTTGGGCAACGAGGCGGTCGCTCGGGGCGCGTTTGAGGCCGGAGTTAAGGTTATTTCTTCTTATCCGGGAACGCCGAGCACCGAGATCACGGAGGCGGCCGCCCGATACGAGCGCATCCATTGCGAGTGGGCGACCAATGAGAAGGTTGGCGCGGAGGTCGCAATCGGAGCCTCCATCCGAGGGGCGCGGGCGATGAGTTGTATGAAACACGTCGGGTTGAATGTTGCCGCGGATCCTTTGTTTACCGCATCCTACACGGGTGTGAACGGCGGTTTGGTGTTCGTGGTCGCCGACGATCCCGGGATGCACAGTTCCCAGAATGAGCAGGATAGCCGGCATTACGCGAGAGCCGCCAAGATCCCGATGCTTGAACCTTCGGATTCATCCGAATGCAAGATATTTGTTATCAAGGCTTTTGAGCTTTCCGAAAAATACGACACGCCGGTGCTTGTTCGTCTGCAGACTCGCGTCGCACACTCGAGGTCGATCACGGAAATTTCCGATCCTGCCGATGTCCGTGTTAAAACGTACGCGAAGGATATGGCCAAATATGTGATGATGCCCGCGATGGCAGTGAAACGCCACGTGATCGTTGAGAACCGCATGAATCAGATCGCGTCTGACTCCTCCGAAAGAATCGATGAGATCGGGATTCACGAAATAATCGAAGGTTCGGAAGATCTGGGAATTATTACTTCCGGCGCAGCATATCAGTATGTTCGCGAAGCTCTGCCGGAAGCGAGCGTTTTGAAACTCGGTATGGTATGGCCATTACCGGAAAAGTTGATACGATCTTTTGCACAGAAGGTGAACCGCCTCGTTATCATCGAAGAGCTGGATCCGTTTCTGGAAAAAGAGATTCTGGCGATGGGGATCCCGTGCGAGGGAAAGTCGCTTTTTTCGACAAACGGGGAGTATTCGTCCAATCTGCTTCGCTCCGTCCTGGTTCCGGAAACGATTCCGGTTTCGGCGGTCTCTTGCGAGCCTCTCCCTTACGCTCCGGGCCGGCCGCCGGTCATGTGCGCGGGATGTCCGCACAAGGGCCTTTTTATGGCCTTGTCGCGATTAAAGGCTCAAGTTATGGGCGATATCGGATGTTATACTCTCGGGGCCCTGCCTCCGACCTCGTCGATGGACGCCTGCGTATGCATGGGTGCATCGGTCGGAATGGCACACGGATTTGATAAGGCGACCGATGCCGAAGATTCCCGCAAGACCGTCGCGGTGATCGGCGACTCAACATTTCTTCATTCCGGTATCACCAATCTGATCAACGCCGTTTATAACCGAAGTGCGATCACGGTCATCATCCTTGACAATTCCATCACCGGCATGACCGGTCATCAGCAGAATGCTTCGACCGGTAAGGACATCCGTCTGAATCCCGCGCCCGCAATCTCGCTTGAGGCGCTGTGCGCGAGTGTCGGGGTCCGTTCGATCCGGGTGATCGATCCGGTTGACACCAAGAGTGCTCAAACGGTCATCCGTGAGGAGATGGAGAAGGCCGAGGTTTCCGTGATTATCGCGAGAAGACCCTGTGCGCTGATTCCGACCGGGAAGGGTCCGAAGGGCAAATTCGCTGTTGTTGACAAGGAAAAATGCACGGCTTGCGGTCAGTGTATTCGGATCATGTGCCCGGCCCTTATTGCCGGACCGGACAAGAAACCGGTCATTGACCCGGAAACGTGTAACAGTTGCGGGTTGTGTATAAATGTTTGCGCATTTGATGCGCTCAGCATCGGGGAGGAACAGGAATGATGCAGACAGAAAAAATCCGCCTCAAAGATTCGAACTGCAAATCGATCGTTTTGGCCGGCGTCGGCGGTCAGGGAACATTAGTCGCCGGGAAGTTGCTCGGCACCATTGCGATGAAGACCGGCCTGGATGTCAAGGTTTCCGAGGTTCACGGGATGAGTCAGCGGGGCGGATCCGTCATTACGTATGTTCGTATGGGATGCAAGGTTTTTTCGCCGATCATCGACCCGGGAACGGCCGATTATTGCCTCTGCTTTGAACCGTTGGAGGCATTACGATGGGCTCCGCTTCTCAAGGAGAGAGGAACGATCATCGTGAACGATGCTCCTGTCCTGCCTCTTCCGGTTCTTTTGGGGAAGGAGCAATATCCGGAGGGAATCGCGGAAGCTCTGGAGAAGGCGTGCGGAATACGAGCCCGCGTGATCCAAATCAAAGCCAAAGACGCCGCCGTTTCGGCCGGCAGCGCGAAAGCGGTCAACATGGTTATGCTCGGCGCACTTTCGGTATTCGCGGACATTCCGGAGGCGGTTTGGGATGAAGCCATTCGTGAGACATTTTCGGATAAACCCAAATTGATCCCGATGAATTTAGAGGCTTTCCGCATCGGTCGCGACTTGGTCATATAAATACGCTATAATTGTTATATGAGGCAGACGCCGGACATGAACGGCGCACGCATGAAGGAGGTATGCCGCTATGTTGGTCAGACAAATCAACGTTTTTCTCGAAAATCAATCCGGAAGGCTCGCCGAGGTGACGCGAACGCTCGGAAAGAATAATATTGATATTCGAGCCCTTTATATCGCGGACACGACCGAATACGGGATCCTTCGTATGATTCTGGATAAGCCGGAACAAGCTGTAGATGTGCTGACAAAGGCCGGTTTTACCGTAAGCAGCACCCCTGTGATCGCCTTGGCAATCGCGGATAAACCCGGAACATTGGACCATGCGCTCTCCGTTTTGTCGGAGGGCGCGTTATCTCTTGAATATTTATATGCGTATGTCGGGCGCGCTTCCGATGACGCAGTCGTCGTGATTCGCGTTCGCGATCCGGAACTGGCGCTCGGTAAACTTCAGGAAGCCGGAATTCGGGTGCTGACCTCCGAGGAGGTCTACGGTATTTGATGAATAACCCTTATCGCGCCTACGGCGTATCCGAAGCCGTAATTTCGGCATCGGAAGAGGTTCATAAAGAGATCGAGCCTGTGATTCGCCGAATCGAGCGCATTCGCGCGCATAATCAACTGCGTGTGTTGGACGCTTTTCGGGAAGCACGTATATCAGATGCTCATTTCGGGTTTTCGACCGGTTACGGATACGACGATATCGGACGTGACAAGATGGAGCGTGTTTACGCGCGCATTTTCGGCGGAGAAGAAGCCTATGTGCGCATCCAAATCAGCAGTGGAACTCAGGCATTGGCGGCTTGTCTTTTTGGAATCCTGCGGCCCGGGAACAGGATGATTTCCGTAACGGGAACCCCTTATGATACGCTTGCAGCTGCGATCGGCATTTCAAAGTCGGTGCGATCCGATGCCAGAGGATGCCTTACAGAATTCGGTATCGAATACGATCAGGTTGATTTGTTGCCCGATGATTCTCCGGATATTGCGGCGATCACATCCGCAATCGACCGAAGCACGCGCCTGATTTTCATTCAAAAATCAAAAGGATATTCCGATCGCAGATGCCTGTTGGGATCCGAAATCCGCTCAATTATCGGTGCCGTGCGGCAGACGGGATCGGATGCGGTCATCATGGTCGACAACTGCTACGGTGAGTTTGTCGAGGAAGAAGAGCCTTGCGCTTACGGGGCGGACATCTGTGCCGGTTCGTTGATCAAGAACCCCGGCGGCGGGCTTTGTCCGTCCGGCGGATATATTGTCGGACGCAAAGACTTGGTCGAAGCGGCTTCGAGCCGGCTTTCGGCTCCGGGATTGGGAGGGCATGTCGGACCGTCACTCGGATATAGCCGTACGATCGCACAGGGCTTGTTTCTGGCTCCGCACATCGTTGCCGAGAGTTTGAAAGGGGCTGTTTTTGCCGCCTCTCTTTTTCGAAAAGCCGGATTTAGAACAATGCCGGGACCCTCGGATCCGAGAGGCGACATCATACAGAGCATCCGATTTGACACACCGGATCAAGTAATGAACTTTTGCAGGATCGTACAGGCCTGTTCTCCGGTAGACTCATTCGTAACCCCCGAGCCATGGGATATGCCCGGATACGATGTCCCCGTTATCATGGCCGCCGGAACTTTTATTCAGGGCTCTTCGATCGAATTTTCGGCTGACGGACCGATCAAACCGCCGTATAATGCATATATGCAAGGTGGACTTGTCGCGGAACAGATTTATCTGGCCGCAATGACGGCAATCGATAAAATGGGAGATCAATCCTTATGAGCACTCGAAAAGAAACCGTTACGCCGAACCGGAAAGAGGCGTCCCCGCACAAGAAGAATACCGACCGCACCGTATCCCGCGAGCATCTCGGACATCTTCAGAAGATGAGACGGAAACGCGCGATCACCGGTTCGCTTTTTATGGTTGTTGTGGTCATGCTGTTGTCGGTCGTTACGGCTTCCGCCATTCTTTATGTGAAAGACTTTGTGTCCGCCAAACCCAGATTTGCTTTCGTGACGACCGGAAGCGTTGAACATTCCGTCAGCGCTGAGGTTCTGATTGTCAGAAGCGAGCGAATATTGCAATCCGATACTGCCGGGTCATTGGTCGCATTGGCGACGGAAGGCAGTCGGGTATCCAAAACTCAAAAACTGGCCATGGTGATTCCGGACGGAATGGAGACTACGATTTCCGAGTTGAGTATTGTGCAAAGCCAGATTGTAGAGGTCGAACGGGAATTGGTCGCGAAGGGCAAAGGGATGGGGGCCATCGCCGTTTATAACGAAACATCATCGGAAATTCTTCCGATCATTGATATGGTCCGGATCGACAGTATGAATCGAGACGTATCCAATCTGACATCCTATTCTTCGTCTATACAAGTTTTGATGGATAAGAGAGATATCCGGCTTCAGAATATCGATTTTGACGACGAGCGCCTGACGGTGTTGCGCAGAAACAAGCAGAAGCTCGAAACGTCTCTGTCCGAGCGCTCTGCGATCTTGTCAGCCACGGAGCCCGGTATCGTTTCCTACAAATTGGATGCACTCGAAAAAGAGTTGACTCCTGATTTGCTGATGATTATGACTTCGGCGGGATGTGAGAAATATATAAGCGATGCCACACGCGTTATTCTGGGAGATTTGAGCGTTGAGAAGAATCATGATGTGCTGAGGATCTGTCAGAATGACTTTCAGTATTTTGCGTGTGTGATCAAAGATATGGGGGTCGTTGACTTCCCGATGGACTCGGTTCACACCATTCGCGTTCCGTCGGAGGGAATCGTCATCGACGAATGTCGGGTCATTCGCTCCGCTGAGAGCGAAGGCGGTGTATTTGTCGTCTTCAGAACCTCGAATCAAATCGAGAGACTTCTGGACAGAAGAACTGCGGAAGTGGAGATTGTCCGTTCATCCACGTTCGGACTCAGAGTGCCCCGTACCGCGCTGGTTGATCCGGACTATGATCTGGGATACGGGAAAATTCTCATTAATTCCAGCGGTTATGCTCGAGCCCTGAGTGTAATCATTTTGGATTATGATCGTGAATACGCCATTATCAGCCCGATCGTGGGGTTTGACAAACCGGACACCGGCACGATTGTAATAACGAACCCCAATACCATTTCGGAAGACGAAAAGGTCGAATAGGGAAGAAAGATGGAAGAAACATCAGTAAGTATTGAATTGCGGATGAAGGAGCGTTTGGAGACGTTTCTCAAAACCGTGCGCACCGAAATGGAAAACGCAGGGAGAAACCCGGCTGAACTCACGGTGATCGGCGTTTCAAAGTTTTTTCCCGCCGATTACGCTCGAGCCGCGGTCAAACTCGGTGTATGTCATTTGGGAGAGAACCGGGTGACCGAACTGCTTTCGAAGAAAGAAGAATTGGAACGGGACGGGTTTTATCCGGAATGGCATCTGATCGGCACTCTTCAAACCAATAAGGTGAAGAAAATTATCGGCAATGTTTCGTTGATTCATTCCGTGGATTCGGCACGTCTCCTGAGTGAGATTTCCGACCGATCAATGTCTGCCGGGACCGTTACCGATGTTCTTCTTCAAATCAACATTTCTCAAGAGCAAAGCAAACACGGGTTCACGAAGACGGATCCCGAAACGATCTTGCGTCATTCCGCGGATTATCCGGGCGTTGCCGTACGCGGATTGATGACCATGGCACCGATCGTTCCGTGCGCATACACTCCTCGGATGGTTTTTGAGGAACTGCGGGAGTTGTTTGAACGTACCCGCAAAATTGTCGATCGGCCCGAATTGTGGACCATCCTTTCGATGGGTATGAGTCAGGATTATATTGAAGCTATCCGGTGCGGAGCAACGCACATACGAATCGGTACTGCAATATTCGGCCCGAGAACTTGAGGCTGGAAGCACATCACGAGACTGTTCATCGGAAACTTCACGGGCACAATGCGCCCTTTAACGTAAGGAGTCTGTTAGAATAGGCGGTTATTGTTTCCGGTCAATTACAGTCCTTTTACTTGTTCCCCCATTCTATTGAACCGTTCAACAAACACTTCTATACTGACCCTAGTGATTCTTTTCACTAGTTAGCTCGTTAATTTATTTATTTGAGTCGATAGTGAATAAGATGATATTTGGAGGTAGTGAAGATGGCTGGTTTTTTCAAGAAGATCGTAGACAAACTTTCCGGATACCCGGATGATGCCGATTTTGATTACGAGGGTGAGTATGATTATGACGAGGCTGTTGAAGAGGAGTATGATGCTCCGGTTTCCCAGCAGGCATACCCTCAACAGGAGCAATTTCGGCCCGGTAACATTCCGGATCCGATGATGCATTATACCGCTCCGCAAAGATCCTCCCCCCAGAAAGTTGTTCCGATCAAAGCGGGAGAACAGCAGTTGGTAATTATGCAACCGAATAACATTCAGTCCGCTCAGCGCGTATGCGATCATCTGAGAGCCGGCCACATGGTAATCTGCAACATCGAGAACGTCGATGCAAAGATCGCCCAGCGTGTCATTGACTTTATTTCCGGTTCCACGTATGCTATGGACGGCAACGTTAAACCGATTGACGCACGGGCTCACAGCTTTGTCGCAGTTCCGAGATCCGTCTCCCTGGTTGACAAGGAGATCGCACCTCAGGATACGGTCGAATACCCCGAGCAGTACAGAATGGCCCGCTAAGGTCAAAGGAGACGTATTTTAAGCCCGGAGGGGAGCATTCTTTCTATGGGAATCGTGATTGGTCTTGATGTTGGCGGAAGCACAACCAAGATTGTCGGTATTCAGGATGGAAGCACCTTCGGACACGAGATTGTTACCGCCACGGATCCCGTTACCTCGGCATTCGGTGCGCTGGGAAAATTTATCGATATTCACCATCTTCATATTTCGGATATATCAAGACTCATGATCACCGGTGTGGGGGCGTCGTTCCCCACCGGTGATCTTTTGGGTATTAAGACGATTCGTGTTCAGGAGTTTCTCGCGACCGGTCTCGGAGGACTCCGCCTTTCCGGGCTTGATCATGCCGTTGTTGTCAGCATGGGAACCGGCACGGCTTTTGTTGAGGCGGACAACTCCCGTGTTCGACACATCATCGGCTCCGGAGTCGGAGGCGGGACGGTGCTCGGGTTATCTGCCAGTCTTCTGAATGTTCGCGACTTTGATATTCTGACCGAGTTGGCATCCGAGGGGAATCTGGGGAAAATTGATTTATCGATCGAAGACATTTCGAGAATCGAAATCCCGGGTCTTCCGATGTCGACGACCGCTTCGAATTTCGGAAAAATGTCGGATGACGCGTCCCGCGCGGATATGGCGTTGGGAATCTTTAATTTGGTGTTTCAATCGATCGGTACAATGGCCGTCTTGGCAGCCCGTAATGTTAATTTATCAGATGTTGTATTTACCGGACAGATGACAAGAGTCTCGCAATGCGCGGCTTTGTTCGCCGTTTTCTCCGATCTGTATCGAGTAAATTTCGTTGTGCCCGATAAGTCCGAGTTTGCGACCGCCATCGGCGCGGCAATGTATTCGGAGTGATGATGGCCGGAAAGAAACGCGCGTTTGAGTTGGATGTAATTCGCGGACTGTCGATATTTATGATGATCCTTCATCATCTGATTTGGGATCTGCAAGGTCTTTTCGGATATAACTATTTGTTTGGAATCAGTTTAACCACTTTTATGAACGGTGCTTTTTTCAACTATTTTCTTCAGCCGTTTTTCTTGTCTTGTTTTATATTGGTTTCAGGGATTTGTTGTACCTTTTCGAGAAACAATCTGGCGCGTTCGTTTCGAATGTTGATCGGGTCGATTGTTATATCCGGAGTAATGGCTGCGGTGTCTTTTGCGCTTTATTATTCGCAAGTCATTTCGGATCTGGAAACCGACGGACTTTTTGTCTTTTTCAACATACTCCACTTGCTGACCGTCGGGACCTTTGTCTGTTGGCTGATCGAGAAAATAGAAAGACGGGGACAATCTTCGGATCCTGTTCCGATGGACACGCCTACATACTATTCCCCATATGTTAATACTGCGACGGTTGCCCTGGCCCTCCTGATCTTTGCACTGAGGCCGATCGTGAACATGTATAACGGGAACGTCAATACGTACGCATTTCTGCCTTTTGGAGTATTGCCGAAGGACGTGATTTCGATGGGCGACTATTTGCCGATCATTCCGGCTCTGGGTATCTTCTTGATCGGTATGACAATCGGACGAATATTCTATGTTCAGAGGCAAACCAGATTTCCCGGTGCCCCGAAATGGTTTCGTCGAATCGTCCTTCCGTTTGAATTCATCGGACAACATTCCCTGATCGTTTACCTCGTTCATCAGCCGATCATTCTTGCAATCCTTTTCTTCGGAAGGTATGCTCAAATATGGTAAACGTTCGTTCGGATAGACTTGGTATTTCCGGATGCACCGGCTGTATTTTGTATTTGCGAGGAAATTTCTTTGAAAAAGATTGATCAATGGATTAAAAAAGCTCTTCCGCTTGTCGGCTTGATATTGGCGACGACTGCTATTCTGATGCTTCCCGGCATACTGTCCCGATACCCTGCGTCGGCAGAGCATTACGCGACGGAAATATTTCCGGTTATTTCGCGACCGGTCGTCTATTTATCGTCCTTGGCACCGATTTCGCTGACCGAGATATTCATTGTTTTCTCGGTGCTCTCTTCGCCTTTGCTGATTATCTGGTACATTTATCACGCAGTTCGAAGCCATAAGAGAAAGCAATTCTTTTACCGCTCCGCGATTGTATCCTGCATGGTAATCTTTTTGATATCACTCTCGTTTACGCTGATGCACGGCATACAATACGCCAGACGCCCCTTGCATGAAACGCTGGGCATCGTTCCCGCGGAAAGAAGCCCCGAAGAATTGGCAGAGGTGATGAACTGGCTGGCGGAGGGTGTCGTCGCGAATCGTACGATCCTTCCCGAAAACGAAAGGGGCGGCATGCTCCCGATCAACGGATTGAAGGAATTACTGAGGGAGGGGAGCAATGCGATGGATCTCGCTTCTTCCGAATTTCCGGTTCTGTCGGGGAACGGTGTGCGAGTAAAGCCGGTGGCGCTGTCGCACTACTGGTCCTATACGGGGATCGTCGGTATGTATTTTCCCTTCTTCGGAGAAGCGAATGCAAACGTAGACGTTCCGGCACACACGATACCCATGACGATATGCCATGAGATCAGTCATGTCCGCGGGATCGCACGCGAGCAGGACGCCAACCTTGCGGGGTTTCTTGCTTGCGTGGCCAGCGACCGGCCCGATTTTCGATACAGCGGATACATGTTTGCGCTCGGTTATATATCGAGCGATTTGGCAGTCGTCGATCCTGATGAATACGCACGGATCGCCCGATCGATTCCGGAATCCGCATACCGTGATTTGAATCTGTCTTATGAATATTGGGAGCAGTTTGAAGGGCCGGTCGAAGAGATATCGACGGAGGTTAACGATGCCTATCTCAAATCGAACCTTCAACCGGAAGGGGTTCACAGTTATTCACTGGTCAGTCGACTGATTATCGATTATTATTTTTCGCATATCAAAGGAGATCCGGATTGATAACTGTCTTGACCGACGGACACAAAAGCCTTTTCCCGGCAGCTGAAATTTGCAGGCTGTTTCTCGGGTCGTCGGTGCGTTGTGACGGAACGTGTATTATGGCTGAGTATCCGGAAGAGATCGTGATTGAGAGCACGGTGAATCCACTTGGCGGTGTTTATACGACTGTGACCGGGACGGAGATTTTTGAGGAGCCGGACTCTCGGTATCCGCTTTCTCCGAACCGGGAGGTGAAAAGACAACTTTATCGCATCTTCTCGAAAATTACCGACAAGGCCTTTCCCTGGGGCTCGCTGACCGGAATTCGTCCGACCATCGTCGCGCGGGAGGCTGGCGAGTCAGGCCTGGAGAGCCTCTATGACGTTCGACGGGACAAGGCGGGCTTGGCGGTCGATACGGCGCGTGCGGAGGACCGGATCCTTTCAGGGACCGTCGATGACGATCTGTTTGTGTACATCGGAATCCCCTTTTGCCCGGGTCGTTGCTCTTATTGTTCCTTTATCACGCAGGAAAGCAGGGCGAGCGCGGAGCTTCTTTCGGAATACGCGGAAGCGGTACTTAGGGAGATCACCGGATTGGCAGGGGTCGTTCGCAACGTTCGTTCCGTATATTTCGGAGGAGGAACACCAACCGTCATGGATAACGGACTTCTGCGAAATTTTGTAAATGGTGTATTGAACCGGATTTGCCCGGAGCGTGATGCCGAGATTACGGTGGAGGCCGGCCGCGCGGATACTTTGGATGAAGAGAAGCTGGAGGGGTTGGTTTCCGCCGGGGTACAAAGAATTTGCGTAAATCCGCAAACGCTCCGTGACAGGACTCTTCTTGAAATCGGCAGACATCATACGAGCGATCAATTCTTCCGTGCATATGAGGCGGCTCGAAAAGCCGGGTTTTCGAGCATGAATACCGACTTGATCGCGGGATTACCCGGTGAAAACATCGATGATTTCCGATTCTCGATGGATCGAATCCTGTCTTTGTCGCCCGAAAATATCACCGTACACGCGCTCAGCAAGAAGCGGAGCGCTTTGATGGATCGTGGGGCGGTGACCGAGGACGCCCAAAGGGGACGGATCGCCGATGAGATGATCCGCTATGCTCAAGCCGGCCTTTTCCGGGAAGGCTATCGTCCGTACTACCTTTACAAACAAAAGGATACGGTAGGGGGTCTTGAAAATACGGGCTTCTCGAAGCCGAAGCATGAATGTGTTTATAATGTTGGCATGATGAGTGACCGAAGAAGCGTACTGTCATTCGGGGCCGGAGGAGTCAGCAAGAGACTTTTTCCTGACGGAAGCCTGCGACGATTCGATTGCGTGAGGAATCCAAAGGAGTACATTGTTCGCACAGATGGGATCATCGAAGGAAAAATGCGGTTTTTTGGAGTATAATTGAATCGAAAAGTCACCCGGATATTGATTAAAAGGAGCTCGACAGTCGATGAAGTGCCCGAAATGTAAAACCGAGAACGGATCAAGATCCGTGTGCCTGAAATGCGGTTTGTTTCTTTACAAGCCGGAGTACAGGAATGGTCCCAAACTGAGTGAAAAGGAATTACGACAACGGGATCGCGAGACCGTCTGGCGGGTGTTCAAGAAAGTTTTCCGCTTTATCTCCGTCGTTGTGTCTGCCTTTGTCATCGCCTTTTTGATATATGTTCTGTTGAAAACGCTTTTTGGTATTTAAGATATTGATTCGCTGTCACTCGATCCTTCAGGATTGTATTCGAACCGTCAATTGAGTATAATCGAGTCTGTTGCGGTTTTCTTTGAACCGAGGTGTAGCGCAGTTGGTAGCGCGCCTGCTTTGGGAGCAGGATGTCGGGAGTTCGAGTCTCTTCACCTCGACCAATTATCAGTGAGCGCACGGACTTATATGTTTTAGGGGAGAACACATGTGGTTTAGCTTGATCGTTATCGTGGTCCTGATGCTCGCCGTGATATTCGTTAACGGATGGACCGACGCGCCCAACGCGATCGCCACGGCGGTATCTACGCGCGTTATTACGCCGGCCGCCGCGGTCAAGATGGCGGTCGTCATGAATTTCCTCGGCGTTTTGATCATGACTGTACTCTCCCCAAAGGTCGCCGATACATTAAGTAAGATGATCGTGATCAATCCGGGACAGGAGAAGGATGCATTGGTCGTTCTTGCCGCCGCGATGTTCTCGATCGTTATCTGGGCAACGGCTGCGTGGTATTTCGGGATCCCGACCAGTGAGAGCCACGCGTTGATCGCGGGCGTTACCGGTGCGGCCATCGGTTTGGCGGGCGGATTTGACCAGGTCAGCAAGGAACAGTGGATGCTCGTCCTGATCGGACTTTTGATCTCGTCCGTTTTGGGATTCATTTCGGGCTGGATCAGTGTCAAGGGCATCGAGATTGCCTTTCGAAAAGTGAAGCGCAGGACCGCGGATAAGGTGTTTCACTTCGGAGAAATGGCGGCCGCGGCGATGATGGCTTTTCTTCACGGCGCTCAGGACGGCCAGAAATTCATCGGTATTTTTCTTCTCAGCATTTATTACTTTAGAATTGCGGAGCCGAGCTCTCCTTTTATCGTAGAAAGAATGGCGGATGGTTCTTTTGGTGTGCCTTGGTACCTGATTGTCATATGTTCGGTCGTGATGGGCCTCGGCACCTCCGTCGGCGGCTACCGCATCATTAAGGCGGTCGGAATGGATATGGTCAAACTTCAGAAGTACCAGGGCTTTGCCTCGGACATGGCGGCTTCATTTTGTCTTCTGCTTTCAACACTGACCGGAGTGCCGGTCAGCACAACACACACGAAGACGACGGCGATCATGGGCGTCGGCGCTTCGAAGCGATTAAGCGCAGTCAATTGGTTAGTTGCGAGAGATATGATCCTGGCGTGGGTCCTGACGTTTCCCGGTTGCGGATTGATTTCTTTCCTGATGGCTAAGTTGTTCCTGAAATTGTTCTAAACGTCGGCACAAAAGAGAGGTAAGGAAAATGAGAAGGAGTAAGGAAGCGGATTATTTCGATTTGTTTATCAAGGCGGCGTCTATTTGCAACCGCGCGGCGGAGGGGTTGGATGAGCTTCTGGATGATCTTTCAGACTCTCACTTGAAATCGAATGCGATCCATGAGATCGAGCACGAAGGAGACCGGCTCTATCACGAAGTCTACTTCCATTTGAATCGATCCTTTATTACGCCGATCGAACGGGAGGATATTATGGAGATCTCCCGCTCCATCGAAGAAACGATCGACTCAATCGACGATGTCGCAATTATGCTCGACATGATGTCGATCGAATCCGCCAAGAAGCGCGGCAAGGGTATGTGTAACCTGATCACCAAGGCGTGTTCGGCCCTTGTCACGGCCGCGGTCGAATTCAAGAATTTCAAGAAATCTAAGGAGCTCTCTCCGATCCTGGTTCAAATCAATAACATAGAAGAAGAGGGAGACGCGCTGTTTCAGTCATCAATGAAGGAACTTTTCAATAAGGAGAAGGATGTCCTCGACATTATTAAGTGGCAGGAAATTTATAAGTCGATGGAGAATGTTCTGGATTCCTGCGAAGCCGCCGCGGATGCTATGGAGCGGGTAATAATAAAGAATTGCTAGTGATCCGGATCCGGAAAAGTCCATGAAAAAGCAGCCGAACGGCTGCTTTTGCTTCGGTAAACGGTGGACAAGATTATTTCCCGGTATTTTTCATTTCCTTGCGAATAACGCGAAAATCCCGAAGAGCCTGAAGTCCGATTTTGAAAATTCGCTTCATATTGATCGAATTCTTTCCGCCCTGACGCGGACGAAAGGTAATCGGGCGATAGAGGACATTCTCACCGGCATCCGCCATTAGAACGGATAAGAGGACATTCGTAAGGTTATATCCCTCCGGTACGCGCGGCAGATATTTCTCGAGCGTTTGACGGTTCATCAGGCGGAAAGGGGTGTTGGCGTCCGGAATATTGTTCTTAAAAATCACCAAGACAACCAGTTTCAGAACTTTGGTCACAAATTTCCTCGAAAATCCGTCCTGCCGATGGTTTCGATGACCGATGATTGCGGAGTATGACTCCCTGAGCTGCCAGAATGTCGCAAATTCCTTCGGAAGTGTTTGGCCGTCGCTGTCGGTTTGGAATATATATCCGGCACCGTTCCGGAGGGCATACTCATATGCCGTACGGAGCGTTGCTCCATGTCCGGAATTATCCTTGTTGATCGCGATCAGATTCGGAAGAGAAGCCTCCAACTCCTTAAGTTTTGTCGCGGTCCCGTCCTTGCTTCCGTCATTAAAAATCACAAGTCGGGAATCGGTTCCGAATTCTGTCGCTACCTGATGCCATTCTTTGGCGACCGTTTCAATGTTGGCTTCTTCGTTATAAGCCGGCATTACGATATAGAGTAAATCGTTTGCAGCGTCTTTCATTCAGCCCTCCTGTTCGTATCTCGGGGTTTCCTTGATGCGTGTTGATACCGTAAGTGCCCGGTCAATGACGGCATCCATATTGTAATACTTATATTCTGCTAATCTGCCGCAAAGAAACAGGTCCTCGTATTTTTCGCAGAGTGCCAGATAATCCTGATAGAGTTTCTTGTTGCGGTCGGATTGAATCGGGTAGAAGGGTATGAGTCGTCCGCCGGGCTGATAATCCATAGGATACTCCTTCATGATCGTTGTCGCACACGGCAAATCCTGAAGCGTCATATGCTTGAATTCCGTAATTCGAGTGAAGGCTTCATCGTTCGGGTAATTGACCACAGATGCGGGTTGATAGAGATCAACGGGATGGTCTTCCATGTGCAATTCCAAACTGCGATAGGGAAGTGATCCCAACACATAATCAAAAAGCTCGTCAACAGACCCCGTGTAACATACCGGTCCTTGAAAAGGAACACCGTCTAAGAGTATTTTCCCGGAAGAAACATGAGGACGGATTCTGTTCAGCGCATCCGAATTCAAGTGCGCGTGAATATTGGGGTGCCTAAGCATATTATCGAAAAGCTCCGTATATCCCATAAGAGGCATCATTTGAATGGCGTCGTGAAAGTACCGATCGTCTTCTCCGATGACGACCGGTACGCGGCGAAGAACAGCAGGATCCAATTCTTCGACAGGCGTTCCCCATTGCTTGGCAGTGTAATTTTTGAATACTTTGTCAAAAACAAAGCCGCCCAGCCCGGCAATTTCAGGATCCGAATGACGTAAAAGATCCGAGACGGGAACCCGGCTGTCCTGTGGATACTCACTTAAGAGTTTGCGTTTCAGGCTTTCCGCCTTCGACGGAGAGAAGTGCTTGTCGATTGAAGTGAAGTTGTAAGGGATCGGAACAAGGACTCCGTCGATCATGCCCAGTACGCGATGCGAATAGGGATAAAAAGACGAGAAAGAACTGACATAGTTAAAAACATGCTTCAGGTCGGTGTGGAAAATATGCGGTCCGTACATGTGAACGCGAACTCCGTTCGATCGTTCGTATTCAAACATATTTCCGGCGATATTCGGCCTTTTCTCAAACGCGGTAACGGTAAATCCCGCATCCGCCAACGACCTCGCTACGACCGCCCCCGCAAACCCCAGGCCAACGACAAGTGCTTGTTTATTCATACTGTTCTCCTAAGGTAAATATTTAATTAATTATACAGTTAACAAAATCATTTGTAAAAGCAAAAAGCATGTAACCGCGACTTCGTGTGGTAAAATACCATATAGTGGTAAAATACCATGTGACGGAAACTGTTTCCGAATACGAAATACCGGGAGCGTATATGCGCAAGCATTCCCAACCCCAACCCAGAGAAGCTTTTCGCAAGCAAGGCGTGATGATCCTTGTGCTCATCATTGCAATCCTTTGCTGTGTTGTTGCGATCGGTGTGATCGTCGTGATGGATCAAATCGCGCACATGCGTGCTTCGGAAACATACAGTACGATGGATACCGCTCAGGTCGGTACTTCGGGTGCGACCACCTCGACCGAAGAGACTTCTTTAATTACGGAATCATCCGCTGCCGAGACGACGCTTCCTGCTGTTTCGGAAACAACGCCCCAAGCGACCACGACGCAATCGCTTCCGACCATTCCCTCCGGTATAACCGGACCGGATCTGACCGGCTATGTCGTGGTTTTGGATCCCGGACACCAAGAGAAGCCGAACCGCGAACAGGAGCCGCTTTCACCGACGATGTCCGGCTCCAAGGATAAGGTTTCCGCAGGAACCCAAGGCGTCGCGACGGGAAGACCGGAATATGAGGTGAATCTGGAGATCGGACTTCTTCTGCGCGCTTATCTGGAAAAACTCGGATGCGTTGTTTATATGACCCGGACCGAAAATGACGTGAACATCTCGAACATCGAACGGGCACAATTTGCCCTCAGCTACTCTCCGGATGCCTATATTCGGCTTCATTGCGACGGGAGCAGTGATCCGAATCGAAAGGGGATCGGGGTATTTGTCGCAGACACCGGAAAACATAAAAGCAAACTGGTTGAATGGTCGGATATGCTCGGTGAGGCGTTGTCGGAGGCAACCGGCGCTAAATATCGAGGGTGTTTTCCCTCGGGACGCTACAGCGGATTGAACTGGGCTACCGATATTCCGAGTTTCCTCCTGGAAATGGGCTATATGACCAATAAAGAAGAAGATCTTCTCTTGTCCGATCCGGACTATCAACTGAAGATATGCGCGGGCATTGCCGATTTTGTCAGTCAAATGCCGCTCAACCCGGATCGACCGAAGGATTTGGATTGATATGTGTCTTTCCCCCCCAGACCGGACCGAAACCATATCTTCGAGGGGAGGTTCATTTCGAAAATACAATTGATCGGAAATTAAAAGATTTATGATTTCCCGGAGATGGAAAGAAACGGACTCCTGCTCGATATGATGCTCTATCTTCTTGACGATCCGGAAATCGGTTCCGAGAAACGGTATTTCCGGCCGCTAACAGTCAGGATTTGTTGGTTTCCGCAATCATCTGCGACATCGATCACTATCTGGACGGAAGCGGAAACTTTACGGTCACGGAAGAACAGATGAATGCACTCCTCGACTATGCCCTGACATGCGGCCGTATCGATGAAGCAAGCAGTATTCAGCCGATGCCGGTAATGTTTCAGCCCTCAAATGATGATGGCTATATTCGAAAGAAATATGCTATGTATCCGGTTCGCGGCGTGATCACGACATCGTTTTGCGACATTGAAACGCTCGGCCCTGATGCTTCTTTATATGTTGGGGTCCCAACGCTCGACGGAGCGGCGCGGATGATTGACTCGCTCAACATGATCGAAGAAAATGATTATGCGTTGATGCAAATCATTATTGAAGAGTGCATGCCGGCGCTGACCGGGCAGAAGACCGCGTCGGAGACCGCGGGTATTCTCAGCAGCCGAATCAATATATACCTTCAGAGCCGGTGATTACGGGAACGGTATGTTCATAAGGGAAAAAACGACAGCGGAGTTATCGTTCAGATTGAGTAAAGATGAAAAGGATCATCGTTGCCGGTTAGTCACGCTTTGCCGGTACCGGCTTTTCCATTACATAATCATCCATCACAAAGCCGCCTCCGATGTCGACGACCTGGTTCCGTACGATCGAAAAGCCGATCTTCCGGTAAATGTCGACCGTCCGGGCATTCCCGCGGTTGACCGTAAGGCGGATCCGCGGAAGTTTTAGAAGCCGGCATTGATCCTCGATAAACTCAAAAGACACGCGCGCTAGACCTCGGCCGCGGTAGTCGTGAAGGATGTAGATTTTGCTCAGGAAAAGAGCATCCGAGTCTGGGCGGATCGCGAAAAAACCGACGTTTTTTCCGTCACAGGGGATGAAATAGTATTGATAGCCCTCGTTTCGGATCTGCTTGCTGATCGCCGACTCCGACTGGAAGCGACAGACCATATAGTCGACCTGTTCTTGGCCTATGATCGGCGGAAAATGCTCGTTCCAGATCGCTCTTGCCAAATCAGAGAGGCGTCGGATCTGCGTTTTGGTTTTTACAAATTCAAAATCCCCGTTCATATTTCATATCTCCCACAAAAAGTATACTACGCAATCGAGGAGGAATGAAGTATCGCGGCACGATTATTTTTCGCGCTACAAAATGTCCGTTTCACCATCGAAAGAGTCCGTTCTGATGATTGCGCTCCTTGGTTCGGACGGCGACTGCTCCATCGTTTTAACAACACACGAAAGGAGTCGAAGTCTCGAAAAGTTAAGCGCCCGCATTCAAAAATTTTCTCGTACTCTGAGAAGAGCGATCCTGTTCCGGACTTATTGTGCCGGTACCGTCTCGGCCGGCTTATCGGTCACGGTATCCGCCTGATCCGGAAGGGGATTCGGTTTTATGAAAAACAAAAGGACAAACAACGCCGATATCCCGAGTGCATAAGAGAGGATCGAAGGCAGATCTCCGAGCAACGAAGCCCCACATACGGAAGAGGGAACCCCGTACGAGATTCGATCAACGATGTAGACAGCGATCAATGTTGCGAAACATCCGGCATGAAGGATGAGCGCGATTGCGGGAACGCGAGTTCGGATGTTCGCACGGTAGTACACAAAAAAAGCGATCATTGTCACTACCAGAGTCGTCAAAGCGAGAACCGGAATCAACGACATAGAACTTGGATCAGAAAATACCGAGAGAAGTATAAGGATCAGGAAAAAACCCAACAGTACCGTCAGGATCCCGAAAGGGATCGCGAGGCGTTTTCTTTTGCTCCGAAAAGCGGGCAGAGAGAAGATGCCGATCAAGAGGACCGAGGAAAAGAATAACAAGAAAAACAGGACTGTTACGACCGTCTGAACCCATAGGATCGATAACCCGTAAAAAACGATATCACGCCGCAGAAGTTCTGTGGTCATCAATGCAACAGCGAGGGCCAGAAGTCCCAAAACGATAAATCCGGCGAAACCATCACGATTCCATGTTTTTGTTTCCATACAAATTTGTCCTCGTTCCATTCTCCAAGTACAGCTTATTTAGCGGACGAATAGTGATCGATCGCCGACGCACACTCGTCGAGAAAAGCCTCCTCGCCAAACGTGTTGATCTTGAAAAACATTGCCTGGCTGCCGCCGGAGGTGATCGCGGAGACCGCGATTTGATCTTTGATGCCAAGGATTGTCAGGTTGAGACTGACGCGATTCCCGCCGATCATACTGTAGCGCTCATACACGCGCACGGAGACGCGGGCGTTACTCACGGTGAAATCACTGCCGTCTTCAAAGGTTGCGGTCATACTTCCCGAAGTGATCGCGTTATCCATATAGCGAACAAAATCATCGAAATTTCCTGTTAACGTATTTTCATATTTTGCCATTTTCGGTTCCTTTCGGCGAGTGTTATGAGGTGTCATTATGCCTGAAAATAGTATGACTATAGTTATTATAGTAATCCCGTAACGTGTCCATACGATTACACCCTGTTTACATTAATCTCAGGCGATTCCGGCCGCTTTTCGATCGAAAAGCGGGAACGGATAGAAAAAGCGGATCCCGATTCACGAAACCCGCTTATCTGCTCTTTGGTTATGAAAAGAAATGTTGTGCTCAGGAGGACGGTTGATTCTTTTTTCTTCTTGAGAAAACATGCCGAAGGTTCGTCATCCATCTCTGTAAAGTCAACTTCAGGCCTTTCTTACTGCCTGCACCGATAAACAAACTCTGAAGGACGATGAAGATAAAGAGAAACGCCGAGGTGATGATCCGCGGCCACGAGGCTTCGGTGATACCCAACAGAGGGACGACCCGCTCAATCAGGGAATTGATCAGCACGCCGAACAGTGTGCCGATGGGAAGTCCCACACCGCCGCTCAACATCACGCCTCCGATCACGCTCGATGATATCGCGTCGATTTCGTAGGCGACTCCGTTCCCGGGGTTTCCGGACGGAGACAAGAGGGTGAAGAGGAAGCCGCCGATGCCGGCGAGAAGCCCGCAAAGCACGTGTGCCATGAATTTTGTCTTCCGTACATTGATTCCCATCAGTAACGCACTTTGCGGATTGCCGCCGACTGCGTAAAGCGCGCGGCCGAACTTGGTCTTTTTGAGCGTGATAATCAGGATGATCAGGACTACGATCGCAATGATGGAAGCCGGAGTCAGATATGCGATATCGAGAGTCCCGTTTTTACGTTCGTTATAAAGAAAGGGAATAAAAACTTTTGCGCCGGACCAGCTCATAAAGGTTTTATCAGAGATCGGTACCGAGACGGCGTTGATGACGCTGATCATGCCGCGGGCGAAAAACAATCCCGAAAGAGTGACAATGAACGGTTGAATTTCTATGTACGCGACCAGAAAGCCTTGGACGGCACCGAAAACGATCCCGATTGCAAGCGAGGCGGGGATGGTCCAAATCGCGTCGACCCCTTCCTGTGTGAGCATTGTTGCGATCACCATGCTGACTAATCCGGTTACGCTTCCGACAGAAATATCGATACTACCGGTGATCAGAACCACGGTCAACCCCAAAGCCAGCAAGAGTAAATGAGCTTTGTTGTTGAGTAAATTAAAGAATACGGAATACTTTGCGAAGTTACTGCTCTTGAAATAGATCGTCGAAGCGAAATAAAGCGTGAAAAAGAGCAGTATGGTAATCATCAGAAGGATTCCCGTATTGCTGATGCGCTTACGCTTCAGAAGGGGGAAAGAGTCTCCGGTTGTATGCGGTTTAATTTTCATCACTGCACCCCCCGACGACTGTGGTTTTTTTTGAAGATTTAGGGATTGAACTCAGGATCCTGCGGATCAATCTCTTGATTCTTTCTTTGAAGATTTCACTGCTTGCGACGATGATCACAACGATGATCAGGGCTTTGAAAACATTCAGCTGATCGGGGCGAACATTCATTGCGTAAAGCGTGGTTGTAATCGCCTGAATGGTATATGCGCCGATGACAGAGCCGGCGATGCTGAACTTTCCTCCGCTCAGACTGTTACCGCCCAAAGCGACCGCCAGAATCGCGTCCATCTCGATGGACATGCCCAATTCTCCTGAGTTGACGCTTCCGACTCCGCTGGAGCCCACAAGGCCGGCAACGCCGGCCAGAAGTCCGCAAATCACGAATGCCATGAATTTAACCGCATTCGAATTCAGGCCCACCAGGCGAGCAGCGGAGCCGTTGATGCCGACGCTTTGCACATAAAGCCCCAGACTGGTCAACTTTACAAGCAGCGTGACGAGGATGACAAAAAGGAGACTGATCAAAATCGTAGTTCGTATGGGAACCCCCGGAATCTGAACCCCCAAATACTTGTAAACAGGATTCATAATATATATGGTCTGGCCATGCGTGATCAGTTTCGCGATCGACCGACCGGCCGTAAACAGGATCAGCGTCGCGATCATCGGCTGAATTTTCAGATATGAAACCATGATTCCGTTAAAGGCGCCGCACAGGACACCGGCCAGAAGTCCGATGAACAAGGCCAGGATATAAGGGTTTTGAAACACGTCGGTCCGGTATTCGGATCCGTTCAAAAGAAGGCCGCAAAAACTTGCCGCAATCGCCATGATCGGACCGACACTCAGATCCACGCCGCCGGAAACCGCAATGACCAAGGTCATGCCCAAAGTAATGATGAGCAATTCTCCGGCTTCATCCATTATACTTGGGATATATCCCGACAGAAGACCATTCTTGATCGAAATATCGAAAAAATTCGGAGTCGAGATGATGTTCTGTACGATGACGGCCGTCAGGACAAGAAGCGGAATGGCGAGCTTATGTCCGAATATCTTTCGCAAGGGTGTTTCCAGAATCGAAAACAAGCGCTGAAAGATAACGATCAGTCTCGAAAAGAAACGTTTGATTTGTACGACGACCTTATTCATTATTTCCGTCACCCCCCGCGATAGTCCGAATAATCATACTCTGATCTATGTTTTCCTCACTGAGTTCACCGACTTTTCGGCGATCGCGCATGACGACCATTCTGGAGCATGTTCGGATCATTTCATCCATTTCCGAAGAAATAAACGCGATGCTTTTACCCTCCGACGCGAGTTTCAGGATCAGTCTCTGGATCTCAGTCTTTGTTCCCACGTCGATTCCCCGGGTCGGCTCATCCAGTATCATGAACTCCGGATTGGTCAGAAGCCAACGCGCAAGAATGACTTTTTGCTGGTTACCTCCGGAAAGACTCTTGACCGGCGTCTCGGTTCCGGCGGTCTTGATGCTCAATAGTTTTATATATTCATCGGCGTATTTCTCCGCTTCCTTTCGGGAGATGCGTCGAAGCATTCCTCTTTTTGCCTGGAGAGCGATGACGATATTCTCCCGTACGGAAAGCTCGGACAGGATCCCTTCCGCTTTTCGATCCTCCGGCAAATACGCCATTCCTTTTTTTATGGCGCTCAGCGGCTTTTTGATCCGCGAAGCTTTACCTCTGACATAAAGCTTTCCGATCACCGATTTATCCGCTCCGTAAATCGAGCGGACGAGCTCACTTCGCCCGGAACCGAGAAGCCCCGCGAATCCGACGACTTCGCCTTTATACATTTTTAGATCAAAAGGGGCGACCTTGGCGTTGCCGCTGGATAAGCCGACAGCCTCAATGATCGGAGTTTCATCCGCCGGCTTCACCTTTTCCTTTTCGGAACTGAGAACCGAGAGGTTTTCGATTTCCTTACCCATCATTTTGCTGACGAGCTCCAACCGCGACAGGTTCCGGACCTCGTATTCACCAACTAACTCTCCGTTTCGAAGGACTGTGATCCGGTCGCAGATCTCGTATACCTGTTCTAAGAAATGCGTTATAAAAATGATTCCGACGCCCGATTCCTTCAAGTGCCTCATCAGCGCGAAAATGCGCCGAACCTCATCGGCATCCAAAGAGGAGGTAGGTTCATCAAGAATCAGAAATTTGCACTTTGTATTCACGGCTCGTGCGATCGCGATCATCTGCTGGATTGCAATCGAACAGCTGTCAAGCTGAGCCGTCGGCGAGGCGGAAATATTGAGCTCTCTGAGCAATTCCGTCGCTTGAATGTTCATTTTTCGCCAGGCGATCAAGCCCATCGAACGAGGCTCGCGCCCCAGAAAGAGATTCTCGGCAACCGTCAGGTTCGGGCACAGGTTCACTTCCTGATAAACGGTGCTGATTCCCTGTTTCTGAGCATCCTGAGGTGATTTAATCATGATGGACTTTCCGTCCAGGCGGACAGATCCGCAATCCATCGAATAAACTCCGGTCAACACCTTGACAAGAGTTGATTTCCCCGCTCCGTTTTCACCCATCAGCGCGTGAATCTCTCCGCGTCGCAGATTGAAGTTAACATTACGGAGCGCACAGACTCCGGGGAAAGACTTCCCGATTCCGTTCATGGTCAGTGCTGGATTCTGAATGTCATCAGTTTGTTTATTCATTTTGTCCGCTCACCTTAATTGGTTTTGGTTCGGGGAGATCCGAAAATCCCCCCGAACCAAATATCCTAATCATCACACCGGAAAAACTTTGTACGGGAGTCCAGGAGATTAATAAGAACGAGCGTCTACAATCGCCTGGGTGATCGTGTCATAATAGAAAGCCGCTTCTTCAACAACCTCGACCTTAGCGGGAGATCCGCCGGCCTCGATGGTTTGGATAATCTCTGCGACCTTCGGTCCGTGCAGGGGGTTGCACTCGACGTTGCAGTTGATCTTGCCTTCCAGAGTCATCTGGAGGTAGGCTCTGTTTGCGTCAAAAGAGATGATCGCGACGCCGTCGTCACCGCCGACCTTCATTCCGGCTTCTTCGAGAGCCTGAATCGCACCGTCAGCCATGTTGTCGTTTTCAGCATAAACAACATGGATCTTATCGCCGTGCTGCTGAATCCAGGAAGTCATGATCTCTTTTGCGGTATCGGTGCTCCACTCGCCGGTTTGATGGGCAAGGAGTTTCCAGTTGGAATTCTTATCAATCGCTTCTACTAAGGCTTCACTGCGGCCGATCTGAGCGGATGCTCCGAGTTGGCCCTGAAGATTAACGATGTTGACTTCCTTGTCGGAAGTGAATCGGGTGGAGATCCAATCCGTCGCCTTTACGCCCTCAGCCTTGAAGTCGGAACCGACCCAGCAGGTATAGAGGTCTGCGCTGGCGTTGATGGTACGATCCATCAAAATAACGGGGATGCCGGCATTCTTTGCGTTGGTCAGAACGGTATCCCAACCGTCCATGTTGACCGCGGCGATAACAATGTAGTCAACTTCCTGATCGATGAAGCCTTGAACGTCCGCAACTTGCTTCGCGGCATCGTTGTTGGAGTCGGCAAGGATCAATTTGTAGCCATTTGCTTCACTCAAGGTTTCCTGCATGGACTTGGTGTTCGCCATGCGCCAGTCGGACTCGTCTGCTTTGCACTGAGCAAAACCGACCACGATCAACTCGTCGGCAGGTGCCGGAGTCGTGTCGGCGGCTTTGGCCGTCGTTGTGGCAACAGCGGGTGCCGTCGTCTCGGCGGGCTTTTCGGTACAAGCGGCGGCCATCACGAGCAACGCGAGGACACACATGATGCTAATGCTTCTGAGTAATTTTCTCATAATTTTTCTCCTCCTGATTAGTTGGTAGAATTAGAGACGTTACATTCTCTACGGTTAACGTTAGTCGGCTCGAGGTGAATATACTATGCTCATCCTTTTGGATTTGTCCGGATATTTTATGAGTTTCCCGGTTTTTAGCGAAATCAACTATAAATTCTTGTGCAAATACTATGAATTTTTACGATTTGACCAAGTTGTTGTTTACTGACCGTCGAAGGCTATAGTAGAGTGAAGTTGTCCCGGGCGATTTTCGATAATATAAGGAATAGGACAGCGAGGGATCCTCAAGTGAAGAAATTCAGACGGCTCATTTCGGTTATTTGCTTCATATGTCTTTCGATTGCTATGTCCGGTTGTGATGCCACAAGCCCGGAAACGGTCGTTGAGAAGCCGATCGTCCTGGGGTATTCCCAGCTCGGTGACGAGAGTACATGGCGCTCACAGAACAGTCTTTCGCTCATTAACGCCGCCAATGAGGCGGGGATTAAGATCATGTTTGAGGACGCGATGCAAAACCCGGAAAACCAGATCAAGGCGATTCGGTCATTCATCGCGTATAAGGTCGACGTGATTGCGTTTTCCCCTTTGGTCGAGACCGGTTGGGATACGGTCCTCGGAGAAGCCAAAGCGGCCGGAATCCCGGTAATCATCGTGGATCGCATGATCGATACAGAAGACGAAAGCCTTTATACATGTGCGCTTTGCTCCGACTTTGATCTGGAGGGAAGGCAGGCAGGTGAATTTCTGAAGAAGAAATTCAGACTTGATGACGGGCCGGTTCGTATCGTGGAATTGGCCGGTACCGAATACTCCACGCCGGCGATCGGGCGCTACGAGGGCTTTCGCAGTGTCATTTCCTCCGATCCGAAATTTGAGGTCATATTCAGCGCGAGCGGGGATTTTATGAGAAGCAAAGGCAGGGAACTCATGCAACAGATTCTGACGCACTATGAGCCCAATGAAATCGATGTCTTATATTCTCACAACGATGATATGACGTTCGGTGCGATCGAAGTGATGTTGGAGGCGGGGATCAGACCCGGTAAGGACATCGTGATT
Organism: Clostridiaceae bacterium; assembly: GCA_012523365.1. GTDB lineage: Bacteria > Bacillota > Clostridia > Saccharofermentanales > Saccharofermentanaceae > JAAYCT01. The sequence goes on from JAAYIQ010000146.1 coordinate 56,560, forward strand.
ATCTCCGTCGACGCGACACAGAAGATTATCGATTATCTGAAGGACGGATCCGTTAATTGTGTGATCGAGTGCAATCCGAACAGCGGACCGCAGGTGATGGAGATCACCCGGAGGATCGTCGCCGGAGAAACGGTCGAAAAGAATATTTATATTGATGAGAAGGTTTTCGATGAGTATTCCGATTTTGACAGCATAGCGGATCGGGGATACTGATTGATTTCGCGTTACCATGATGACGGAAAGGCAATATACGTGCGTACCAGAAGCATCAAAAGAACACTGCAGGTAACGAATTTTGTCATCATTTTGGCGACTCTCGTTCCTTTTCTGATGAGCACACTCTACTATAACTTTACCCTGAATCAGTACGAAGGGATCATCGAGAACGTCTATTCCGCAAACAGCCTTTCGAGCGTGGTTCAGGACGAGGTCTATCCGACGATCTGGCGGGTTGTTTCCGGGAAAACGAAGTTCGAAGAAAACACACAGTACGAATTAATCGAGAAAATCAGGAGCCGACTCGATGAGTTGGATCGAAATGCGAATTCCGGAGGGAACAGCTACCTGATCGAAGTCGCTCGCAATACACTCGAAACCCTTGAGAGTTATGTCGACCAAATCGGTACAAACATTGTCGAAAACAAGCCGATTCGCGAAAACGAAGAATTGCTCGGAGAGATCGTGGCGGTCAGTGATTTGCTGTATGACATAATTCAGAAATTCGTCGCGGCGGAAATGGAAATCGCGCATATGCAAAACGCCAGAATACAGCGTTCGCTTGAGATCATGACCTTTATTCAAATAGCCATCTTTGCGGCCATTCTGGTGTTTTTGTTCCGGAATTATTGGCAACTCAATCACAGTATCAACAAACCGGTAATCCGTTTGAAGACCATGGCATCGCAAATCGCCAGAGGAGATTTTTCGATTCGGGTCAAGAAACCGGAAATCAGCGAGCTGGATGAACTGACGGACAGTCTGAACACGATGGCCGAGAAACTTGGAGCGCTCCTCCGGCAGAACATTCAGAAGCAACAGAATCTTCAGAAGGCTGAAATGAAGGCTTTACAGGCTCAGATCGCACCTCATTTCATGTACAATACGCTGGATACGATTTTGTCTCTTGCCGAGGACGGACAGAACGAAGAGGTAGCGAAAACGACCCTCGCGCTGTCCAACTTCTTCCGCTTATCGCTCAATAAAGGCAAGGACTGGGTAACGGTCGCCGAAGAAAAGTCACATGTCGAAAGTTATCTGGCCATCCAGAAAATTCGTTACGGCGCCATTTTGGATTACGAAATTGATATCGCGGAGGACATGCTCGGCGAGTCCATGCTGAAGATTCTTCTCCAACCACTTGTGGAGAATGCCATATATCACGGGATCAAGAAAACACGGCGCGGCGGATGTGTTAAACTGACGGGGCGATTGACGGACGGACATCTGGTTTTTGTCGTGGAGGACAACGGTCTGGGGATGAAGCAAGAGGACCTTTTCTCACTTCGCGAAAACCTGCTTCATTACGATGTGTCCAATCCCGACATGGGATTCGGGATGTATAACGTTTTTAAGAGAGTTCAGCTGTATTACGAAATCGACGACGGGCTTTCGGTGGAAAGCGAATACCAGAAGGGGAGTAAAATGACTCTTCGTCTGCCGGTTCTCGCCGACTCGTCCTCGCAAGCGATTTCTTCACCCAAAGAGGCGCCCGATGACATATAAAGTATTCTTGGTTGAGGATGAGCCCTTGATCCGGCAAAACATCCGCAATACGATCGAAAAAGGCAATGAACCGTTTGAGTGCTGTGGAGAAGCCGGCGACGGAGAATTGGCTTTGTCCATTATTCAGGATCTAAAACCGGACATATTGATCACGGATATCAAGATGCCGTTCATGGACGGACTTGAATTATCCCGTCATGCCAAAGCGATCATTCCCTGGCTTCGGATCATAATCATCAGCGGATATGATGAGTTTGAACTGGCCCGTGAAGCGATCTCCATCGGAGTAGATCAGTATCTTCTTAAGCCCGTCGCGGCGAACGATTTATTTTCCGCTCTTCGTAAAGCGGCTGAGCGCATAGAAGAGCATAAGAGGCACAGCGTTACTTTTCTTAAAGAGATCACGGACGAGCAGATCGTCCGCAGTGCTCTGACCGGCTCGCTTTTGGAGCGTATCTGCAGCGGCGAGCTCACCGCAAACGAAGCATTAAAACGTGCGGATGAGTTGGGTATTGAGCTTTTGGCCAAGCGATATGTTGTTCTGTTCTGTCGTTATGAATTCACTACAGAGAATCCGAACCGACAATTAATCGCATCCAAGGTCAAGTTCACGCTCGGAGAAGAAAACGACACGTTGTATTTTTTCAGCGGTATCGAAAACATCGTTTTGCTGATCAAAGGCGACACCGATCTTGAAGTAACTGAAAAGGCATATCATAGGGCGCAGACCCTGAAGCACGAAATGGAGGATGACGGAGATACGATTCTGACTGTTTCCATCAGCGGAGTGGTGAATCGCATCATCGGCATTAAAGACGCATACCATGAATCCGGGATTCTTTTGAAGACCTTCGGTCAGGTCCGAAGAGGGAGGGTATTCTGCTCGGGAGATATCGATCATAACGATCGTTCCGCCACCTCATATTCCGAAAGCTTCTATCACGTCAACATCGAAAACAAACTGAAGTTCGCCGTTCGGGAGGATGTGCCTTCCATTGTGGAGGAGTTCACCCGAAATCTGGATAAGAATGAAATGCAGAGCCTTTTGTATCGATATTATATTCTGATGGACCTGACGAATACGGCCATGCGTATCATTCGGAATTTCAATCCGGAGGCCGACATCAAGCCGGTGGCAAAATACTTCGTCGACATGCGCGAGGTATTCCAGTCTTCAATGACTCCGGAGGTTTTTGCCGAATTGGCAACGGAGATCTGTATGAAGACGATTGAGCTTCGTGATTGCGGGAACAGCGGTCATCACAAGAAGTTGGTGCACTGTGCGTGCGAATATATTCGCGAGAATTTCAATAACCCGGATATTTCTTTGAATACCGTCGCGGCGGTTGTGTCCTTAAGCCCCACACATTTCAGTACGATTTTTTCGCAGGAAATGGGCTTGACCTTCATTGAGTATCTGACCGCCGTTCGCATGGAAAAGGCCAAAGAGTTATTGGTCTCCACCGATGAGAAGCTCGTGAACATCGCCTTTGCCGTAGGATATAACGAGCCCAATTATCTCAGTTACCTTTTTAAGAAGCGTGAAGGAATAACGCCGAAGGAGTTCCGATCCCAGCGAAAGGCCCCGCCGGGCTAGACAATTTTCGATCAGGGCTCTTGTCGGATGAGAAGGGATTATGTAAAATAACATGTACATACAAGATAAGGCGGTTTCGGGATGAAATACAGTCCGGACATAACCAAAGGTGAAATGGTCAAACGATACGTCCGGCATTTACTGCGGGACGATATCATTTCATATAGAAGCAAGATCCCGTCGGAGCACGAACTGATGGATAAATTTCAAGTCAGTCGGCAGACCGTTCGACAGGCTTTCGGAGCCTTGGAAGCGGAAGGCTTGATTTATAAGGAGCAGGGAAAGGGGACCTTCAGTAATTACGATAAGGGAGCCGGACAGAACCGGATCGTCGCGGTGGTGACGACCTATCTGTCGGGATTTGTATTCCCCGGAATTATGTCCGGGATCGAACAGGTTTTATCCGACGAAGGATATATGATGCTTTTATCCAACACGAATAACATCAAAGAGCGCGAAGCCCGCTATCTGAGAAGCGTCCTGGAGCATAATGTCGTCGGGATCATCATCGAGCCGACCGCCAGCTCGCAAGCGAACAGCAATCTCAAATTACTGCGCGGTATCGAAGAAAAGGGAATCAAAACAGTCTTTATCAATGCTCTTTACGATGACTTCGAAAGCGCGTATGTTCTCCTGAATGATCTGAAAGGCGGATTGATGGCAACGGATTATCTTCTGCAAATGAGGCATCGAAGGATTGCGGGGATTTTCAAGACGGACGATAAGCAGGGCATCGATCGAAAAGCAGGCTTTCTTAAAGCCCTCTCTGCCGCGGGGATTCCCGAGGCGTCGGAATTCATCGGAGAGTACAACACCGCGCAAATGTATGACTACCCGTATATGTTCGCGCAATCATTGCTTCAGAAGGAAGGCTCTCCCACTGCCTTTTTCTGCTATAACGACCAGTGCGCTCTGATGGTGATCCGGGCGATCCATGACCGGGGGCTACGGGTCCCCGAGGATATTTCCGTCGTCGGGTACGACGACTCCGCGTCCCCCATGCATTCCGAGGCCAAACTGACGACCATTCGGCATCCCAAGAAGGAAATGGGCATTCAGGCCGCAAAATTCATGGTTGGTATGCTCGAGGGAAGAATGCGGATGCCGCAGTATATGTATGAGCCGGAGTTGATCATTCGAAAATCCTGTCGGAATCTCTGATTTTTTGTGTAACTTGTACGTATATGTCGAATCATATCGGCCGGAAAAAAGGAGGAAGAGCCAATGACCAAATACTCAATCGGAGTGGATTTCGGAACACTGTCAGGACGGGCACTGCTTGTTGATATCGAAAGCGGAATAGAAATCGAGAGCTGCGCTCTCGATTATCCGCATGCGGTTATGGATGAGATGTTGCCGGACGGAACCCGACTCGGCGCGGATTGGGCGCTTCAGCATCCGAAGGATTACCTGGACGTCTTAACGAAGACGATCGCTGGTGTCATTCGAAAAAGCGGCGTTTCCGCTGAGGATATCATCGGGGTCGGCGTGGATTTTACCGCTTGCACCATGTTGCCCGTTCAAGGGGACGGCACGCCATTATGCTTCGCGGATCGATTCATCAATAATCCGCACGCTTACGTGAAACTCTGGAAACATCACGCGGCACAGGATAAGGCCAACCGACTCAACTCCATTGCCGAAGATATGGGCGAGGAATGGCTTAAGAGCTACGGGGGCAAGATATCTTCCGAGTGGCTTTTTCCGAAGATTTGGCAGATTTTAAGCGAAGCTCCGGAGGTATACGAGGAGGCGGATTATTTCATGGAAGCGACAGACTGGATCGTGTGGCAGATGACGGGTGTACAGACGAGAAACAGTTGTACGGCCGGCTATAAAGCGATCTGGAACAAGCAGAAGGGGTATCCGGGCGAGGTGTTTTTCGAGGCTCTGGATCCGAGGATGAGGGACATTGTCTCGACTAAGCTGGATTGCTCCGTTACTCCGCTCGGACAAAAGGCCGGAGTAGTCACGGCCGAGATGGCGGCGTTGACGGGACTTAAAGAAGGAACTGCGGTAGCGATCGCGAATGTCGACGCGCACGTTTGCGTTCCGGCGGTCAAAATCACCGGATCCGGGAAGATGTTGGCGATCATGGGTACATCAACCTGCCACATGTTAATGGGAAACGACGAGCGTTATGTTCCGGGGATCTGCGGATGTGTCGAAGACGGGATCCTCCCGGGATTTTTCGGCTATGAGGCGGGGCAGTCTTGTGTCGGGGATCATTTCGCGTGGTTTTGTGAGAACTGCGTCAGTGCGGATTATCTCGAGGCCGCTCAAAAAGAAGGAAAGGACATCCATGTCTACCTCCAAGAAAAAATGAGCGAACAAAGGCCGGGAGAGAGCGGGCTTCTCGCTTTGGATTGGTGGAACGGCAACCGAAGTGTACTCGTCGACGTGGATCTAACCGGAATGATGCTCGGGATGACTCTACAGACCAAGCCGGAGGAGATGTACCGAGCGCTCGTTGAATCGACCGCATACGGCACCCGGAAAATCATCGAGAACTTTGAGCAACACGGTGTTCCGGTCGATGAGTTTTACGCCGCCGGAGGGATCGCGGAAAAGAGCCCTGCAATTATGCAAATCTATGCGGACATCATTCGAAAGCCGATCTTTATCTCGGGAAGCGCGCAGGGACCGGCTTTGGGTTCCGCCATTTTCGGAGCCGTGGCCGGAGGCGGATTCGATTCGGTATATGAGGCCGCGGAACGATTGGGTAAGCTTAAGGAAACACGGTATCTTCCAATCGAGGAGAACGCGCGAATCTATGACAGGTTATATGCCGAATACGACCGTCTGCACAAGTATTTCGGTGAGGGTGAAAACGACGTAATGAAACGTCTGAAAGCAATCAAGATCGGGGAGGAAGAAAACATATGAAAGATTTAAAGCAGTACGAATTCTGGTTTATAACCGGCTCACAGCACCTGTACGGAGAGGAGACGCTCCGAAGAGTCGCCGAGGATTCCCGCGCGATGGTCAAGGCGATGGGCGGACGTGTCAGCGGGACCTTGGTTTATAAGGGCGTCGTCAAGACCCCGGATGAGATCACCGCAATCATCAAGGAAGCCAACTACCGCGATGAGTGCGCGGGCATCATTACCTGGATGCACACCTTTTCACCCTCGAAAATGTGGATCAACGGCCTGAAGATCCTCCATAAGCCGATGCTCCATCTGCACACGCAGTTTAACCGGGAGATCCCCTTCGGCGAGATCGACATGGACTTCATGAACCTCAACCAGTCGGCGCACGGAGACCGGGAGCACGGTTTTATCGGCGCCCGCCTGCGCCTCCCGCGCAAGGTTGTCGTCGGTTACTGGGATGACGCGAAGGTATTGGGCGAGGTCTCGGACTGGATGAGAAGTGCGGTCGGTTTTATCGCGGGTCAGTCCCTCAAGGTGGTTCGCTTCGCGGATAACATGCGGGAAGTTGCGGTCACCGAGGGCGACAAGGTCGAAGCGCAGATCAAGTTCGGTTGGGCGATCAATTCGCTTTCGATGGGTGATCTCGTTCAGGAGATGGATGGGGTCGGCGAGTCCGACATTGAAGCGGTTTTCGAGGAATGCAAGCAAAAATACGATATTGTTACCGCCAACGTGGATGCGGTCAAATATCAGATCAAGATCGAGATCGCGATGAGAAATCTTTGCGAGAAGAACGGCTTCGGTGCGGTCGTGACGAATTTCGAAAACTTGTGCGGCCTCGAGCAACTGCCGGGGCTCGCGATCCAGCGGTTGATGGAAGCCGGGTACGGGTTCGGTGCCGAGGGAGATTGGAAGACGGCGGCCCTTCTTCGCGTGATGAAGTCGATGGAAGCCGGCCTTCCGGGCGGCACTTCATTTATGGAAGACTATACATATCACCTCGCCGAAGGCAAGGAATTGATCCTCGGAGCGCATATGCTCGAGGTCGATCCGAGCATCGCGGACGGAACGGTCAAGATCGATGTGCAGCCCTTGGGGATCGGCGGCAAGGGCGACCCGGCGCGGATGATTTTCGACGGTAAAGAAGGAGACGCCATTTGCGCGTCGCTGATCGATATGGGTGGGCGGATGCGACTGATCGTCGCGGACGTCAAGGCCGTAAAACCGATCCGGGACATGCCCAAGCTTCCCGTCGCTCGCGTGATGTGGTCGCCGCTCCCGGATTTTGAGACCGGAGCGAAGGCATGGATATATGCCGGCGGAGCGCACCACGCCGTGATGAGTTATTCGATCACGGCGGACATGATGCGCGATTACGCGGAGATCGCCGGCATTGAGTATGTGCATATCGGAGCGGAAACGCGGATCGAAGATTTGAAGCGCGATCTGATCCTTTCCGATTTACTGTGGAAGTAGAGGTCTTTATATGCTGGAAGAACTGAAAGAGAGAGTCTGTAGCGCAAATTTAATGCTTGTGGAGTACGGCCTCGTCTTGTTTACCTGGGGAAACGTGAGCGCTCTAGATACCTCCGGAGAGCTCGTCGTCATCAAGCCCAGCGGGATATCCTACGACAAGATGAAGCCTTCCGATATGGTCGTCGTGACCCTGGACGGTCGGGTGGTGGAGGGATCTCTATCTCCCTCCACCGACACCCCCACTCATTTGGAGCTGTACAAGGCTTTCGGGACCGGAGGGATCGTGCACACGCATTCCAAGTGGGCGACGATCTGGGCGCAGGCCGGAAAGGACATCCCGGCCCTCGGGACCACGCACGCCGATCATTTTCGGGGGGCGATCCCGGTGACTCGAGTCCTGACCGGTGAGGAAATCGGCGGCGATTATGAAGGGGAGACCGGGGCGGTGATCGTGGAAACCTTTTGCGAGCGCGGGATTGATCCGAATGAGGTGTCCGCTGCGCTTGTCAATAACCACGGCCCCTTTGCCTGGGGAGATTCTCCGGAGAAAGCGGTCGAGAACGCCGCGGTGCTGGAGTATATTGCGGAGATGGCGCACTATAGCCTTGAAATAAACCCGGACGCCAAGATCGACCGGACGCTTCTTTCAAAGCATTACCTCCGAAAGCACGGGAAAGATTCGTATTACGGGCAGAAATAAAAAAATCAGTGTGTGATGATCGGAAACGGCGGGGAGCACCCGCCGTTTTCATTCGTGCTCACTATTTGATGACACCCGTGTCCGGCAGGGTCTTCTGCCGGCTATTCAGTAAGTTGTATCGATCTGATTCGTGATGCAACTTGTTTTCTAGCCGAGAGCATCTTTGATCGTGTCCAGTAAGTTGTTCAGTTCATTCAGTTTTCCGATGTCTATATCGGATCCGCTACCGTTACCGCGGAAATACTCGCTCCAGGCTTTGTTTTTTCTGTCAAATGCGGCCTGAAGTTCCGCATTGCTTGCCATTGCCGCTTCTCCGACGGCTATGCTATAGGCTATCCCGTCTTGTATGTACTGCTCGGTGAATCGGAGGCTGAACACCGACTGCGTCAGTATTGCCTCTACGTTCAGGAAATCCTCGACCGGAGCGATAACGCCCACCACGTGTAATGCGGCGGTGGGAGTCATATCGACGCCGCCCACATAGTATGGAAGTGTATTCCACAGGGAAGCAACGAACATGCCGCCACAAGCGCCGCCATTTGAACCGCTGACCCCGGCGAACATCATCGATTCACCCGTAGTTGCCTCTCCAAAGGCCGTTTCGATCGGAATGCTCATTTGGGGCAAGAGGTTACTTAGCGCGGGAAAACTGAAGCCGGCACCGTATTTGTCCGACATCGCCTGAAGTTCGTCAAACTTATAGAAAACACCGCTCGCTCTGTCCATTGACACGACCGGTGCGTCGTAGTTCAGCTCCGCGTTGGGAACACCCATGTTGCCTATATAACTCGCCCAACCGTTCTTGGCGTCCTCGCTCTTGTTTATCGGTCCCAAATTGCCGTAGAAGAATATCTCGTAGTCTGGGTTCTGCGGATCCCAGGCGCGGAAACCGAAGGTTGTGTATTGGCCCATCGTCCGGATCTGCCAGCCTTCCGGCAGCATCACCGAAAAGTAGCCACCATCGTATTTTACCAGATTAATCTTCGGCAGATGTTGTTGCGGGGCTTCTTCCGTCGCATTGTTCTGCCCGACATCTTTTTCGCCTTCGCCGACTTCACCCGAAGACTGTACAACAGGAAAATATACAATTGCGGTAAGAGTATCCGGAAACTCCAGTATTTTGAAACCACTAACCGTTTCCGGCTCATTAAGGGTCACCCCTGGTCTGATTTCGATAATAGACAGCTCTTCAGACAGGGAGTCCGGGACTTGGGATATGTCAAATCGAAGATCTCTTAAGTCGATTACGCCGTCAATAAATCCTTTGCCCGGTTGGATGTCGATAATACCTTTTTCCGATACGGAGAGTTGCCCCGTGAGTTTCAGAGAGAAATCGTTGAGGAATATCTCTTTCCTTCCAACAATAATTACTCCGGTCAGATCAATCGTTTCGTCATCTGAAAGAGTAACGGTAACATCTCCCTCCGCAGATAAAACTTCGATTAATGAGGAATAATCTTCTGCATCGTCGTTTTTGTCTCCGGAGCTCTTTTTAGTGCGAATACTTACACAGCCTGAAGCGATTACCATCGTAACAGCCAGCATGAAGGCAAAGATTTTTATATTTTGAATTTTCATGAGCATTCCTCCGTGATCGTAAAGCCTCGGCGATGCCACATTTCTTGAATTGATTTTATGACATCATCAATTAATAAACGGAGTGTTTTTTTTAAACATTTCGTATCCGATTCATTTTATGGTATGCGAAATCCCGCTTTCGTTACACGGAATGCGGAACGCGCTCACCCGTATTGCAGTGCTTTATACCGGCAGTCCGGGAGAATTTAGACCTGTCCGATATATGATTGTGTGAAGTTCGGCATCGTGACGGTCCCGCTCACGGCGTACTTTTCGAAAAGCGACTCGAGTTCGGTTACATACGCGCTATATTGTTCGTCCCCCTCTTTGAGGGCATAGGAGGCGGAGAGGTTTCGGCCGACAAAGCCCGACAGATCGAAGATCAGATTGTTCGCGAAAGTCATTTTCTCGTAATCGCCCGCAAAAAACTCGCGGAAATCATCATTGGCTTCGGGGTCGTGTATGCCTCCGGAAAAACCTTTGAAAGCCGGGCAGTATTTCCGGTCGAGTTGATCGTTTTCCGCGACAAGCGCACTGTTTTCATCCCGGCTGTTCCAAACGAGTGCCACGTATGCACCCGGCTTCAGGATCCGCCGGCACTCCTCTCGAAAAGCATCACGGTCGAACCAGTGAAATGCCTGCGCGACGGTGATCAGATCGACGCTGTAGTCGGGCAGAGAGGTGTGTTCGGCGCTCGCAGTCACGGATGTGAAGAGCGCGTATTTTCGAAGATCTTCCTCGGCGATGCGGCGCATGTCGGAATTGGGCTCGACCGCGAAGACGGGGTTTCCTTTTTTGAGGAGTTGGCCGGTCAGTATGCCCGTGCCGGAGCCGATATCGGCGATGACGCTTTGTTCGGATATATGAGTTTTCGAAAATAAGTATTCGATGAATTCCCGCGGGTAGGTCGGGCGGAATTTCGCGTAGATATTGCCCTTGCCGTCGAATTTTCCTTCGTTCACTCCAGATACCTCCGTCTCTATTGTTCATTAATCGATTGGGGAAGTGGGCGGACATTATTTCTTCAATTATTTGTGATCGATCAAACAAACCAATACGATCAATCTCAACCGACCGTTTCCAGCCACCAATTATGGTCGTCATTCAGTTCCGGAATGTATTTGCTGATTCGCTTTCGAAATTCATAGAGGCGCTCCTCAGGAAGCGAATAGTGGTTTTCCCCATTATCGGGATTTTTTATAGCGATCGTCGGGCAACTGTCCCCTGCAGGATAATAGTCTGCTCTGCGACCGTCATCATAGACGACATGAAGGACGACTTGTCGATACCCGCAATTCCCGCCGCTCGGAAGACGCTTGATTTCTTTGAGTGTTTCGGTCAGAAAAGCAATATCCTCGGCATCCGTGATGGTATATGTGTGCGGGTCACTTTGTCCCTCGTTATACGGGTCCGCGTCATAGGTGACGGTTGCGGAAACGATCTCCTTGGAAGCGAAAACGCCCTGGGCATAAATAATCGCGATGAAGATGAGCAAAACGGCGAACAAAGCAACGGAGGAGGCGATGACCGCTGATCTAAAAGGGGATTTATTTGAGTGATTTGTTACCATCATGATCGCTCCTGTATTTGGCGGTTGATTGTCGAGGTGTGCGTCGTGTGCAGAAAATTCCTTTGGGTTCTATGAATTACTAATAAAAGTATAACACTCACTCCGGATTACGAAAAAGGTTCCCTCCACCAATGCATAAGCCACGAAAAGCGCGATTTATGCACCGGTACTGCACTCTGATTTTGATACAAATAACCCATGGTTAAAATGGGTTCATCCGGGCACCTTTAGAGGCCATTATCCTTAAGCCAGTCCAGAATGTGATCCGCAACTTTTCTCCAGTCCCGTTCCAACATCATGTCATGAGCCATGTTCTCCATGATCCTTATTTGAGCATCATATGCTTTCGCTGTCTTCTCGGCTTCCTTCGGAGAAAAAACGCTGTCGTTTTCCGCGCCGAGCACCAATAACGGCGTATTGATTTTTCGGGGATGAGGAAGGTTCAGGATCAACATATCCAGAAATGCCGGAAATGATTCATTTTGTAATTGAGAAAAATACTTGTCTACATCTTTGGGATCCATATCCTCGGAGAAAAATGATTCGCGAGCAAGCCGGGTAGAACCGATGAAATGGTGCAGATCCATCGTCAAAACCGACTTGAAAAATGCCGACGGATGATTTTTTGCCATACGAATCGCTGATCGAAAGATACCTCCCACCGGCAGAGAGGCCATCAACACGGCAGACGGTGCCGAATTATTTTCCAGATACTTCTGAACAACAAGACCTCCCATTGAATGCCCGATCAGTATCGGCGGTATCGGCATATCGCCGGCGACTTGTGTGACATCTTTCACAAAGTCCGATATTCGTAAAGCGTTTAATCGCTTGTCCGTTTGACTTGATCCATGTCCTTGCAGACTTACGGCATATGAGGGATATCCGTTTTGCGCAAAATACGGAAGAAAGAATTCATTCCAGCACCATGCACCATGATAGGCGCCATGAACAAACAGCACCGGTGTCTTTGGGGAGGGTTCAGCGGGTATTTCGGATAGAACTTCCAGTTTCATTGATCGCACTACCTCTATATTCGCCTTTTCGCGTTGAGAATAACGCCCGGGA
>JAAYIQ010000147.1 GCA_012523365.1 Clostridiaceae bacterium
GCGCGCGGTCTCGTTTTTGATTAATGATTACCGACTAAACGAAGCATTTCGGCGATTTAGTCGGTATTCGGCGACCTCGCGATCGTATTGTTGATTAATGATTACCGACTAAACGAAGCATTTCGGCGATTTAGTCGGTATTAGTTGCCGGATGATCGCTATTCGTACATATCATCGCTCTCGTTGCAGAAAAGCACTGATTCTGTGTTTCACGGAATCAGGTGAAGAGCCCGACCGATATTCGTCCGGAGCTTGAAATTGCGGACTCGCGGGGATACCCGACTTTTCGCTCTTATACATTTGTATGCTTAGTTATGAGTAAAAGGTTTTTTGATGAAATTTAAAGTACTGGTTGCCGTAATTGCGCTGGTAATTACGGCATCATTTGTTTTGGCCGGCTGCGGCCCGAACAGCGAAAAAGACAGTTTGGAACGAGTGAAAAAGGCAGAAAAATTGACCGTGGTCGGAAGCGGCGGGTATCCCCCGTTCAACTTCATCGGTGAAGACGGATCGGTCGTCGGCTTCGACGTCGATACCGGATCGGAGATCGCCAAACGTATCGGTGTCAACCTCAATTACGTGACCTCCGATTGGGACGGCTTGGTCGAAGGCCTTCGAAGCGGCCGTTACGACGGGATCCTCGGCAGTATGGCAATCACCGACGATCGCTTGCAAGTCGTTAACTTCACGATCCCGTACTATTATTCCGGAGCCCAGCTGATCGTACGCTCGGATTCCGGGATCACCGACCCGAGCCAGATGGCCGGGAAGGAGATCGGTGTCGCGACCGGCACCAACTTTGTCGGCGACGCGGAAGCGCTCGGCGCGACCGCCAAACTCTATCAGGACGACAACGCGACCCTGATGGATCTGATCAACGGCCGTATTGACGGCGTGATCACCGACCGACTGGTCGCTTTGGGCGCGATGCGCGAGATTCAGGGCGGCGAAACCCTCGAGTTATGCGGAGAGATCCTCCGCTTGGAAGAGATGGCAATCGCCGTCAACAAGAACGATCCTGAGCTTCTTGCGGAGCTGAATCGGATCCTTACGGAAATGCACACCGACGGAAGTCTTCGCGCAATCAGCGAGAAATGGCATGAAGGCGCGGACATCACCGTTAAATAAACATCTATACCAAGCGTTTTAATGGATGACACAGGAAAAGGGTAATGGCGTCATTACCCTTTTCCACTCGATTAAACTAAGGAGAACACCCATGTGGATCGAATTATCGATTTCTTCCGCTCCGTTTGTCGAATGGCTCGATAAATGGGGAGGAATTACGGCCGGATTCGGAAAACCGGCACTCTATACTTTGCTGATCACTTCTCTGGGTATCCTGCTCGGGCTTGCGCTCGGTATCATTTTCGCCTTGATGCGGATCTCGAAGCTCAAACCGGTCAACGCGATTGCCAAAGTGTACATCGCCGTCATACGCGGAACCCCGCTCCTTTTACAACTGCTCCTGATTTATAACGGGCTGGTCCACATCATCCGCCTGGACAGCATTCCGTCCGCGGCAATCGCGCTCGGCGTTCACAACGGAGCCTATATTGCGGAGATCATCCGCGGAGCAATCCAGGGAATCGACCGCGGACAAAAGGAAGCCGGTATATCCCTCGGCATGACGCCCTGGAAAGTAATGCGCCGGATCATCCTCCCGCAAGCCTTCAAACGGGCGATCCCGCCGTTAGGCAATCAATTTATCATCGCGCTCAAGGACTCCTCCCTGGCGAGCGCGGTCACGGTCCCCGAACTTCTGCTCCACGCACGCCAGATGGGATCGTCCAATTTCCGTGTAATGGAAATGCTATTGATCGCCGCCGGTTTCTACCTGCTGATGACGTCGATCCTGACGTTTTTCGCGAATCGGCTCGAGAAAAAAATGAGCGTCAGTGATCACCGGGCAAGGAGAAAATGATGAAAGATTACAATATGATCGAGATTCGGGGGCTGTCGAAGTCCTACGGCAAACTCAAGGTCCTGAAGAAAATCGACCTCGACGTCAAAGCGAGCGAGGTGGTCGTGATCATCGGCGCGAGCGGTTCCGGCAAGAGCACTCTGCTCCGTTGCACGAATTTTCTCGAAAAGCCGCAAAAAGGTACGATCAGCATCGACGGCACGGTCGTTTCGCACAAGAGCAAGAATCTTCACCTGATCCGGCGCGAAGTCGGTATGGTTTTTCAAC
>JAAYIQ010000148.1 GCA_012523365.1 Clostridiaceae bacterium
CGAATTTCAATCAGTAGTAATCGGCACGAAAAGGACGAAATTTCGAAACACTTCTCTCGTCGGGGTTTGGTACGTGTGTGAAGCCGTCTCAAGCTCCCAAATGAGACGAAACTACGGACGAAACCACGCCAAAATCCTCGTTTCGTCGGTACACGAAGCCGTCTCGAGTTCCCGCGGCGCGCGGTCTCGTTTTTGATTAATGATTACCGACTAAACGAAGCATTTCGGCGATTTAGTCGGTATTCGAGGGGCGGCGTGCGCGAAAATACCGCCTGGAGCACCTGAAATGTCGGTTTAGGCGGTATTTCTGTCGTTTTCGAGGGGCGGCGTGCGCGAAAATACCGCCTAGAGCACCTGAAATGTCGGTTTAGGCGGTATTTTTGTCGTTTTCGAAGGGCGGCGTGCGCGAAAATACCGCCTGGAGCACCTGAAATGTCGATTTAGTCGGTATTCGTTGCCGGGTGATCGATATTCGTACATATCATCGCTCTCGTTGCAGAAAAGCACTGATTCTGTGTTTCACGGAATCATGTGAAGAGCCTTAAAAAGTGATTCGTTGCGTACTGAAGCGCTTTGATGTACATTCATTTTATAGGGCGAGAGCAGTCGCAATATACAGCAAGCGCAGATCGAGAGGTTAAAGATGCTTCGGATATTCAAAATCATCGGATACCGAATCTTTCAATTTTGTTTCTACTACGGGAGCCGGGTTCTTCCCTGGCGGGAGCCGATACTTCTCATCGGTCCCGGATCGATCACCAAGGTCCCCTATGTCCTCTCCGCCGAGTCCGTCTCGCCCGTCCTGGTCGTTTCCGATAAGCACCTGATGAAGATCGGGCTTGCGGACCGCCTGCTTCAGTCACTGAATAAGGCCGGGATCTCTTATCACATTTTCGACAATGTCGAAGCGAACCCGTCGACGAATACCGTTGAGGCTCTGCGCGCTTTCTTTCTCGAAAAGAACTGCCGCGCTTTCGTCGCGATCGGGGGCGGTTCGGTTATTGACGCGGCTAAGGCCGCCGCCGCGCGAATCACGCGACCGAACAAGTCCCTGCCCCAACTCGGCGGTTTTCTCAGGATCATGCGGAAAACGCCCTTGATTATCGCAATCCCTACGACCGCCGGCACCGGCTCCGAGACAACGATCGCTGCCGTCGTCACCGACTCGGCCACCCATCGAAAATACTCCCTTTCCGACCTTCCTCTGATCCCACGCTACGCGGTCCTCGATCCGGAGTTGACCCTCGGCCTGCCGCCGGCAATCACCGCCGCGACCGGTATGGACGCGCTGACGCACGCCGTCGAATCCTACCTGAATCATTTTCTTTCCGCGAAAACCCGACGGAAATGTACGGACGCCGTGTCCGCCATTTTCGAGAATCTGCCGATCGCATTCGCGGACGGAACGAATTTGAAAGCCCGGGAAAATATGCTCCACGCCTCCTATTTGGCCGGAGGAGCATTTACCCGGGCCGGGCTAAACTACATTCACCCGATCGCGCATACGCTGGGCGGCCTCTATAAGATTCCCCACGGACTCGCAAACGCCGTCGTTCTGCCGCACGCGCTCTTGTACTACGGACCGGTCGTGCATAAAAAGCTCGCCCGACTCGCTTCCGCCGCCGGCCTTCCGACCGAAGGCAAAAGTGACGCTGAGGCTGCGGCAGTCTTCATTCGGGCGATCCAAAAACTCAACCGCTCCCTCGGTATCCCCGATCGAATCGTTGAGATCCGCGACGAGGACATTCCGACGATGATCAACTGGGCTTTACGGGAAGCCAATCCCTTCTACCCCGTACCGAAGATTTACGGTGCAAAAGAGCTCCGTGAGTTGATCGATCGAATCCGCGCCTAATTTGTCGCCGCGCGGCTTTCCCGCGCTTCCCCATGAAGGAGGGTCCGTCCCATGGATTTTGAAAGAATCGTCTCCACGCAACGCGAGTATTTTCTGACCGACGCAACCCGCGATGTCGCTTTTCGAAAAGCAGCGCTCCGAAAGCTTTACGACGCGATCGTGCAAAAAGAAGCGTCGATTTTCGAGGCGCTCAAGAAAGACCTCAACAAATGCGATTTCGAAGCCTACATGAGTGAAGTCGGGATCGTCCGCGAGGAATGTCGCCACGCGATCCGCCATATCGGCGGCTGGGCCAGCCGGAAGCGCGTCTCCTCCCCGCTCTCCCAGTTTCCGTGCCGGAGCTTCATCCTTACGGAGCCTTACGGAGTCACGCTGATCATGTCGCCGTGGAATTACCCGTTTCAATTGACCCTCTGCCCGCTCATCGGCGCGATCGCCGCAGGCAACTGCGCCGTCATCAAACCCTCCGCGTATTCACCC
>JAAYIQ010000149.1 GCA_012523365.1 Clostridiaceae bacterium
ATTCAGTTCACTCTACGACGATGACAAAATATATGTCAGAGTTATTGTGAAGGACGCGACGAAGGACGATTCCGACAGCGTAACGGCGTTTTTCGCTGACGATGTTTATACCGTGAAGAGAAGTGAATCGACCGAGACAGATAGAGGTTATGTCGCGAATATTGTCATGGACAGAGAAGGGAAGGACGATAAAAAGAATCCCTTCGATGTTTTGGTACTGGATAACGGTGCTCCTGCCGCGTGGAACGATAAAGTGAACACCGAGAAAACCCGAAACATGGGGACACTTTCCTTCGACGAGATGCCGGATTGCGCGGTCGCGAGTTACGGCAAACCGAATATGACCGGAACGAAGATTGATGCGATTTGGAATGACGTTCCTTCTTTCTTGGCGGATAAATCCAATTTAGGCGGAGCGGACGAGGACGGAAAGGTCAAGGTGGAATTTAAGGTGATGTGGCAGGAGGATATGTTGTATGTTCTCCTTACGGTGACCGATCCACATCTTGACGATTCTTCCGAGACTTCATACGAACAGGATTCAGTGGAGATCTTTCTGGATGAGGGAAATCACCGGAACGGAGCCTATGAGGGAGACGACGGTCAATATCGTCTGAATTTCAATAATGTTCTGAACATCGACCACGGAGCGGTTACTCCCGTTACTCGTACGATCAAGACCAAGACCGGTTTTGTAGCTGAAATGGCGATTCCGTTGACAACCGTTGCGTCCGATGGTCAGATCATGGGCTTTGATGTTCGTTACAACAATAAAACCGCATCGGGAGAGCGCAAATTGCTGAATTTCTGGGATACCACCGATAACGGATGGCAGAATACTGCTGTTTTCGGACTTCTGGAACTGGAAAAATCGGAAGAATAAGAAGATCGCTAACCTGATGGACTGAACAATTCTTTTCACATCGGTCAGCGATGAATAATCGTTGATTCCGAGGGAATAATTAAAGACACTCCCCGTCGACGCAAGCCGGCGGGGGGTTTTTCTCTGTGACAGAATGCGTGAATACGTTATAATGACTTAGATATAGAGAGGTATCGTTCATGAAGACGACTGTTGATGAATCGCTTTTCGATCGGGAAAGACCTCTGAGCCTCTTTGTCCGCTATTATCGATACGATGTTCATCTTTTTGTTTTGGATATGATTTGCGCTCTGTTGATCGCCGCGATTGACCTAACGTTTCCGATGGTGACGCGTTACGCTCTATCCAATTATCTTCCGGAGAAAAAGTATGAGGCGTTTTTCCTGGTGATTGGTGCTATGGCGGCGGCATTTGTTTTGCGGGGATTGATGCAGTTTGTAGTTACATACTGGGGTCACCTGATGGGCGCGAATATTGAAATGCGGATGCGGTATGATTTGTTTTCGCATATTCAAAAGCTATCCTTTCCGTTTTTTGATCGAACAAGAACCGGAAGCCTGATGAGCAGAATATTGCCGGAGCTTTTCGATATTACCGAGCTGGCACATCACGGCCCCGAGGAATTGCTGATCAGTGTCGTGTCGCTCATCGGGGCGACTGTCGCGCTCTTTATGATCAATGTTAAGTTGGGGTTGATTCTGGCCTTGAGTGCTCCGCTTCTGATCGTAATCGCGATTCTTCTGCGCAAGAAATTGTCTGACGCATCAAGACGACTCAAAGAGAGTACCGCAGAGATAAATTCGGAAATAGAATCTTGTATTTCGGGCGTCCGATTATCCATGGCATTCGGTAACGAGGAGAGGCAAACCGAGAAGTTCCAGAACAAAAGTTGGCTATACCGGGTTGCGAAGGGTCGGTATTATCGCACCATGGCTGTTTTTCATTCGTCGATGGAATCGGTGCTGTCTGTACTCAGCGTCTTTGCGATTGCTGCCGGCGGATTTTGGATTATGAAAGATGAACTCAGCATCGTGGACTTGGTGGCGTTTACCCTGTATGTTTCCGTATTTGCAGCGCCGATTCGAAGGATTGCCTTTTTTACAGAGATTTATCAATCCGGAATGGCGGGTTTCTTGAGATTTATCGAGATCATGAAGGTGAAGCCCGATATCGTAAATCGGGACAACGCGATTGCGATGGATCGAGTAGCCGGTGAAATTACCTTTACGGGCGTTTCTTTTTCGTATAGCCGGGAAGAATCGGCAGACATGATTCTTTCGGATATTAATCTTGTCATTCCGGCAGGTAAAACAACCGCCGTCGTCGGACCGTCGGGCGGAGGCAAAACAACACTCTGTCATCTCATCCCCCGTTTCTATGAGACGCGTTCAGGTAGCATCAAAATTGACGGGACGGATATTCGGGACATTGAGATCGCGTCTTTGCGAAAAAATATCGGAATTGTTCAGCAGGATGTCTATTTATTTGCCGAGAGCATTATGGAAAATATTCGATTCGGTAATCCGGACGCCGATGACGAGGCGATTTTGGAGGCTTCGCGAAAAGCGGAAATGCACGATTACATCATGTCTTTACCGGACGGTTATCAGACGGTCGTCGGTGAACGTGGCGTAACCCTTTCGGGAGGGCAGAAACAAAGGATTTCGCTCGCGCGGGTCTTTCTGAAAAATCCTCCGATTCTGATTCTCGATGAAGCAACCTCTGCTTTGGATACAGTGACGGAAAACAAAATCAAGAGTTCCATCGAGCGTTTGGCTAAAGGAAGAACCTCCGTTATAATCGCTCATCGCCTTTCCACGATTCAGATGGCCGATCAAATTGTATATCTAAGCGAAAAGGGGATCGAGGAGATCGGTTCCCACGATGATTTAATGAACCTTCAGGGACCCTACTGGCGACTCCAGAAGATGCAGAGTGAATAATTACGGCAATTTGTTTTGAACATATTTGTGTACAAATGTATGTAGACCCTCCGAAATTCATTTCCTGTTGTGTATATAGGGATAGAAGTGCTTCAACAAGAAGGAGTCGGTCATGAAAACTTGGTTGTCTGACCCCGAATCGATAATCCGAAAAATCCAAGTCGGCGACGATGAGCTCCGAAACGAGTTTATTCGCAGTAGTCTATTGTTTGTTAAAAACGCAGTATTTCGTGTTACGCGGGATTTTTACGTCGAAAGCAGTGATGATTTCAGTATCGCGCTTCAGGCGTTTAACCGGGCGATTGATCGCTTTCATTCGGAGAAAGGCATTCCATTTGAACCCTATGCGCGGATCATTATTCGGAATGCAGTATTAAATCACATTCGAAGCGAAAAGCGGGCACGAAGATAAGTGTTGATGACGGACACTCAAAACGAAAAAGGGGAAGACGCAACCTGGAGCATGACGGGCGAGGACGGACGAGAGACTCAGATCAATCTGGAATTTGAAGAAGCAATGGCGGAAACGGAAAGTAAGTTGCGGATGTTCGGGTTGGAACTGAAGCGGATTGCGGAACGGTTGCCCAAACACGCAGATACGCGGAGGCTTTGCCTGAAGGCTGCGAGGATACTCGGCGAATCATCCCTCCGGGATGAAATGATGAGAACCCGAAAGCTGCCCGTAAAAGCACTTTCAATCTTAAGCGGCATTCCGATCAAGACCATCGAAAAGAACAGGGCCGCCATCGTGTTCTACGAAGCAATTCTGTCTTGCGGTCCGGAAAGCGTACGTTATTACGCGAGGGCTTTCGAGGAGGAGAAAAAATGATGAAGGGAACCGTAATTTCAATTGAAGATTCAATGGCCTCGGTGATGACCGAGGATTGCCGGATCATCAGAACTCCGGCCGGTCCGGATACTGTGATCGGAAAGGAGATCACTATGAAAAACAATACACAACATGAAGTCGCGTCTGCCTCTTCTAAGAAATGGGTCGCCGTGCTTGTTGCCGCCACCGTTCTGCTCTTCGCGGGTATCGGTTTGTTGGCACAATACATCATCGGATCCCGCACGGAATACGCGAAAATTTCCGTTGACGTGAACCCATCCGTGGAGTTCACGCTGGCAAGAGATTTGAAGGTGATTTCGGTCAATGCGAAGAACGAAGATGCCAAGGAATATCTGATTCCTGAAGATTATATCGGTTTAGCATGGCGCGAAGCGGTCGACAAGTGGCTTACAACACTACGGGAAGAAAATCGTATCGAAGTTAAAGATGTCTTGATTTCAGGCGTTTTCCCCGAGGATGCAGTGAAACTCAGAGAGCAACTGTTGCTTTTCGATGAAGATAATGCAGCGGGAGTGACCAACGGTCTTGCCGTCCGGGTCATCTATTCGAACGATTCCGAGGTGAATCGACAGGCGGAGGAGAACGGATTGTCGATCGGTCGACAAATGCTCTTGAACCAATCCAAGGCACAGAGCCGGGAATGGAACGAGCAGAATATCGCTAAGGCCGGACTCGGAGAATTGGTTCAGGCGTTGCTCGGAGAAGGGCAGCAAAACCAGACCCGGATCACCGAGAAAAATGCGGGTGTGGAGAGTCAAAACGGAGATCCGACCGGAGAAGGAGCGATCATCTCAAACAAGGAGCAGAACGGCGAACCGGGTAACGGAGAGCCTACGGCCCAAGAGACGAATCGCGAGCAGAATACCGAAAAGACGGGATCCGCACAGCAATCCGGATCAACCGCCCGGGAAACCAATGATCCGCCGGCCGGAAGTACCGCCAGAGATACCACCCGCAAACCGGGACAGGGCTGACGATCAACCGGAAGGCCGGACCCGAGAATTTTGAATCATTCCTTATAGGATTCATAAAACAAGCCTTATTGCATGAATCGATTGCTCGAAAAACAAAGAAAGCCGCATCGCGGCTTTCTTTGCTATAATACATCTATGCGAAGAAATGATCGGATTCAAGTCAGCCATATTCCGACGCTAAGCATGGCATTTCTGAAAAGATGCTTGGCTGGCGGCGTGTTAATTTCGGTGTTTTTATCGGCGACTGCATGCGCGGATCGCCCGATACCCACACCCACACCCGGCCCGTCATCCGTTTACACCATTGCCTCTCAAAGTACTATCGACCGGAAGACGCCGGAGGAGACAGTCGGTCCGATCGGGTTTTACGGTGAAAGGGAACTGGCTGATGCGGTGGCTCCTTTTCGTGAGATGGGTTATCAGGGAACGATCTTGATCGTTAAAGACGGGGTCGTCCGATACGAAGACTATTCCGGGTATGCGAATGTCGAACATGAGTTTCCCATCCGGGAAGTGACGACCTATGAGATTGGCGGTATCACCCGACAATTTACCGCTGTCGGCGTATTGAAACTTTCGGACGACGGTTTGATCGACCTTGACGTACCGATTTCCGAATATATTCCCGAGTACGTGCATGCTGAGCAAATAACGATTCGGATGCTTCTTGAGATGACATCCGGAATTCCGGACTACCTTCGCGGGACGTTGGCGGACAAAGATTATACCGAAGGACGGGTCAAAGACGGACTGACGCATCCGGGCACATTGGAGCTGATTGATTCTTTTGGTGGGATTGACTCGTCGTTCGAAGCGGTTTTGGAGCAAATCGGTGACAAGTCCCTTCTTTTCGAGCCGGGAACCGAATTTTCGTTGTCGAATACCGGCTACGTGTTTCTTTCCGAAATTATCGAAAGAGTGTCCGGTATCCCCTACATTCATTACATTCAAAAAAATGTGTTAACACCGGCCGGGCTTGAAACGGCAACATTCACGGCTTCTTCCGATACGGCGATCGGTTACGTATCTCGCGGAACTCTTCAGTATATCGCTCCCGGCACCCCGCTTTTATCCGACTGCGGGCTGAGAATGAGCGCGAAGGACCTGGCGGCGTGGATTCGCTTGATCGATGCCGGAACGCTGTTATCGCCGGACAGCCGGGATCTTTTGCTCCGCCCGGGCGAACATGAATACGGAACGGGTATTACGGTGAAGAGTGACGGAACAATAATTGAAAAATCGGATATGGGTGGGTTCTCGGCAACTATGGCGTATGTGCCGTCCGATGATTTGACGGTCGTTGTGCTTTTGAATCGAAACGGTGACGTTCGTTGGGCGGATTCTTTATTAGAAACGGTTTTTGATTATTATGATATCGGTGAGAATGGAGATACGGACGAAGCCGGGTCTTGATCTTCGGATTGTTTGAGACCGGACTGACGATTCCGTTTCGGAGGGATTATGCTGGAGAAAGAAATGCTTCTGAAAAGGGATTGGGCGGTGATCGGGGTTACACAAGATCCCGATAAATACGCGAATATGATTTACCGGCGTCTTCGGAAGATGGGCTTTCGGGTTTACGCCGTGAACCCCAAATATGAAGAGGTGGAGGGAGACCGATGTTATGCATCTCTTCGAGATTTGCCCGCGGTTCCCGAGGTTATCAACATGGTTGTATCACCGAAGCGCGGAGGCGACTATCTCCGTGAAGCATCCGCGCTTGGCGTTCGATATGTTTGGTTTCAGCCCGGGACAGAGGATGAGTCAACGGGCGAATTGTGTGCGAAACTCGGTCTTGCATACGTAAAATCCTGCGTGTTGGTCGTAACGGGTTGGTATGACCCGGGTCACAATTTGGATCCGGGTCAAGGGTTGGTATGACCCGGGGTATGCTCAAACAACACCCGGCAACACGAACTGACCGGACACAAGAATTCGTAAAGGACTGTTTTATTCATTCGCTGTAAGATATCCGGATGAATTACAAATTAAACGGCCGCATACATCGTATACGGCCGTTTTTCTGTTTAACAATAGAATTTTTCCTGTATCAGGGATTCGACGCGATTTACGCCTTCAGGCGGGCCTCGAGGGCATCAAGCTGGTGCAAGAGCTCTTTCGGAAGCTTCTCGCCGTATAACTTATAATGCTCACGGATTGACTCGACTTCATTGAGCCACTCGTCTTTCTTGACCAGAAGGAGCTCGTGCATGTCTTCTTTGCTGACGTCCAGGCCGTCGACATCGATGGCGTCCTCGGTCGGCATCATGCCGATCGGGGTCTTCATTGCCTTGCCGGTGCCGCAGACGCGCTCGACGATCCACTTTAACACACGGCTGTTCTCGCCGAAGCCCGGCCAGAGCCACTTGCCGCTCTCGTCCTTACGGAACCAGTTTACATAGAAGATCTTCGGAAGTTTGTCCGCTTCGGTTTGAGCGCCGATATCGAGCCAATGCTGGAGATAATCGCCGACATGGTAGCCGATAAAGGGAAGCATCGCGAACGGGTCGCGACGAACCTGGCCGATTTTGTCGGAAATGACCGCAGCGGTGATCTCGGAGCCCATGATCGAGCCCATGAAAATCCCGTGCTGCCAATCAAAACTCTCGTGAACCAGAGGAATGGTCGTCTTACGACGTCCTCCGACCAAAATGGCGGAAATCGGAACTCCTGCCGGATCTTCCCACTCGGGTGCGATGACCGGGCACTGGGAAGCGGGGGCGGTAAAACGCGCGTTCGGATGAGCGGCGGGCTTCTCGGCACCGGGTGCCCAATCCTGCGCGGTCCAATCGATCAGATGATCCGGCGCGTCATAACCGATGTCTTCCCACCAGATATCACCGTCGTCTGTAAGTGCACAGTTGGTGAAGATCGTATTTTTCTCGATGCTGTGCATCGCGTTGGGATTGGAGTCCATCGATGTCCCGGGAGCGACGCCGAAGAATCCGGCTTCCGGGTTGATTGCGTAAAGGCGTCCGTCCTTCCCGAATCTCATCCAAGCGATATCGTCTCCGATCGTCTCGACCTTCCAGCCGGGGATCGTCGGAACGAGCATGGCGAGGTTGGTCTTGCCGCATGCGCTCGGGAAAGCGCCGCAGATGTACTTGACGATACCCTCGGGGCTTGTAAGGCGCAGGATGAGCATATGCTCGGCAAGCCAGCCCTCATCCTTCGCGATCGCGGAAGCGATACGAAGAGCGAGGCACTTCTTGCCCAGAAGGGCGTTACCGCCGTAACCGGAACCGAAGGACCAGATCATACGCTCTTCGGGGAAGTGGGTAATGTATTTCTTGTCCATCGGAGCGCACGGCCAAGGTACATCTTTCTGGCCTTCTTCAAGCGGAGCACCGACGGTGTGAAGGCACGGGATAAACTCGCCTTCTTCGCCCAAAACATCCAAGACACGTGTTCCGACGCGTGTCATGATACGCATGTTGACAACAACGTATGCGCTGTCGGTAATTTCAATACCGATCTTGGACATCGGAGATCCGACCGGACCCATCGAGAAAGGAATTACGTACATCGTACGCCCCTTCATACAACCGGTGGAAAGCTCGGTCAGGGTCTTCTTCAGCTCGACCGGATCGACCCAGTTGTTGGTCGGACCCGCATCCTCTTCCTTAACAGACGATATATAGGTTCTCTTCTCGACGCGAGCTACGTCGGTGGGATCACTTCTGAAAAGAACGCATCCGGGGCGCTTCTCCGGGTTGAGTTTCTCGGCCGATCCGGACGATACGCAAAGATCCAAAAGCATCTGATTCTCTTCCTCGGAGCCGTCGACCCAACGGATGTCGTCGGGTTGAGTCATTTTTGCAACATCGTTAACCCATGCTTGCAGTTTCTTGTGTTTGATCTCCATATTTTTCTCCTTCCGATCAGTGCTGCCGCCAGTTGGTTCGATGAGGTAGTCGGCAGGGGTGGAATGCCTGTATGACAATGCTTTACAGCAAATTGCCGATTATGATAAAAGTACTATAAAGGCGCAATATATTCAATTAAAAAAGATTGAGAAATGACTTTGTTTTTCAGAAGTTCACAAATGAAATTGCAGAATTGTGATTATGCACAAGCCGGACGGGGCATCCTCAAAATAATCAGCGAAAAGTCATAAGGGAGGGAAAGACACAAAATCATTATTGACATATGTGCATAATGAGTTATACTGTAATCGACATATGTTCATAACAAACAATAAACGGAGGTGAGATACAATGCCAAGAGGAGATAGAACAGGACCGGACGGAAGAGGTCCGATGACCGGCAGAGGCGCGGGTTACTGCGCGGGTTTTCCGGTCCCGGGTTTTCAGAACCCGGGGGTGCGGGGAGGCGGATACGGCCGGGGTTTCGGGCGTGGTTTCGGAAGAGGTTTCGGTAAAGGCGCCGGTTTCCGCGGAGATTACAGCGGTTATGGGTATGGGTACGGGTACGGATACGAGCCGATCCCGGATCAGAATATCGACGAGAGAAGTGCTCTGAAGAGCCAAGCCGATTACCTGAAGGATTCGCTGGAAAAGGTGAATCAGAGATTGAAGGATCTCGATGACGATACGAAGTAGATCGAGCGGATCGTAAAGATCAAGGTTGCCGGGCAAGCTTTCGCCCGGCAATCTTTTGTCGATCGTGTGCTCGTGAGATAATTACGTTATACTGGGTATAATGTCGGATTCCGCAAAGTAAGACGATGGTCGGCACAGTCGGAATCTGCAATTTTTCGGAAGGTAATCGTTATTTATGAAGATGTTTCTGGATTGTCTGCCTTGCGTTCTCAATCAGATCCTGGACGCGTCGCGGATGTCCTCGGCGGATGAGCGTCTCCACGCGGAGATCCTGAAGGAAGGATTTGCGTTGCTGGCGCGGTATGAGGAGTATCATTCTTCTCCGGATCTGGTCGCGGATATGCATAAGATCGTGAAGCGCGTGACCGGGGTAGCAGATCCGTATGCCCAGACGAAGGCGCGAGATATCAAAGCCGCTCTGGAGGTGTACCCTGCGCTGACAGCGTTTCTGGACGACGACTCGATCGATCTCACTGGTGAGGCCTGTTCCGAAGCGGATCTCGGGTGTATTAAAATGTATCGCGCACTGAAGATCGCGGTGACCGGAAATATTCTCGATTCCGCGATCATGAAAGACATTGATCTGGCGCGCTCTCTGGATGAGGAACTGAAGCGTCCGTTCGTGCTGTGTGATCTGTCGTTATTCCTCGAAAAGCTCCGCTCCGCCAAAACGATCCTGATCATCGCGGACAACGCCGGAGAGGCGGTTTTCGATCGGGTGCTGATCGAGTATTTGGGTCGTGAGGATTTGGTGTATGCGGTGCGTGATGTGCCGATTATCAATGACCTAACGATTGAGGATGCCCGGGCGGCCGGAGTTGACCGGTGCGCATGCGTCATTTCCTGCGGAAGCGACGCGCCGGGGGCAATTCTTTCCCGGTGCGACGAAGAGTTTCGGGCGATTTTCGATCGGGCGGATATCGTGATCAGTAAGGGACAGGGGAATTTTGAGGCGCTTTCCGATTGCGGGCGCGATGTTTTTTTTCTGCTCAAGGCTAAGTGTGCGATGATCGCCAAGAGGCTTGATGTACGGATCGGGGATTATGTTTTTTTCAGAGGCGGGCATGATGAGCCGGGGACGTGATCGGCGGGTTGAGAGGGCGCGATCGATTGGCTTTTAATTGACATATGTTCATAATTTCATATAATAAGTGTGTGTGTCACGTTGGATTTGTGAGGAGGGCGACACAATGGCAAGACCGAGAAAATGGAGAAGAGTTTGCGAGCTTCCCGAAAGTAATATGTTCGGGCCCCCGGACGGCGATTTCAGGTCCGCGCAAATCGTGATGACGGTAGACGAGTATGAGACGATCCGCCTGATCGATGTTGAGGGCATGACGCAGGAAGAGTGCGCAGAGCAAATGAACGTCGCACGAACGACGGTTCAGCGGATGTACTTTGACGCCCGTAAAAAGCTCGGAGAATCCCTGGTCCTCGGGAAAGTCCTTCATATTGAAGGCGGCGACTATCGCCTATGTGACGGCCTTTCGCCGGAGTGTCCGCAACCGCGCTGTTTTCGAGGCGGAAGAGGGCC
>JAAYIQ010000150.1 GCA_012523365.1 Clostridiaceae bacterium
CGGGACAGGAGTGCTTTTTATGGGGGACGCCGGATTTCCTACCGAAGAAAGGCTGATGACAGATGATGAAATCCGGTCGTTTTTATCCGAAAATACAGATATAATTAAAGTTGGTCATCACGGCAGTAAGTACGCATCATCGGAGTTGTTTCTTTTTGCGTTGCTTCCGAAGGCCGCGGTAATATCGGTCGGGACGAACTTTTACGGACATCCGACCGGAGAAGCAATCCACAGGATCGAGCAGTCCGGAGCAGACCTTTACCGGACGGATTTGGGCGGTGCGATAATCGTGGAAATTTTCGAGGACAGGATCGGGATCAGAACGATGCTTCGGCAAGGGGATACCAGTGACAACAAAGGATAAACCAAATAAGGAAAGTAAAGAGAAACTCCTCATCCTGAATTATGCCGGACTTGCTTCCGATATTAAGTCGGGCCTGATTCGCCCCGTGTATTTATTGGCCGGTGAGGAGGAGTACCTGCTCGACAAGGTGTTGACTGCGATCAAGAAACGCGTTTTGTCCGAAGGATCCGGAGAAGCGGATCTTTATATATCGGACCGGGCTTCCGGGGGAATTGAGTCGGATGAATTGAGGAGTCTTTTATATACTCCGCCTTTTCTTTCATCCCGGAGATTGACGATTCTAAAGAACACCGGTTTGTTTTCTTCGCGATACCCCGAGAATCCCGAACAATTGAAGGTTCTGTCTTCATTATTTATGGGATTGCCTGAATTTTCCTGCGCAATTTTTGTCGAACCCAAGATCGACAAGCGCAGGAAATACCTTCTGGAGATCATATCGGGAATAGGTGTCATTGCCGATATCGGACGTCAAAAGGATACAGAGCTTTTTTCCTGGGTGTCCGGTATGATGAAACGTGATAATATTCGCATCACTCCGGATGCCGTTGCCAGCCTTTTGGATCGTACCGAGAGAAACATGAGAGTACTGGATCAGGAGACACGGAAAGTAATCCTTTACTGTCAAGCCAACACCATCAATGTTGCGGATCAAGAGTTGGTCGAGAAGGTTTCCATTCCGGATTTGCGCGGTTCGGTTTTCAAAATGATGGATGCGATCGGAATGCGGAGAACAGAGGACGCCCTCTTAATATTTGACAAACTGATTTCGCTCCGCGAACCGATTACCAAGATCCGGTTTCTCCTCTCCAAGCATATCCGGCATTTAATTTGCGCAAAGGAACTCGGCAAGGCAGATATTGTTTCTGCACAAATCAAAGTTCTTCCATTTGTCGCGCGTAATTTGGTGAATCAATCCAGACTCTTTTCTTCTGAAGAGTTGGTTGCTTTATACCGGCGATGTTATGAATCCGATGTTCTTTTTAAATCAGGTCGTATGGAGGAGAGACAGTCATTGGAGTGGGTCTTGTTTTCGGTTTAAAGCCCTCTGTCGTAACGGATCGGTGTTACGCTCCGAAGTTCTTTATTCATTGACGCCTCACACCCGATAATGTAGTATAAACGAGATCAAAATTCAGTCTGGAGGAATCGAAAATGTCAAAAATCGTGATGAAAACACCGCTAGTCGAGATGGACGGAGACGAAATGACCCGGATTATCTGGCAACAGATCAAGGACATTGTCATCCAACCTTTCGTTGACTTGAAGACCGAGTATTTTGATCTTTCACTTGTGAATCGTGATTTGACGGATGATCAGGTGACTGTTGATTCCGCAAACCGGACACGAGAGCTCGGTGTGGCCGTCAAGTGTGCTACGATCACGCCGAATGCTCAACGAATGGAAGAGTACAGTCTTAAAAAGATGTGGAAGAGCCCGAACGGCACCATTCGTGCAATTCTCGAC
This sequence comes from Clostridiaceae bacterium, assembly GCA_012523365.1. Classification (GTDB taxonomy): domain Bacteria; phylum Bacillota; class Clostridia; order Saccharofermentanales; family Saccharofermentanaceae; genus JAAYCT01. Next base: position 1,829 of record JAAYIQ010000150.1, read on the forward strand.
GGAACCGTATTTCGCGCACCGATCCTTGTAGACGGAATCACCCCCTTTGTTTCATCTTGGAAAAAGCCGATTACCATCGCACGTCATGCATACGGAGACATTTACAGAGATGCCGAGATGACGGTATCGGGGCCATCTACGGCAGAATTGATTGTTACATATCCGAATGGTCAGACTCAAATAAAGAAGATTCATGAATTTTCAGGCCCCGGAATTATTCTCGGAATGCATAACACGGATGAGTCCATTGGCGCGTTTGCGCGCTCTTGTTTCCGTTTTGCTCTCGACGTCGCTCAGGACCTCTGGTTCGCGACAAAGGACACGATCTCCAAGACATATGATCATCGTTTCAAAGATATTTTTCAGGAGATTTACAATAAAGAGTTCCAGACGCTTTTTGAGAAGGCCGGTATTTCATATTTTTATACGCTGATCGATGATGTGGTCGCTCGTGTGATGCGTTCGGAAGGCGGATTTGTGTGGGCGTGCAAGAATTATGACGGGGATGTTATGTCCGATATGCTCGCTTCCGCTTGCGGAAGCCTCGCAATGATGACATCTGTTCTGGTTTCTCCGGACGGCAAATACGAATACGAAGCGGCTCATGGAACGGTTACGCGACACTACTACCGCCATTTGAAAGGTGAAGCGACCTCAACCAATCCGATCGCTACTCTGTTTGCCTGGACAGGTGCGCTTCGTAAGCGTGCCCAATTGGACTCGCTACCTGATCTTGAGGACTTCGCGAACCGGGTTGAGAAGGCATCGATTGATACGATCGGAAGCGGTATGATTACAAAGGATTTAGATGCGCTATTGGATCATCCCAACAAGATGACCGTGAACACATCCGAATTTCTTAAGAATATTGCGTCCAGATTATAAGCAGCGGGAGAAATACATGAACTATTACGATACATGGATTCAAAGATCAGAGGATAACTCCAACCAAACTCTTTATGCCGCATATATCAACACATATTATGATAAAGAAAAGTCGGCGTATGCCAAAATACTCGATTTATATCCTGATCAGCAGTCGATCATCGGTACGAATGCTTTGGATTTAGCCGGCTTCCTCGGATATGGGACGGACGAGATGGACCTGTTTCTGGGCTTTCTGGACGGGATTAACCCGAGCCTTGATGAGCAGTTGGATTTGTCCGGAATTGCCGATGAATCTCCCGTCAGTCTCAAGATAGATTACGAGAAATTGTACGTGAACATGAGAGATGCGAAGGCAGATTGGTTATACTGTTTGTCTGCATGGAAAAATGTCTATACGCAGGATGAGCGGGATCGGCTTTCTGTCCGCCACAGGGAATCTAAGCTTGTAAGGACAGAGAAGGTGGGACGTAATGATCCCTGCCCTTGCGGGAGCGGAAAAAAGTATAAGCAATGTTGCATGAATAAATAGGATCGATGATTTCAGGTTATTTGTATTGAACCGAACTTGAAAGGCGGATAAATATGGATAACCGAATTTGTGAAATGCATGTCGGAACCCGGCCGTACGAACGGCTGGAACATCACGGAGCGTCGGCGTTATCCGACGCCGAATTGCTGGCGATATTGATACGATCGGGATCGGGCGGCTTATCCGCACTTCAGGTGGCCGGCGAACTCTTGGCTCTGGATCATTCGGGGGAAGGTATATCTTTTCTGAAGGACCTGTCACTCGAGGAGATAAGATCATGCCGAGGCATGGGGAGAGTGAAGGCTTTGACGATTAAGTCCGCATTGGAGCTCGGCAAGAGATCAATGTTGATGACTCCTTACTGGAAGAATACACAGATCAAGTCGCCTGAAGATGCAATTGCGCTTTTTGAATATCGAATGTCGGATTTAAGAAAAGAAGAAGTCCATGTCGTGCTCTTGGATACGCGCCACAGGCTCATTCGACATGTGGTTGTATCATCGGGCGGGTTGGCTTCGACGGGTGTTTTCCCCAGAGAACTTTTCCGCGAGGCAATCAAGTCCAACGCATCAGCGATTGTTTTGGCGCATAATCATCCGAGCGGTGATCCCAAACCCAGTCAAGACGATATATCAACGACACAGTCGCTTCATAAGGCGGCCTCAATAATCGGTATCGATCTGATTGATCACATTATTGTCGGACGAGGTCGGTCAACGAGCATGAAACAAGAAGGATTGCTTTAGCGAAATTTGAAATAGTCTGTGATATACTTGTAAATTGATCGGGGCTTTATCCGAATCATACTCAATCGGCATCTGAGGTGAACTTTGCGCAGGCTCTTCTCGAACAAAATATTTATCGTTATTCTGATCACGCTTCTGGTGGTTGTGATTATTATTATGAGCACAATACCGGGAAATCCAATCAGAACGATAACCGCGCCGGTTTCTTTTGTGATCGATCCGATTCAAAAAGGTGTAAAGAGCGTCGGCGAAGGGATTACGGGTTTCTTTTCCGCCGTCACGGAGGGGATGGATATTCGAAAGGAAAACGAAGAACTGAAAGCTGAAATTGCCCAACTCGAGTATCAGGTCGCTCAGGGAGAAGAAGCGATCCGCAGATGGGAAGAGCTGAAAGACGCCTTTCACATCAAGGATACTTTTGAAAATTATCGGATCATCGGTGCGCCCGTGTTAACGCGTGAGGCAGATGAGTGGTTCAGCGTGATTCGAATCGATCTGGGACAAAACGACGGGTTTCTATTATTTCAAGACCAGTCCTGCGCGGTTGTGGATGCACGCATGAATTTGATCGGACGTATCATGACTTCCGAGCCGGAATCGTCAAAAGTTCTGCCTCTGCTTCACGAAGGTTTTTCGGTGAGCGCGAAAGTGAATACAGTGAACGGTGCCGTGGTTCGAGTCAGCGGAGAAACGACACTGAAACAAGACGGCTTGTGCAAAGTGACGCGAATCCCCGTTACCATTGATCTCAAGGTCGGAGATGAGTTGGTAACCAGCGGCCAGGGCGGGCTATTTCCCGCAGGAATCCCGATTGGCGTAATCATTTCGGTGGATTATTCTTCCGAATTGAATCGGACTGCGATTTTACAGCCATATGCAAACTTGAATGACATTAAGGATGTTTTCGTCATGGTGCCCGAAGAAAATTCGGATACTACTGCGGATACGGAAGCTGTCAGTGTTGTGTCCCCCCGCTAGTCCGAATATCCAAACGGATCATCGTAATAAGCCTTAAAGTTCCGGAGATGTCGGGATGAAAAAGAAAGAGATAATAAGAAAGTTCGTCGTATACGGCGTTTATATCATTTTTCTGTCTGCCTTACAGGTTTCTTTTTCCGATTCCTTTTCCATTAATGGACAGGTCGCGGATTTGATGCTGGTTTTTGTAATCCTGACCGGATACCTTTTCGGGCTCAAGGACGCAATTGTCGTCGGTCTGATTACCGGACTCCTTCGTGATTATTATGCCGGGCCCGCTTTTGAAGGCGGTACCGATCAGCCCGTCGCATTGTTAGGCCTCGGAATGCTTCTGATGTTATATGCGGGAGTCATTTCGTCCGTGTTGTTTACTAAAGCTTTTCATAGAAAATTGCCTCTTGGCTTCGTTCAGGTTATGATTGTTACCGTAAGTTACAAAGTGGTCGGACACGTGTTATTTGTTATTATGCTGGCAATATCCGGCAGAGGATCGGAGTATCTGTCTTTGTTTGAGATCGTAACGGACAGCCTAATTCCGCAAATGATCGTTAATCTCTTGGCAACGGCTCCGATTTTGTTAATGTTGCGGTACATGGGTCCCTACAAGAATGGGATAAATAAGAGATTGCTTTTGGGTTCGGGTGAAACGGAGAATTTATGGCGAACAAATTAATCGATAATGGCTTATATGTTTTCGATCAGGAGAACACAGGCAGCGGCCGACCGGAAAAGATCAAGCCGATCGATCGTATCAGCGAGATCATCGGCAATCGGTTTGCGCTCATGGCTTTGGCTTATGTTGCCTTCGGCGTTGCGATTTTGATATATACAATCACTTTGCAATTATCCGGTGCGGCCGGTTCCGGGGTATCCACAGATAAGGGTGTCCCCCGTCAATATACAGTGACCGCGCCGCGAGGAGATATCATTGACAGAAACGGTGCCGTTCTAGCATCATCAGCTGAGGTAAATTCTCTGCTGTTGGCTGAAACCGGAATGGACGAGATCGCTTTGAACGAGATGCTTTTGGAACTTTCTTATCTTTTCGATCAATATAACGCCACGCCGGTCTCGAAAATCAGAGATTACTTGTCGATTGAACCGTTTTCTTTTTTAAAAAACGATGAAGACGTCACGATATGGCAGACCAGTAAAAACCTTTTTGAACTTCAGGAAGCTTCCGCGAATGTCGTCGTGACACATGCCGATAAATATGTGAAGTTGGATCCGCAGGTGTTTTTCTTATATCTTCGGAAAAAATTCAATATTGACGGAAACTATTCGAATGATGAAGCTTTTCGAATTATCATGTTCCGTTACCAGATCTTTGCGGATAGTTGGGCCTTCAAAACCGGAACACCTGTTCAAATCGCGACGGATGTTCCGGATGAGTTGATCAATCTTCTCTTGGAGCAAAACTATAAATACCAAGGTTTGATTGCTTCGAAGGATTACCGTCGAGTTTATTCTCCGATGGCCAAATGGTCCTCGCATGTGATCGGGTATGTCGGCAGTATTTCCCAGGAGAGACTGGCTGAGCTGAAAGACCTTGGGTATTCGATCAATGACATTGTCGGGCAAGCAGGGATCGAGTCTCAAATGGAGCGATACCTTCACGGCCAAATCGGAAAGAAACCATATAATGTTTGGACCGATAATATGAGCGATGGCGCATTCTATTCCGAAATGATGGGCTTCAATCCGGTCCCCGGTGCGGATGTCTATCTGACCATTGATTCGAGAGTTCAGAAGGCAGGATTAGACGCAATAAAAGACTATATTGAAAAAGCCGCCGAAGCCGCGAGCGATCCGAATAATCCGAAATACGGGTATAAAACTGCCTCGGCAGGAGCATTTGTGGTATTGGACGTGAAAACCGGAGCCATCATCGGGATGGGTTCTTATCCCGATTTCGATCCGAATGACTTTATTCTGGCAATGGAGGGAGATGCGCAAGCAAAAGAACAAGTTGAGTATTATCTCGGCGTCGGCGAATACAAAGAGATGACGGAAGCGGACATGCCTCTTTGGAATCGCGCGATTATGTCACAGTACGCTCCGGGATCCACATTCAAACTGGTCACGGCGCTTGCCGCTCTTGAAAACGGATTCATTACTCCCAATTCCAACACCGTTGTCTGCATAAGCCCGATCAAGATCGGCGGCTATCCTTTTAAGTGCCTGGAGGAGCCGAACGGAGGTCACGGGCCGTTAACTCTTCGGCAAGGACTGGCTACATCCTGCAATATTTATTTTCAACGTCTCGGCTTCGAAACGGGAATCGACAATATCGACGCTATGGGTAAACAGTTGGGGCTCGGTGAGCTGAGCGGAATTGATCTGCCCGGAGAGAATTCCGGAATAAGGGCCAGCAGAGAAACAAAGCGACTTCTTCGCGAGAATATTCATGACAGGCTTTGGATGCAGGCCGATACAGCTCAGAGCGCAATCGGACAATTCGATAACTGTTTCACAATTCTCCAGCTGGCAAGATATACGGCGGCAATTGCGACCAACACTCTGGTTACACCTCATATCATCAAAGAAGTCGTTTCGGAAGACGGAACCGTTCTTTATGAAGGCTCTACCGAAATCGTTCCGCTGAATTTCAATGAAGAGAACCTCGCAATCATACGCGGCGGCATGAGGGATGTTGTTACTTATACTTACGGAACCGCTTACAAATTCCTGAACAAATTCATTACAACCACCAAAATCAAATTAGCGTGTAAGACGGGAACCGCGGAAACCGGATTCGAGGATCGCAGGAAGGAATTTTCGAACGGGTTGATTATCGGATATGCACCGGCGGAAGGTGAGCCTGAAATCGCCATCGCCCTGGTCGTCGAAAAGGGCGAGTGGGGATCATCGACGGCGGTTATTATGGAAAAGATTCTGATGGCGTATTTCGGAGTGCCGGATCCGAATTTATCCCAACCCGAGAACACGACCCCGGTAATCGGAGATATGTCATAATTGCGATTTGATTTTCGGCTTCATACCCGCCCGATTTTACATTCCATTTACAGAACGGATTTTGTTGAAGTTTAGTATCAATATTTGTACAATGATATGGAACCGTTTAATCGGGAGGCGTACATGAAAATTGTCCTGTTGGCTGACAGCCGCAAGAATGAACTTCTGGTAAATTTCTGTATTGCTTATTCGCCGCTTTTGGCGAATCATTTGCTGTTTTCTCTTATGAATACCGCCGCTCTTTTGGAGGCATCCACTGAGTTACAGATCAACGGAATATCTACCGACTATTCCGGCGGTTTCGATCAACTTGCTTCAAGAACCATGTTTAATGAGATCGACGCCGTGATCTATTTAAGAGACACGCAATATCCCGGATACGATGATCCGAATCCGCTTCTGAAAGCCTGCGACTATAACAGCATTCCGTATGCGACCAATCTTGCGAGTGCGGAGATTCTGATACTATCCATTGATCGCGGTGATTTGGACTGGCGCGAGTTGGTTCGCGATTAGTTCATCGTAGTTTCATTTTTTATATTGTCATATTTCATGCATTTCTGTTCACAATTCCTCAGATTTCTTTACGTTTTATAGTGTTATAATTTCACTAGAAAACATTTGGGAGTGTGTTATGGAGGTTCGTTTCTATCCGTTTGGGCCGCTTCAGGCGATCCTTTATTTGGTTGTCATCGGTAAGGAAGCGATCATCATTGACCCATGCGTGCCTGTAGAGCTTTTGGATTTGGACGGGTTGGATGTTAAGGGTATTATCTGTACGCATGCTCATTACGATCACATTATCGAAGCGGACAATATTTCCAGAAAAACAAAGAGTGTTCTTCTTGCATATACGGACGAAATTCCGCTGATGAAAGATTCCATCCGAAACGGATCGGCAAGAATGTTTCTGCCCTATTCGGTTGAATCACCGGTTTTACCCCTGAAGGACGGAGACATATTGACGCCGAGAGATTTTATGATGAGCGATACGGAACCGTTTACGATAAAGGTAATCCATACTCCCGGACATACATATGGCTCAATATCTGTTCTTTTTGATTTTTTTGAAAAGAAGAAGAACGGCAAACATTTATTTACCGGTGATACGGTATTTGCCGACATGATCGGTCGCACCGATCTCGGCGGCGACATGAATCAAATGAAACAATCAATCGCCAAAATCGCGATGTTGGAGGATGATGTAATCATCTATCCGGGCCACGGTGAAATGACGACAGTCGGGGCGGAGAAGCGCCATAACCAGTTCTTTACAGCCGCATTTTACAATGATATCATTTAGGCATTGTCTTATGCGGGGGGTTTATCATGATTCAAATCAAAGAGTCCCTTCTTCAAATCAAAGATGCTTTTGAGGGGCAACTCAACAATGTTAAAACGTCTTCGGAAGCCGAGGCGATCCGCGTTCGCTTTCTGGGCAAGAAGGGAGAACTGACTGCCGTTTTGCGTGGCATGGGTACCCTGTCGACCGAAGAAAGACCGGTCGTCGGCCAAATAGCCAACGATGTTCGATCAGATATGGAATCAAAACTTCAGGGTGTGATTCACCGAATCGAAGCGGAAGAAAACGACAGAACCCTTGTTGAGCAGAAAATAGATATCACGCTTCCCGGGAATGCTCCTCCGATGGGTGGTCGACATCCGCTATATAAGGTCATCGATGAGATTTGCGACATTTTCATGAATCTTGGATATTCTATTGCAGAAGGGCCGGAGATCGAATTTGATTCATACGCCTTTGAGCGACTGAGACTGCCCGAAGGTCATCCGGCCAGGGACGAGCAGGATACATTTTACATCACTGATAAAATATTGTTGAGGCCGCAGACTTCTCCGGTTCAGGTTCGTGTTATGGAGAAGACACAGCCGCCGATCAAGATTGTATGTCCCGGAAAAGTATATCGTTCCGACGCGCTTGACAGTACACATTCTCCGATTTTTCACCAAATTGAAGGTTTATTCGTCGATCAACATGTAACGATGGGAGACTTGATCGGATCCCTTCGACTGTTCGCCAGAAAACTTTTCGGCGAAGATACAAAAATCAGACTTCGGCCTCATCACTTTCCTTTTACTGAGCCTTCCTGCGAAGTCGATATTTCTTGTTGGGGTTGTGGCGGAACCGGGTGTCGAATCTGTAAGAACGAAGGATGGATTGAAGTTCTCGGAGCCGGCATGGTCCATCCCGAAGTCTTGAAGATGTCCGGCATTGATCCGGAAATATACAGCGGATTTGCTTTCGGGATCGGCGTGGAACGAACGGCGATGGGCAGATACGGCATTGAGGACATTCGACTGCTTTTCGAAAACGACCTTCGTTTCTTAAGGCAATTTCGATAAGACTGACGATATTAATCATTACGGGGGATATATTTCATGAAAGCTCCGCTTGAGTGGATCAAAGAGTTTACCAACATCAATGTTTCGGCAAAGGAATTTGCGGATCGGATGACTTTATCCGGATCAAAGACCGAGGGGATCATGGATCCCGGCTCAGGGCTTCAAAGTGTTGTTGTCGGTCAGATTCAATCCGTACAAGATCATCCGGACTCGGACCATTTACATGTGCTTTCGGTCAATGCGGGCGGGGAGGCTCTTCAAATTGTTTGCGGTGCTCCGAATGTTTCTGTTGGCATGAAGTGCCCCGTCGCGTTGCTCGGTGCGGTTCTTCCCGGCGGATTTGAGATCAAGAAAGCGAAATTGCGTGGAATTGAAAGCTTTGGCATGTGCTGTTCCGTTCAGGAATTGGGACTGGACCCGAAAGATTACAGGAATGCCGACTCCGATGGTTTGTGGGCGCTGGAAGACACCGCTGTTATCGGAACGCCGATCACTTCTTACCTTGGTTTTGAGGGCGAGGTCATTGAGTTCGAGATCACGTCAAACCGGCCGGATTGTTTTTCGATTGAGGGATTAGCCAGAGAAGCTGCCGTCACATTTGACGCGCCGTTCTCTCCGATTCTTCCGATCGTTCGCGAAGAGAGTGAGCGGTTTTCGGGAGATATTGCGCGCATTACCATTGATGCCCCGGAGCTATGTTACCGTTATTGTTCTCGAGTCATCGAAAACGTTCGAGTTGAGACTTCACCGTCCTGGATGCAAAACCGTCTTCGTGCCGTCGGAATTCGTCCGATTAATAATATTGTAGATATTACCAACTATGTTTGTATTGAGATGGGTCAACCGATGCATGCCTTTGACCTTGAATACCTTTCCGGCAATCACATCATCGTTCGTTCGGCGGAACAAAATGAGAAAACCGTAACTCTTGACGGAATCCAAAGAGAATTGAATCCGTCGATCCTGGTGATTGCGGACGAGGATAAGGTTTGCGCCATAGCCGGCGTAATGGGCGGTGAAAATTCCGAGGTTAAGGAAACGACGGGAACGGTCCTTTTCGAATCCGCTACATTTAACCCGATTTCTGTTCGCAAAACCGCGATGGCCGTCGGATTAAGAACGGAAGCTTCTTCGCGTTATGAGAAGGGGCTGGATCCGGAGAATGCCCTCCGTGCATTGGATCGCGCGTGTGAGTTGGTTGAAAAACTAGGATGCGGAGTGGTTACCCAAGGCGTTATCGACGTGTATCCGACTAGAAGACCCACTGCGCGCATCATTTTTGACGCGGGAAAGATTAATGTTCTTCTCGGAACAAACCTTGACGAGCAGTTTATGAGATCAAAGCTGTTGGCAATCGGGTGTTCATTTGAAGCGGAAGACGGGAAATCAATTTGTATCGCACCATCCTATCGGCCGGATCTCGAGTGTATTGCGGATCTTGCCGAAGAGGTGGCGAGATTTTATGACTATAATAATATCGTCCCAACGTTATCGGGAGGGCGACAAACCACGGTCGGCGGCAGAAACTTTGATCAGCGGATGCTCGAAAAGATCAAGGATACTATGGTCGCGCAAGGGTTTTATGAAGCGATCACTTATTCGTTCGAAAGTCCGAAGGAGTGCGATCGGTTGTTATTGGCTTCGGATGATCCCATTCGCAATCAATTGGTTATTTCCAATCCTCTCGGTGAGGAATTTTCCGTGATGCGTTCTTCCACGCTTCCTTCAATGCTTCGAATCGCCGGAAGAAATGCCAGTCGGTCAGTTACAGAAGGAGCTGTATTTGAGATCGCTTTTATATATTTGCCTTCGGACAGCGCCAAAGAATTGCCCACGGAACAGCGGCTTCTTTCCGCGATTCTTTTTGACGCAAATTCGGACCCCTCCGATCCCGGTCTGTTTTTTCGCATGAAGGGAGTCGTTGAAACGCTCTTTTCACATTTAAACATAACCGATCCGGAATATATTCGATCGGAAGGTCGCCCGTATCTTCATCCGGGACGTTCCGCCGATATCGTATTACAAGGTCAAACAATCGGCTATATCGGATTTATTCATCCGGAAGTCGCCAAACTGTTCGAGGCTCCGATTGAATCGGTCGTTGTTGTCATCGAAACGGATCCCCTTGTGAAAAACGCATCCAATGATATTACTTGCGTTCCGCTCCCGAAATATCCCGTTATATCCAGAGATCTGGCATTTATTGTCAATCGGGATGTGCCGGTCGGGTTGATGGAATCCCTGATCAGAAGTAATGCCGGCGAATTTCTTGAGTCATGCAGGCTTTTCGATGTGTATTCCGGTAAGCAGATCGACGATGCATCAAAATCCGTCGCGTTTAATTTGAATTTTCGATCATCGGAACGAACACTGACAGATTCGGATATCAATGAATCGGTCGATCGCATTATTCAGGCCTTATCGAAGGAATTGGGAGCACAGCTTCGATAATTTCGGATGATATGTTCATTCGTTCTATCTGTCTGCCCGATGCCCAATACGAATCCGGGCTTTTACACGCAACTTGTCGAAAATCAATCGCGTTGTCGACAATCTCATACCAGATGATTATCACCTCCTGTTAGCATATGTACAGGAGGTGATTAATATGTCAAACACCATTCAAGCGGCCATAGCTTTCCCGGTTGCGTTTATCTTTACTGTCGGAATTCTTTCGGCGGGACCGATTCTTTATGCCCAGACAAATGACTGCGCCCGAATGAACTACGAGTATGTCAATGAGCAAAGTAAGAATACTAGTATTTACGAAGTTGGTAACATCTGTGTCAACAGCGCTGAATCCGATACGATTTATACTTCGCCCGAACGAATGCAGTATCTTATTAATTCATTGAGAGATTCGGCTGAGTTGATTGTGAAAGGGGTTGGATCACTTTGGTAAAAAAGAGAAGAAGTAACCAACGCGGCGGAGCGATGCTATTTTTATGTATCATCATGAGTGCGGTCATTCTTTCCCAGAGTATTCTTTACAGAGGCGTTATGCTTCGTTCCGATGAAGTTGAACTTACAAGAGCCGCACACCTTCAGGCCGAGAATATCCTCAGCGGGTATAACCGTGTTCTTCTTAAGCATTACGGTGTGTATTGCTACGAAGAATTGGTATTAAACCGACTCATATTCGACACGTGCTGCAGAGTCGACCAAATCGAAACGTTCGAAATCTCAGCGGGCAGAAGACTATCTGCGGATGATCTTGAAAAAATTATCAATGATTATATGAAAACTCGATTCCCCGCGATGATGGGTAATGAACTTCTGACTCGAATCGGATCAGCTTTGGGGAATACACGAGATTCCGATTTGATTAAGAAGGCGGAGAAGAGTGGATCCGGAATTTTGAAGAGTTATATGAAGGAATATTTATCATCAACCGATAATTGGGCATCCATTTTTGATAGCATTGAGAATTTCATTGATCTGGTCGACTATGACAACAAGCTTGCCGACTTCAAGGATTTTATCGATGATTTGAAGGAAACCATGAAGAGAGTGGGTACCCTTAAACTTCAGGACGGAAAAGGAGCGATCAAACTCGATTTTTTCGATCCGGACAGCATCGCTCAATTGTTTGGTGTATTATCCTGCTCGATTGATTCGGATGCTCCGGATTTTCTGAGCTACCTCTATATAAATAAGTATGCCGCTTCGCTTTTCGATTCCGAACTGGAAAGTGTCAAGAGTGGAACGATTACAGCACAGGAGTCAAATATTTTCGGAACATCGTTCATAGATATAAACGGAGAAAACAAGGCAGATATCGAACATCTTCTTACCGGAAAACAGGGAAGCAATGCGGTAAATATATCCAAAACGCTTGTATTTTCAGCAAGAGCATTGTTGAATCTGGGAGCTTTTCTTCTGGACGAAGACAAACTGTCTAAATCGGAAGGAGTCGCCGATATCATAGCCGTTTGCGTCGCGGCGTTGTCGTCCGGAACGATAGTGATTGATCCTTCCGTGATCAAGTATCTGGTCATTGTCACCTGGGCATTACAACAGAGCATTACTGATTTAAATGTTCTGATGAAGGGCGGCGAGGTGACGGTCATCAATCATAGTTCTCTGAATGATAAGGACGGTGTCAAAGCATCGATGAGCACGAGTTATCGAGATTATCTCGAGATTTTTCTGCTGTTTGTTCCGCGAAATCTATTGCTTCAAAGAATGATTGATATTTTTGAACGATATTCAACAGGAGGTTTGTATGTTTCCGTATACACAAAAGCACGATATAAAGGAAGAGAATTTATGCGAGAAGAATGCTATGACTCATACAGAGTGTAGCGTCAATTATACGATCAAAGGAATTCGGGATAGAGATGGCACGGCAGTTTGCGGCCGAGTGAGGTCCGGCAAGGGGACGATCATTTTGGAAATGGCGATCACGGTTCCGATCGTTCTGATCACGTCTTTGGTGATCCTGTTTTGTATTAATTGCGTGAAGGCGGATGTCGCGTTATCACAGGCTGTGGATCAGGTAACCAACGAAGCGTCTTTGGCCATGCCGATCATGGATGTCGGCTTGGATATCATATCCGAGGGGTTATCGGATATCAACAAAGGAAAACTTGCAGACGGAGAGTTGAATGAAACGCTGTCCAAAGCTACTCATGCGATCGGATTTGTATCGGCCTTGTCGGAGCATATCGGGATAGAAGGCGAAGACATTTTCGGAACACTGATTTTCGGGAAGTTCATCAGGGATCAGATCGTAAACACATTCGAAGGAATATGTAGTAACGACATCATCTATCGGTCGATTGATAATATCAGCGTATATGTTGATTATGACGAGAGAAACAGAGTCGTTAACCTGGAAGTCTATTATTGTTGGGTTACACCATTCAGAGAAATCAACAAGAAGATTATTTCCGCAGTTCCGATTTACGGAGATCTGAACCTGACACTTACGGACAACCAATCATCCGATCAGGCGGATGCGATTTGGGACAAGAGCAACTTTGAACGCGGGCACTATTTTCGTGAGTTGTATGGGGCAAATCTTCCGGCATCGTTTCCGGTGATATCATCCTGGAACAAAGGAACGGCTACATCGATAAAGAGTATCGATTTGACAGCGCCCCATTATCAGGACGGCTCCGGGCTCGAGAAAAAGATCATTGGACATATTAATGATTTGGCTCGCTATAACGGAACCGATAAACCATGGGGAAAAGATGAGATCAACATCAGAAACTCCGACATCAATAACAGAGTCCTGATCATAATTATTCCCGAGAATTCGACTGAATCAGCACTTAATGAAATGGAGGAATATTTCGAATACGCCCGGACGAAAGGTGTGGATGTAATATGTAAGAGACATGGTGTTTCCGAGAAATACATGACCAACACGGACGCAGATAATGATGAAGGCCAAACCGGGGGAGACTGAAGCCGGAAAAATTAGCAAAGAAACTTCGGCGAATATCCGAATCCCATGGCATTGTAACATTAGGTTCGTTGCGGTATCATATTTGTGTTGTTCCGGTCCGTGGAAATGATCGTTTCGGAGGATGCCATTGAAGACAAACAATGATAGGGCTCATACCCCTGCATATACAAGGCCGGCATACGGTGACGGTATATCCGAGAGGGATATGTCGGTCGGAGATGTGCTGAGAAGCGCCAGAAAAGCTTTGATACTGCGACAGATTATTCTGTTCTTCCTCGTATTGGCGATAATTGCTACATTTATTGCGGTCGTAGCGCTCGGAGCTTTCAACGGGGTGTTCAATGCTCTTGTTGATCGTCTTCTGGGTTAACGGGGTGATTAATTGATGAACGATAAAATCAGAGATCCGCAGACGGATGCATTGTTTGACGCCATTCTAACACTCAGAACAAGAGATGAGTGTTATAACCTGTTTGAAGATCTCTGTACAGTTTCGGAGATCAAATCGTTAGCCTCAAGAATTCAAGTGGCTGCTTTACTGAATGAAGGACATACGTATGCCGAGATTTTTGAACGCACTGGCGTGAGCACGGCCACGATCAGCAGAGTGAATAGATGTCTCGAATACGGAGCCGACGGATACAAGACTGTTTTAGAAAGAGTCAGCAATAATGAAATATTAACAGACGGAAAGGAATCTCCCTGATGAGTTTATTGACGAATATATTCGGAACACACAGTACAAAAGAAATCAAGAGGATCATACCAATTGTCGACGCGATTGAAGCGTTGGATGAATTCTATTCACAAATGAGCGAGACAGAGCTAATCGGCACGACCGATAAGCTGAAGGGTCGTTTGTCTGAAGGTGAGACATTGGATGATATTCTCCCCGATGCCTTCGCCGCCGTCAGGGAAGCCTCGAATCGCGTGCTGGGCATGAAACCATACCGGGTTCAGTTGATCGGGGGAATCATTCTCCATCAAGGACGTATCGCGGAAATGAAAACCGGCGAGGGTAAAACCCTTGTGGCAACTTTGCCCGTTTATTTAAACGCACTTACCGGAAAAGGAGTCCATATTGTTACCGTTAACGATTATCTCGCCAAGCGAGACAGCGAATGGATGGGCAAGATATATAAATATCTCGGATTATCTGTCGGTCTGATCGTTCATGACAAATCAAACGATGAGCGACGCGTTGCCTACGCGTCGGATATAACATACGGCACAAATAATGAATACGGATTTGATTATCTTCGGGATAATATGGTGGATCGGAAATCTAAATTGGTTCAACGCGAGTTGAATTTTGCTATCGTCGATGAGGTTGACAGCATACTGATTGATGAAGCGCGCACGCCGTTAATCATTTCCGGCATGGGCGAAGAATCATCCGATATGTATTCCAGGGCTGACCGTTTTGTAAAAGGCTTAAGAAAGCACGTCGTCGTTGAGACGGATGATAAAGTCGATATGGACGAGATTGTGGGTGATTGCGATTATGTTGTCGATGAGAAGGCGAAGACTGCGGTATTAACGTCCAGAGGAGTTGACAGAGCCGAGAAATATTTCGGCATCGATAATCTATCCGATTCGGATAATTTTGAGATCATGCATTATATCAACAATGCGTTGAAAGCCAACGGTACAATGAACCGGGATCAGAAATACGTCGTAACAGACGGCGAGGTCATAATCGTTGATGATTTCACAGGAAGACTCATGTACGGAAGACGTTTCAGTGACGGGCTTCATCAAGCTATCGAAGCGAAGGAAGGTGTCAAAGTCGAGCGTGAGAGCAAGACGTTGGCAACAATTACTTTTCAAAACTATTTCCGTATGTATTCAAAATTGTCCGGTATGACCGGTACTGCATACACTGAAGAAGCGGAATTTCGATCGATATACAATTTGGATGTCATTCAAATACCAACGAATATGCCGATGGTTCGTGTGGATGAAAGCGACACGGTATACAAAAGCCAAATCGGGAAACAGAACGCTGTGCTTGACGTAGTTCTTGATGCTACAAGCAGAGGACAACCGGTATTGGTAGGCACGGTAAACGTCGATAAGTCCGAGCTTTTTTCGAGATTATTCACGAAAGCCGGCATTCGACATAACGTTCTGAACGCCAAGAATCATATGAGAGAAGCTGAAATTGTTGCTCAAGCCGGGCGTTTCGGTTCCGTTACGATCGCAACGAATATGGCCGGAAGAGGAACGGATATTTTGCTCGGAGGAAACCCCGAGTATATGGCCAAACTCGAGATGAGGAAGATCGGTTATTCGGATGAGTTGATTGATCAGGCAACCGCTCACAATGAAACGGATGATTCGGTAATTACGGAAGCAAGGACGCGGTTCTCGGAACTTCATAAAGTTTTTAAGGTGCAAACATCAGCGGAATCTCGAAGGGTGATTGATGCTGGAGGACTACTGATTGTCGGAACGGAAAGACATGAATCAAGACGTATAGATGATCAGTTGAGAGGAAGATCCGGGCGTCAGGGAGATCCGGGACGATCCAGGTTCTTTCTTGCGCTTGACGATGATTTGCTGCGTCTTTTCGGCGGCGAACGTGCGAACGCTCTGTTTAATACCTTCGGAGTTGATGATTCGGTCGAGATCAAATCCGGGTATCTTTCCAAACAAATCGAAACTGCTCAAAAGAAGATCGAGGGTTTAAACTTCAGTTCCAGAAAACACGTTCTCGAATATGACGACGTCATGAATGTGCAGAGAAACATTACTTACGCGCAGAGAAAAAGAGTCTTGGACGGAGAAGATATTCACGAAACTTATATCAAGATGATTCGATCCTCTTCTGAGAAAATTATTCAGGATTTTGCTTTGGACGGTACAATATCCTCAACAGAGAAGCTCGCGCTATCGTTAAAAATCAAAGAAACATTCGGTGATTTGGAAATCGCGGATCAGATTATCGGATCGGAATCCGATTCGATTGACGCCTCGGAAATCGCAGGTGTGCTAACCGAACAAGCTCTTGCCCGCTTTGAGCAAAGAGATGAGACGATCACTCCGGAGATTTTCAGAGAAGCGGAAAGACAGATTCTTCTCTATAATGTAGATCAGAAATGGATGGATCATATCGACGCCATGGATCAGCTGAGATATGCCATCGGAATGAGAAGTGTCGGGCAGAAGGACCCCGTCATCGAGTATAGGCTGGAAGGCTCCGAGATGTTTGATGAAATGAATGCTTCCATACAAATGGATGCGGTTCGAATGATCATGAAAGCGAACATCGTGCCGGATCAAAGAATTTCTCGCAAAACCTCTGTTCGCAAACTACAGGAGGGACATGGAGATGACATATCCGGGCCTTCCGCTCAGACGATTCAAACAAAGGCATCTGTTCAATCCTCAAGCACTCCGGTTGCCAAACAGCCCGTACGGCGCGATTCGACGAAAATCGGCAGAAATGATCCTTGTTACTGCGGAAGCGGTAAAAAATACAAGAACTGCTGCGGCAAGGAACAGAGTGAATGATGGAAAAAGATCAATACAGTAAAATTGCTGAGGCTTGTGACAGAATTCGGGGAGTTTTCCCTCCGAATATCCATACAGCAGTAGTTCTTGGATCCGGATTATCGGAACTGTTATCAAGTTACTATGTCATCGGAAGAATGCCATACGCTGACATTCCCAATTTCCCCGAAACAACTGTTGCGGGACATTCGGGGAACCTTTTGGCAATCGAAATCGGGAACAAGACTGTTTATATTCTTCAAGGCAGATTTCATTATTACGAAGGTTATTCAACAGAACAGGCTTGTTTTCCTGTAAGAGTTCTGGCTGAGCTCGGAGTCAGAAACTTGATTCTGACGAATTCTGCGGGTGGGTTGAATCCCGAGATGAATCCGGGCGATATTATGCTGATCACGGATCACCTTTCATTTTTCTGCGAGTCGCCACTCAGAGGTCCCAATTTGGATCGTTACGGACCGAGATTTCCGGATCAAACATCTGTTTACGACAAAGAATTATCGGAAATGATACTCGATTTGGCGCAGAAATCATCCTCGAGAATTTCTGCCGGAATTTATGCTTATATGCGCGGGCCTCAATATGAAACCCCCGCCGAAATCCGGGTGCTTTCTCTTTTGGGTGCATCTGCCGTGGGCATGTCTACCGTTCCGGAAGCAATTGTTGCTTCACATAGCGGTTTGAAAGTTGTCGGCTTGTCGCTGATATCGAATATGGCCAGCGGAATGACGGGTAATCCGTTATCTCATGATGAAGTGATACATACCGCCGCTCAGTCCGCCCGGAATCTCATCGACTTGATTGTCGCATCAATTCAAACCGAGTCATTTAATTGATCGGAGGTTAAAATGCAGATTCCTGAATACATTATCAAAGATATAGAGTTAGCTCCTTACGGTCATAAGAAAATCGAATGGGCGTATCGGAATATGCCGGTCTTGCGTCGTATCGAGAAAGAACTGATTGAAGAAAAGCCATTTGACGGTCTTCGAATCGCAATCAGTGTCCATGTCGAGGCGAAGACCGCCTGCCTTGCGAAAGTACTTCGGTCAGGTGGAGCGGATGTTTATTTGACCGGATGTAATCCTCTTTCTACGCAGGATGATGTAGCGGCGGCACTTGCTTCCGAGGGTGTGCATGTATATTGTGTTCACGGCGCAAGCGAAGAAACATATTTGAATCATTTGGCAGTAACACTATCTTCAAATCCGCATATCGTGATCGATGATGGCGGAGATTTTTGCATGCTCTTGCATTCTACGTGCTCAGAAGCGCGCCGCGATCTTATCGGAGGATGTGAGGAAACGACGACCGGTGTCCATCGACTGAAGATTCTTGCGAGTGAAGGACGATTGTGTTATCCGGCCATAGCGGTCAATGATGCGAGGTGTAAACATCTTTTCGATAATCGATTCGGAACGGGACAATCCGTCTGGACTGCAATCATGTCCGCAACAAACCTCTTAATTTCCGGGAAAATTGTTGTTGTTGCCGGTTTCGGGATGTGTGGCAAGGGAATTGCTTTACGCGCCAAGGGCCTTGGTGCAAGAGTTGCAGTAACGGAAATTGACCCGGTGAAAGCTTGTGAAGCGATCATGGAAGGGTACGATGTTATGACGATGGATGAAGCTTCATCCATCGGTGATATTTTCATAACAGTCACCGGCTGTAAGGACGTGATTTCGGGCAGGCATTTTAATCGAATGAAAAACGGTGCGATTTGCTGTAATGCCGGGCACTTCGATGTCGAAGTGAACATTGAGGATCTGGAGGCTTTGTCGGACTCAAAATCTGAGTTAAGAAACGGAATAGAAGGATATATACTCCGAGACGGAAGAACAATATCGATTTTAGCTGAGGGAAGGCTTGTCAATTTGGCCTCGGGCGATGGACATCCCGCAGAAATCATGGATATGAGCTTTTCACTTCAAGCGCTCTCCGCAAGATATTTGGCCTTACATGGAAAATCCTTGGAGATCGGTGTATTTGATATTCCTCCGGAAATCGACGACAGGGTTGCCCGCTTACTTCTTTTAGATAAGAAAAAGGACATTGACGTACTGACACCTGAACAAGAAAAATATATATCTTCGTGGGACATCTGACGGGAGAAAAAATGAATCGTCCGCTAATCATTAAAGACATTACGCTGGTGACCCCTGATGAGCAGGGCGGGGCTTCTGTTCTGAGAAACTCCTGCATTTCTGTAAGTGACGGCAAAATTCTTTATGTCGGAACGAGTCCGGATGAAGCCGTACAGTCATTATGCCTGGTAGCTGAGTCGAATAATGAAAGTGATGATTCGCAACCCCCTAACATCGCCGGGCGTATTCCCGAATATGATGTTTACATCGGAACCGATCGCATTTTATTACCGACTTTTGCGAACGGTCATTCGCACATCCCGATGTCAATACTGAAGAATACAGCAGACGACATGACTCTGGAGGATTGGCTTTTCAAGGTTATTCTACCCCGTGAAAGCCGTTTAATTGAATCTGACGTTTACTATGCGAGCCTTCTCGGTATCGCGGAAATGATCAGCGGAGGGACGGGAGCGTCAGCCGATATGTATTTTATGGGCGAGCAGACCGCCCGTGCGGCACTGGAATCAGGTTTCCGATTAAATCTTTCTCATGACGGAAAAATCAACGAAGATGGGAAATGGAGGACGGATCCGCATTCTCTCCGTGATTTTCGGAAGTCTTTTCATTCTCTGGATGACGGCCTTCTCCGCGTTTCGCTGATGGTACACTCGATTTATTTGTATCCGGATTATTTGTATCCCCAATTGGCTGAAGAGGCTCTGGCTTCGGACGTTTCGATACATGTTCATCTGTCTGAGACCCGAACTGAGGTGGATAATTGCATTGCCCGATATGGTAAGACACCCGCTGAGGCATTATATGATTTCGGAATCTTTAACGTGCCTTGCATTGCGGCTCACGGGGTTCATTTAGCGGATAATGATCGCGCAATACTTGCGGAAAACCATGTAACGGTTGCTCATAATCCGTCGAGCAATTTGAAGCTCGCGTCCGGTATATGCAATGTAAAAGCACTGTTGGAACGTGGGGTGAACGTTTGTATCGGAACAGATGGAAGCGCAAGCAATAACAGTTTGGATATGTATTCGGAAATGCGCTTGGCGTCTTTGATCGCAAAAGGTGTGTTCGGTAATCCGGAAGACATGAATGCCGAGGACACCCTGTACATGGCTACCAGGGCGGGATTTTGCGGGTTAGGCTTTGAACATTGCGGCGTCATCGCTCCGGGAATGTGTGCTGATTTTCAAATCGTTCGATGCGATAATCCTTCGGTATGGCCTGTTGGGAATCCGATTTCTTCCTTGGTTTACGGAACGCCTTCTTCAGCCGTGGAGTCCGTTATGATCAACGGGTGCTTTGTTAAATACAAAGGAGAACTGACCACGATTGATTTTGAGAAAGTAAAAGCTGAAACTCTTCTTTCTGCAAATCGCATCATTGCCGGATAGTCTATTTATTTCCGCGAATCAAATTCTTTCCGGATAATACATTTGGTGCATTTCACGCACTTGACATTAGGGTTCACTATTTGTATATTTTAATGCGTGCCCGAAAGGACGCCGATGTGGCTCAGTGGTAGAGCAATTCACTCGTAATGAATAGGTCGTGAGTTCGACTCTCACCATCGGCTCCAGAATAACTGTACAAGCATTTCATGGCTTGTACAGTTTTTTTAATGCTATAATGATTTTATTGCACTCTAATCGCTATCAAACGTGACCGGCGGAGGACTTGAATTAAGATGCGCGGCAACCCTGATCGACATATGCGGATCAACGGCAGACATCAACATTCTTCTGTTTATCAATCGTTTTCTGTTGTAATAATCTTGTGCCTTTCGGTTATTCTTTCCTCTTCCTGTAAATCCGAGACCTCAATTTTTCCGTCCGTTCCCACAAATTCCGGCACGGCCGGCGAAACAACTCTGATTATCGAAACGATTCCTTCCCCGAACACGGATATTCCGGATGTTATTCGTGTCGCGGCACCGTTTTCGGAAGAAACTTCGATATATTTGGCAAAGTTATACGCCGCAAAAAAGACGGGATTGATTGGTTCCGGTATTACGGGACAAACGGTTTCACTGGAATATTTGCAGACAATCGATCCTTTGTTTTTTGTTGAACATTACACAACATCAGCTACAGGTGCAAGCTTTTCGTCTTACAAGACTTGGGAAGAAGATGGAACAATTCCTGATATTATTTTTACCGATTCAATGTCAAGGATGGCCGAACTCGGACTTCTTCTGCCGCTTAATGATTTTCTTTCCGGTAACCCGTACATCGCTCCGTCAAACGCTTACCCTTATATGACGGAGCAGTGTACATACCTGGGAAAACTCTTAGGGATTCCTTATGCCGCTTCGATCACAGTTCTTTTTGCGAATACCGAAATTTTGACAGCTGCCGGAGTTGAACTTCCCTACGAAGTGAGTTTTCAAGATATAGTCGACGCTGCATCAGCTGTTAATGCTCTCAACACGCCCGAGATTTTGATGGACCGGCATGTGGTTCCGATATATTCAGGTTCCGATATGTTACCTTTTCTGCCTGCTTCATTTGATTCGACTCTCGGCTATATGGCACGTAAGGATGATGAAATCGATACACATTCGGCCGGGTTCGCTGATGCGATGAAATTTTTGCGAAATATTGACCCTTCCTATTTTGTGGAAGAAATGAGCGAAGAGAAAATCAATGAGGTTTTCGGAACCATGAATCCGATACTCGCGAAAAGAGTTGCGTTCTGGGTCGGAGGTTCTGATGAAATCTCGCGATGGGCGAATTATATGCCGTACACCCTCGCAATCACCCAGATCCCTTCCGTCAATGAAGGAACTTATTCTCCGCCTGCTCTTACTGTTTTTCCGCTATGTGTATCCGCTTTCACGAAACATCCACATGAAGCATCTGATTATGCCGCATTTATTGCCCTGGACCCCGATGCAATCATGTTGCGAATAAGGCTGAATGATTACGAGGGTTTTCTTCCTGTCGTAAAATCTCCGGATGTTTGGGACTATTCTTTCACGAACGTTAAGTATACCGGATCGTTTTACAAACTGAAAGATTACATGAGCGACGCATTTTATTGTCCGTTTGTTTCTGATTACGATTTTTTTGTGCAAACGGAAGATTTCCTGAATCAATACTATGCCGAGTTGATAAATTCTGATTTGCCCCCACACGAGCTGATTGAGTCCATCAATGATTGAGCAGACCGACATGGTCGGAAAGGGCAGAGGAGCGATGCCAGACGTAACACTTACCCCGGTTCGGATTAACGATTCGGCACGACTCAAGGAATCCGTTTTTCGCGATATGAAAACAAGCGAGATTTCAGCGTATATCCGCTCTTCGATCGCGGATTCCTCCGTCAGTCTTTATATTGCTTCGGTTACCGGAGACGGTATTTCATCCATTTGCGGTCTTGCCGGGCTCTATGGCATTCATCCCGTTCACAACAATGCATGGATTTATTGTCGTTTCCCGGAAGTGTGGCCTGCGGATGATGATCAAATTGAGATCATTAAACGCAAAATCATCGATACGATTCTTCGGATCGCATTTTTTTCGATGACACTTCATAAGGTGAGTTGGAACATTGCCATATCGGATATTCGCCTCGGTGAAACGGCGGAAGCATGCGGAATGAGACAGGAAGCGGTTCTCGAAGAAGAGTTGAACCTGAACGGAGTTTATGTTGACGCAGGAATGTTTTCGCTTTTAGCTTCCGAATATCCGGATTATTCCGTTGCGTTTGTTCCTTTTCCGAAAGGTGTTATCGCTGTCCGAGGGAGTTCCGATTTCGTTGAAGGAGTCAGGTTTTATCCGCTTTTCGACAGGATCGAGGACCCGTTCGATCGGACCGTCGCCATTCGGACGGGAGTCGCCGACTCGCTCGGAGTTGTTCGACAAGAAATCCGCGCGGACCAAATTGATAACAAGATCGCACTGCCGACTGAGGTGGCCAAAGCCGCCAGAGAAATTTCGGAATATTTGAAGAAAGCCCGGACAAAGTTCACCGTAAATGTGAGATTCTCGCACGGAAGTGATTTTCAAAGGCATGTATGGGAAGAAATTAAGAAAATCCCTTACGGTGCCACGGTAAGTTATGAGGATATTGCGATGTCTCTTACCGGAAATGATCGTGTTGCCGCTAGAAATCTCACCCGCGCAGTTGGTTCCGCTTGCTCGGACAATCCGGTTCCTGTGATTATCCCTTGTCACCGAGTGATCGGCAAGGACGGAAGATTGGTCGGATTCGCAAGCGGAGTAGATATCAAGGAATTCTTGATCGAACATGAGATTTTCGGTTATTTTGGGAAATAATGATTCCAAAGGAGTGTGTAGAAATGGTTGAGAGAGTTGAGGACAATCCGGGAAGAGTGGAATTTCCTCCGACAGTTCTTCTTTACCCTCTTCCGGCAGTAATGGTTTCCTGTGCCGGTTCGGATATTGCGAAGACTAAGGATCGTCCGAATATCATCACGATTGCGTGGGCGGGAACGGTCTGCTCCGACCCGCCGATGCTCTCGATTTCCGTTCGAAAATCGCGACACTCACACCGGTTGATCTCCGAAACAGGCGAATTTGTTGTAAATTTAGTTGGGAAGAATTTGGCCCGTGCCTGTGATTATTGCGGGGTCAAGTCCGGTGCTGACGAAGACAAGTTTGCGTCATGCGACTTAAATGCAATTCCGGCGATCGGTCTCAACATTGCTCCCGCGATTAAACAGACCCCGTTGTATTTGTCATGCGTCGTTCGTCAAGTTCTTGAGTTGGGGTCTCACGACATGTTCATTGCGGAAATTGTGTCCGTATCCGCTCAGCAAAGCCTGATTGATGAACGAGGTAAAATTTGTCTGGAGCGTGCGGAACTTGTTTCGTATGTACATGGAGATTATTATTCTTTGGGCGAAATGTTCGGGTTTTTCGGTTTTTCCGTCGCATCGCAGGATAAACTGGCAAAACGAATGAGGGGAAAGGTCGGAATCGCGCCCGCAAAACACACAAAGAAAAAGGAGCAGAATTCGAAGCCACAGAATAACATTAAAACCAAAAGAGCCGCCCCCGATCGCCCGAAAAGCGATTGAGGCAGCTCCTTTGATTCCTGTTTGTGTTATCCTCAGACCAATACCTTCTTCAAATTCGCAAAACGGGGTAAACCATCAACGATTTGCTGCTTGGTTTCATTCTGAATGAGCGGAAGGGCATAGTCGACAAAATCCTCGGTTACGAAGTTACCTGCTGCGTTGATCCAATCGCGCGGTACTTTTTTCTCGGTGTTGGCTACATCGTTCAGAGGAATCAGCTCAATATCACACTTGTATTCTTTTCCGGGTGCACGTTCGAATCCGATCATATAATCGGTCAGACCTTCGATCGCTTTGATTACGGCTGTTTGGCCGGCCAGGAAGGATTCGTCAATATCAGTCTGAGATGCACAGTGAGAAGCACACCTTTGCATCAGAGAAAGCTCAATGCCGCGCACCTTTGCTCCGGTTTCTTTCTTCAAGATATCAGCAAGAACGACTGCGGTCCCTCCGAGCTGTTTGTGCCCAAAGGAGTCTACGGAAACATCGTCGCCGGCTACTAGTTCCGGAATAAACAGTCCATCTTTGGTTTGTACTCCCTCAGATACCGCGATAATAACTTTCTTGTTCTTTTCATAAATACGGGTGACATCCGTGATCATTTCGTTGATGTCAAAAGGTACCTCGGGAAGATAGATAAGATCGGGTCCGCATCCCTTTTCGCAAGCAAGTCGTGTCGCGGCGGTCAACCAGCCGGCGTGACGTCCCATGATTTCGATCACGCAGATCATCCCGGTATCGTACACTCTTGCATCGAGGAAAACTTCCATCGTAGTCGTCGCAATATATTTAGCGGCCGAGGCGAATCCGGGACAATGATCGGTTCCGAAAAGATCGTTATCAATCGTCTTCGGTACGCCCATTACGCGGCATTCGTAACCGGATTTCTGGAGAAATTTGGATATCTTATTGCATGTGTCCATTGAATCGTTTCCTCCGTTATAAAGAAAATAACGGATGTTGTATTTGCGGAAAACTTCCAAGAGACGCTGATAATCGGTGTCGTCCTTGTTTACGTCGGCAAGTTTATATCTGCAGGAACCGAGGCTGGATGAAGGAGTGTACTTGAGCATTTCCAACTCTTCGGGATCTTCTTGACCTATATCGTAGAATTTTTCATTCAAAATTCCGACGATGCCGTTTGCCGCACCGTAGACCTTTTCGATCACGTCACTGTGTTTCAATGCTTCAATGAATACACCGGCAGCGGAAGCGTTGATCACGGATGTGGGGCCGCCGGATTGCCCGAACATAAGGTTTCCTTTGAGTGTAGTCATGATGAGTGTCCTCCTTTTGGATTCGGTTGAAGTAGCCGGGACAAATCCTTGCACGGCAGTATGAACCGGGAAAATAATACCATGATTTACTCTGAATTGTACAGGCAGGCACGGGAAAAAGAGTGGCAAAAAAAAATAACGTAATCATTTACACATTATTTTATATTTATAAATGATCGAGTGCTATAATTTCTCTAAGATACAAAAAATGAGTTGTAGGTGTCAATGAAGAACCGTACTTCCAAAATGATTAGTGATATCGGCTCACTGGACGCACGTGTATTCTTGTGGAAAGTGGCTCGTTATCTGTTTGTTTTCGTTTTCATTTTTTCGATTATTGCCGGATTACTCGTGTATTTTGTCGTATCGTTCGCGATGGGCTTTTCGCCTTTTTCTTCATGGGGAGAGATGAATAATTTCCATATTCAATTTGCCGTTTCCCTGGCCTTGGGAATGGTATTGTTCTCTGTTCTTCTGACATTGATGCTGATCGAGATATACCAGAAAGTGATTTATTACCCCATTCGGGAACTGTTAAATGAGTTCAATATTTTCTCTCATAAGAATCGTATTATTTCCCGCAACAAGAAGGATGTCTCTACGCATGAACTCGGAATATTCAAAGTTTTCACTCCTCAGGACAACTGGACAGAGGCGGTAAGGAACGCTGTTAATCACGTCAGCGAAGATTTATATACAGACGAGTTGACGCAATGTATGAATCGTAAGTACCTGTCCGATATCGTTCCGGAACTACTCAGAACATATATTTTATGCTCGGTCAGTGATCAGAACATGCCCAAGACGAACGCTTCAGCCTGTTGCGGAATCTATTTGATCGATATCGATTTTTTCAAATCTATAAACGATGAATTCGGACATCTATGTGGTGATGAGGTTCTGAAAGAGGTTGGGGCTACTTTGATGAAGTGTGTCTCTGACCGCGGATTTGTGATCCGAAACGGAGGAGAAGAGTTCCTTGTGTTTATCAGCCAATCATACCCGATGGATTACGCCGCTCATGCTGAAACTCTTCGAAAAACTTTCGCTGAATCGGTTCGAGTTCCCGCTGATGCCAACCATCCCGAGCGAAATGTAACATGCAGTATCGGCTTTACTCCTTATCCATTGTTTGATGGTCCGAACCGCGATTTGTCGCTTCAGGAGCATGTCGACATTGCGGACCAAGCCATGTATATCGCGAAGGGCGGAGGACGAAACACTTGGCGAGGCATCGAACCGATTCGTATGCCGGGCGATGCAAAGGAATTGGAGATGGCGCTCTCTTCGTTGGAATACGGAATAAGCAGAGGTTACTATAAAATTGTCAAACCCGAAGAGAAACAATTGTTTAAAGAGCTCCATCGTCCCGGCAATTATTTCATTCGGGGTAACGGTTGATTTGCGTTCAAACACTCACGCTTAATAATATCGTGTTTACATCCTTATCGCGTTGTGGTAAACTTCCTTGATGTCAGCCGATAGCACGGTTTCCGGACAGTCCGACCGGTTACTGAGCATCAGGAATAAGGAGGAAGATATGGGCATTAACAAAGCAGAAATCATCAAAGAGTATGGCCTTAAGGAAGGCGACACGGGGTCACCCGAGGTTCAGATTGCTATTTTAACGGCTCGAATTAACCATTTGACGGGCCACTTGAAAGAGCATGCGAACGATCATCACTCAAGACGCGGCCTTTTGATGATGGTCGGTCAGAGAAGAGGTCTTCTGGATTACCTGATGAAGATTGATGTGGAGCGTTATCGTTCCATAATCGCCAGATTAGGTATCAGAAAATAGTTTTTGCTTATGAGGGCGGGCAGAAATGCCCGCCTTTTTAAGAATATAGGTCTGAATTGAGTTATAATAATCTCAGTTCATTGCATGCCGTTAACCCGGGTAGTAGAGGGTAGGTTGATGATTTGACCGTGTCAAAGCATGAATCTACAAGCTACCACCCGGACGGCTCATTATTCCCGGGAGGTTTTTTATGGAAAGAAAGTTTGAATTTGAGTTTGCCGGCAGACAACTAACAGTCGAAATCGGCAAGTTGGCACAGTTTGCCAATGGGTCATGTCTGGTACGTTACGGTGAAACAGCTATCTTGTCGACGGCAACCGCTTCCAATTCTCCGAGAGACGGAATCGATTATTTTCCGCTTTCCGTCGATTATGAGGAGAAGCAATACGCAGCCGGAAAAATACCCGGAGGGTTTATTAAGCGAGAGGGCAGACCTTCTGAGAAGGCGATTCTGACATCACGCGTAATTGACCGTCCGATGCGTCCTCTTTTCCCGAAAGATCTGCGAAATGATGTTTCCGTTTCGAATTTGGTTCTTTCGGTAGATCAGGATTGCTCACCCGAAATTGTTGCGATGATCGGTTCGTCAATCGCAGTCTCTATATCCGATATTCCGTGGGACGGCCCTATCGGCGGAGTGATTCTGGGACTCATCGGTGATGAGGTCATTGTCAACCCCACCGAAGAACAACGTCAACAGAGCAGGATGTATGTTACCTTGGCCGGAACCGAAAGCAAAATTTGCATGATCGAGGCCGGTGCTAATGAAGTCCAGGATGAAATTATGCTTGAGGCGATCCGTATTGGTCATGAATCGATAAAGGGATTGGTCCGCTTTATTTCCGGTATCGCTTCCGAAATCGGAAAAGCGAAGTTCAGTTATGAGTCCTGCGATGTTCCTGAAGAGGCCTTTGCCTTAATTAAGGAGTATGCGTGGGAAGATATGCGAAATGCTGTCCTGTCCGATGATAAAAGTGTTCGCGACGGACAAGTTGCGGAGTTGACAGAGAAAGTTCGCGCCTATCTTTCCGAAAATAACGAAGATTATCTCAAGTATCTCGGTGACGCGATATACAAACTCGAAAAGAAGGTGGTTCGACACTACCTTTTCAGTGAGCATGTTCGTGTGGACGGCAGAGACCTCTTCAGTATTCGTCCCCTTTCCTGCGAAGTAGGATTGCTTCCGAGAGTTCACGGTTCGGGACTTTTCCAAAGAGGGCAAACACAGGTTCTTACAACTTGCACACTTGCTCCGTTGTCGATGTCGCAAACCTTGGACGGTCTAGACAGCGAAGACAGCAAGCGCTATATGCATCATTATAACTTCCCTGGATATTCCGTCGGAGAAGCCAAACCGTCCAGATCGCCCGGAAGACGTGAAATCGGACACGGTGCTCTTGCAGAAAAGTCATTGATCCCGGTTTTGCCTTCTGAAGATGATTTTCCTTATGCGATTCGTACTGTTTCGGAAATTCTGATGTCGAACGGATCGACGTCTCAAGGATCCGTCTGTGCAAGCACGTTAGCACTGATGGATGCAGGCGTACCGATCAAACGCCCGGTTGCGGGAATTTCCACCGGATTGATTGTTAACGAAGAAGACGACAAAGATTTTCTGGTCTTCATGGACATTCAGGGGATCGAGGATTTCTTCGGAGATATGGATTTTAAGGTTGCCGGAACAACGGAGGGTATCACCTCGATTCAGGTGGATATTAAGGTCGACGGTCTGAGTCTGGACATCATCGCACAGGCTTTTGAGATGACCCGTAAAGGTCGTCTTCAAATAATCAATGACATTCTCCTTCCGTGTATGCCCGAGCCGAGAGCGGAACTCTCCAAGTACGCGCCCAGAATCATTACAATTCAAATTCCCGTTGATAAAATCAGGGAAGTGATCGGGTCCGGCGGAAAGGTCATCAATAAGATCATCGCCGATACCGGTGCTCAAATCGACATCGAAGATGACGGAAGGATATACATAGCGACTCCGGACGCCGAGAAAGCACAACGTGCTTTGTCGATCATCAACGGCATCGTAAACGACCCCGAGCCCGGAGCTGTTTATGACGGTGTTGTCACCCGGCTGATGGCATTTGGTGCGTTTGTGGAATTCCTGCCCGGTAAGGAAGGATTGGTCCATATCTCAAAGATGGCATGGCAACGCGTCGAAAAGGTTGAGGACGTTGTTAAAGAAGGCGATGTGGTCAAGGTTAAGGTTCTCGAGATCGATAATCAGGGTAGGATCAACCTTTCCATGAGAGATTGTACTGATAAGCCCGAAGGTTATACCGAATCCGCGGAACCCACCAGAAGAGACGGAGGAGATCGTTTCAAAAGGGAGCGCAGAGGCTCCTCCGATGAACGCAGAGACAGACCGGAACGGTTTGACCGCAGACCCGATCGAGGAGAAGGAGGATCTGATTTCCCTAATCGCAACATCAGAAAACAACCCGATTCTCCTGCCGGTTCGGATGAAACTCCGAGGCCCGGATCCAGAAGCAGAGAATTTTAGACGTCGGATATAATTTCTACGACCGCCTCAGAAATGGGGCGGTTGTTCTTTTATCGAAAAGGAAAACACCGGCAGAACGAATCTGCCGGTGTTCTGGTCGGAGTGACCTGACTTGAACAGGCGACCTCTTGCACCCCAAGCAAGCACTCTAGCCAACTGAGCTACACCCCGACGCCTTTACAATTTTATCATACGAATGTCGCATGTCAATTGATTCGATTTATTCTTTATTTGCATTGAAACAGATCATAATTCTTTGGGTGAAGTTGTCGTTAGAATAATTTCATGCTATCATGAAAACCAGATCTTTATTAAAGATTTCGAAAATACGGAGGTGTGAATGTTTTGTTCTGATTGCGGAAAAGAGATTCCGGATAGTTCCGTTCAGTGCCCTGAATGCGGGAAGAAGTTTGTGGAGGAAGTGGTGCCGGCTGTAGAGAAGACGGAAACACCGAAATCATCCGCCGACGTTAATGTGGGGGCGTTTTTGTCTGAATTCTTCAAGAATCCGATCGACGCCATCATGAATCGTTCCGCAGATTCTTATTGGTTGTGGGGATTAATTTCTCTCGGCGCATTTGCGATCGTGTATTTCTTACGCTTTGCCTTTGATGATGAGGTGGGTGGAGGAAGTGGATTCGCCTTGATGTTTGCACTTTTGTGCGGAATGGCAGGCTTGATTTTCTCGTTCTTCCTTCTTCAATCAGCATTTAAGTTGGAGAAGAAAAGCCTCCCTTCAATCATTGCCGTTGTTGGTCTTTCAATGATTCCCGCCGTGCCCGTTATCGTTATCGCAAGCATATTCGACTTTCTTTTCCTGTCTGATATATCCTTCATGTCGATATTTCTCATGCCGATGATTGGTTTTGTATATCTGTTTTCCGGAATTATTTTATCTTTTTTCTATCTTGAAAAAGATGAAAGCGGTTACATGAAGAGCACGATGCTTGTTGTCACTTCATTTGCAATCTCCGTATTCATCACATCCTTGTTCGGAGCTTTTGTTTGGAACAATCTGTTCCTATAGTGATTATTTCTTCATTCATTTAATGGGCTCCTTTGATAAGGAGCCTTTTTTTTACAACAGCGTAGTGTTGCGGCGTGTTCAATTGGATAGTAAGATATATTTGTAATACTGCTTTTATTGAATCAATCTGCGTAAGAATTGGGAAATGGATAATGAAGACGCGAAGACACGCATTAATTACAGGTTCTTCCAGAGGAATCGGTGCCGAAACGGCAAGACTGTTTGCTCGAAATGGTTATGCGGTTTCCGTAATCTACCGCAAGAACTCTTATTTGGCCGACCAGGTTGTTTCTGACATCAGAAGATTGGGCGGCGAGGCGGTGTCGTATCGCGTGGATCTGGTTGATTTTCATGCCGTCAAAAGTGTTGCTTCACAAGCAATGCTTGAATTCGGCGCCGTTGATGTTCTGGTCAGTAACGCAGGAATATCTAATTTCGGGTTATTTCAAGATGTGACTCCGGAAGCTTTTCGAGAAACGATCGACACGCATATTACCGGACTGTTCAATGTCACACAGGCTATCCTGCCCGGTATGCTGTCGAGAAAAGTCGGTTCGATCGTTACCGTTTCTTCGATTTGGGGGATGACCGGTGCTTCCTGTGAAGTGGCGTATTCAACGGCAAAGGCCGGGATCGTCGGTTTTACGAAGGCTCTGGCCAAGGAGGTCGGGCCATCCGGAATCCGCGTCAATTGTGTCGCTCCCGGTTTGATCGACACGGACATGAATTCAAGACTGAGTGTTAAAGAGATTCAGGATATCTGTGATGAAACACCACTCGGGCGTATCGGGTCGGCTGCCGAAGTTGCCGAGGCCATATATTTTTTGGCTTCCGATCAAGCGGATTTCATTACCGGACAGGTTCTCAGCCCGAACGGCGGATTGCTGATATGATACGCTTTTCGATTAATGATAAGTCAAATGTTGTTCCGGAACCGTAATGAATTTAGAAAGGAAGAATGATATGAAATCTTTGGAGTATGCGCTTCAGACCGAATTGGACGGGATCGATTTTTATTTGAAACAGGCAGACGACAATAAGGAAAACGCGTTACACAAAATTTTTATTATGTTGGTCAAAGATGAGAACCGCCATGCCGAGATCATTCGCAAAATGATGCAAGGGGCAATCGATACGTTGCCGGATAATGAAGCTCTGGCTACAGTCGGTTCTATATTTGACGGTGCAGAAGTATTGTCCGAGGGCATGTATTCATCATCGGAGCAACTCGCGGTATACCGATTGGCACGTGAAATTGAATC
This sequence comes from Clostridiaceae bacterium, assembly GCA_012523365.1. Lineage (GTDB taxonomy): Bacteria > Bacillota > Clostridia > Saccharofermentanales > Saccharofermentanaceae > JAAYCT01. The sequence continues at coordinate 34,264 of JAAYIQ010000150.1, forward strand.
TAAAGGTATAGATTTGTATCTTCAGCTGTTTTCCGACGCCCGTAGTGATTCGGATAAGGCCGTATTCAAGTATCTGATGGAGCAGGAACGACAACACTACGATCTTTTCGATGAACTCGCGAAAAGAGTCGGTCGCCCGGAAGAATGGGTGGAGTCGGCTGAGTTCGGTGCGAGAGAGGAATACTGATGTCTTGATCCGTGTACTTAAAATATGGTCAAAAGGAATGGAAACGATGCTCTCAAATAAGAAGTGCTCTCGTTCTGTGGTTATATTTTTGTGCTCCGCTCTGATTGTGCTCGGAATCTTTTTTCCCGGAGTACGAGCGAACTCGGATTTATCGGTAGATTTGAATTTGATCAATCAATGGAAAGAGGGATCCCTCTATAAAACTCAATATAGCATGTCGATCGTAAACAACGGATCGACAGAGGTTTCGTCCTGGACAGTTTATCTGTCAGTTCCCGGAGATTCTTCCATCAGTCAATCGGACGGATGGAATGGTGTTTTCAAAATCTCAGATGGTAATCTTATTATCAAACCCATGAAATATAACAGCAACATCGCCCTGGGACAAGAAATCACGGATATCGGCTTCATTATCACATCAAAAGCAAAGCCCTCCGTGACTGTGATTTCGGCGCAATCCGATAATGGAAATAACGAAACGAAGGAATTCGCTGATCCCACTCCGGCTGTGGTTCCCGATCCGAACCGCCCGGCCGGTATTGCAGACGATGATTATCTGACGACGCGAGGAAACCGGATCGTCGATCAGGACGGCAACCGGGTGTGGCTGACCGGAATCAACTGGTTCGGATATAACACCGGAACGAATATTTTCGACGGGGTATGGTCCTGTAACATGGAAGAGGCACTGGAATCGATTGCGGATCACGGTTTCAATCTCTTGCGTATTCCGATTTCATCCGAATTGGTACTGGAGTGGAAGAAGGGCATCTTTCCGGAAGCCAATTATAATCGTGCGATCAATCCGGAGCTCAATTCGATGAACAGCCTTGAAATTTTCGATTACGCGATCAATATTTGCGCAAAGAACGGTATGAAGGTCATGTTTGATATCCACAGTGCCCAAACCGACGCGATGGGACACATGACAAATCTGTGGTATACCGATCGGATCTCTGTCGAACAGTACTACGCTTCGATCGAATTTCTGGCGGACCGATATAAAGACGACGATACATTGATCGCATTCGACCTCAAAAACGAGCCGCACGGCAAGCCGCACGAGGTCGGGGCGATCTGGAATGACTCGGAGGA
>JAAYIQ010000151.1 GCA_012523365.1 Clostridiaceae bacterium
ACTTCTTACGTAGATCGGGGCTCGAGGGCTAGAATTCGTGTCTAGCCCTCATCGCCTTATTTGCGGAGACTTCTTACGTAGATCGGGGCTCGAGGGCTAGAATTCGTGTCTAGCCCTCATCGCCTTAGATAACGTGAGGTCGTCCGCGAATTCAAGATCGGAACCCATTGGAAGTCCGGAGGCGATTCGTGTCACACGGATCCCCGAAGGCTTTATCAGTCTGGATATGTAAAGGGCTGTCGCCTCACCCTCGGCGGTCTGGTTCGTGGCCAGAATGACCTCGCGGACGCTGTCTTCTTTTTGAAGCCGGGTGATCAATTCTTTGAGTTTCAGGGAATCAAGTCCGACGTTTTGAAGAGGGGAGTATACCCCGTGCAAAACGTGATACAAACCCTGATAGTCGCGCATACGCTCCATAGTGGATACGTCGCGGGGATTTTCGACGACACAAATCGTCGAGCGATCTCGATTCGGATCCCCGCAAACCGAGCAGGGGTCACGATCGGTATAATTCTGACAAACGGAACAAAGCCGGACGGATTGCCGTGCCGCGGTAATCGAATCCGAAAGTGTCGCCGCTTCTTCAAGCGGCATGGAGAGAATATGAAATGCCAGCCGTTGAGCGGATTTATTTCCGATTCCGGGCAATTTTCCGAGTTCGGCAATCAGCTTGGCAATAGTCGGAGCATAGCGCATTCGGCTTTCCTCTAAAAGGGCATTTTCATGCCGCCGGTAATTCCGCTCATCTTCGCTTCGGAATATTCTTCCAGCTTTCGTTGGGCTTCGTTACAGGCAGCTACGATCATATCCTCGAGCATCTCAACATCGTTTGGATCGACCGCTTCCGGGTTGATCTTCAATTCTTTGATTTCACGGTCGCCGCCGAGAACAACCTTAACTGCTCCGCCACCGGATGTTGCTTCGATTGTCGTCTGTTTTATCTCTTCTTGAGCACGCTGTGCGGCTTGTTGCATTTTCTGCGCCTGCTGAAGGAGCTGCCCCATGTTACCGCCGCCTCCGCCGGGCAATCCCCGAAATCCGCCTTTTGCCATATTATTGTCCTCCCGGTAAATTTAATAGGTCGGTCACTGACGGTCACATGTCGTCGACCGTTTCGATTTCAACCCCGTTCTTCTGCGAAAATGTCCGGATCTGCCTCACCCAGTCGGGCATAACCTTGGCTGCATTCGATCTTTGCGATGAATCATGCCCGTTTCCCGCATCACTGTCGGTGACCATGCGAATGGTTGATACACCGCTGATCAGTGTCAGCGTATCTTCTTTGATTTTCTTATATTCATCTGTTTGTGTCAATCGATCGATGTACGCACGCATAATGTCCGGGAAAACAAGAAAAAGCTCGGTGCCCCTTTGTTCAGGGCGCGCGTGACGCAATTGAAGGGCTTCCATCAGCATCGTGTCTTCCCAGCGTTTGGTCAGGATTTCCCACAGGTGTGCGACGGAACTCGCATCCCGCGTCCCGGTTCCGGAGGATTCTGCCTCATCCGTCGCGTTACCCGGCTCCGTGTCCGAAAAGGCTGATCCGCTCGCACCCGGTCCTTCCGGAGTATCCCCCGAAAGCGAAGGAGTGACGGTTTGCTCGGGCTCGGCCGGCGGAAGAAAGTCGCTCCGGGTATCTGCCGCCGAAAGATGAGTAAGCATCGGTTCCGTATCTTGCTCCTCTTCCGGAATCATCGGGGGAAGAGGTATATTGGCGCTTCGCACCGGCGGTACGGTGGTTACCTTGGAAAGATTAGTCATCGGGTGCGGCGGCGCAGGAATTGATTCCGCGGCACGAGTCAGATTCGGGGTCAGCGGTGTTGTTTTCGACAGGTTTTCCGGAGAACCCGGGCTGGTTTTCCGGTCGGGCTCAAAAGGCTCCGGCGGCTCAAACATATCCGATTCACGTCCCGCATCATCGGCGGGAGGTTCGGGGAAAACATAATCCGTCGGGATCGCCGGCGGAATCTCCTCCGGGCTCCTGATTGTTGCCGGAACGTTCCGTTCGGCTTGAACGGGC
>JAAYIQ010000152.1 GCA_012523365.1 Clostridiaceae bacterium
AATCATTGCGTTGTGCCGATCCAAGGGCGTTACGATCACGCAATACCTGACCGCGGTCATGATCTGGAGTATTTATCGCGAATACTTTAACCATCGTGCGCATAAACTTCCGATTACCGTTTCCGTGCCGGTCAATCTTCGTCCGTATTTCAACTCTACTTCGACGATGAACTTTTTCTCGGTCATTCCGATCGTTTTCCGGTCGGAACGCGATGACCACAGCTTTGAAGAGATTCTCGATTTTACGGAGAAGGAGTTTTCCAAGATGCTCAATTCCGAGTATTTCGGGTCAAAGATCGCGTACAATGTCTCCTTTGTGAAAAAACTATACATCCGTTTCATTCCGTTGTTCATCAAGAACATTTTTTTGAAGATCAGTTATATGAGATCCGCAAAGGCCAACACGATCACACTGACAAACATCGGTCGATTCAAAGTTCCCGACCGCTATAATGAATTCATAACCGGGGTGAGCCTGCTTCTGGGTGCGAGCAGTTCCGAGGCGGTGAAATGCTCGGTAGCATCCTACGAAAGAACACTGAACGTTACGTTCATTTCGGTTTTAAGCGACACCTATCTGCAACGCGCCTTTTTTCGCAAAATGGCGGAAGACGGGCTTCCGCTGACCATTGAAACCAACGGAGCGTACTATGAGAACATGCGCTAAATGCAATGTCGGTATTATAGATACCGCGGAGATCTGTCCACTTTGTAAATCTGTCCTGAGCGAAGCCAAGGGACCGGAAACACCAAACGCGTTTCCGGCTCCCGAGATCGACAGCAGACAGTACCATTTTTTGAAAAGGCTCTTGATCTTCATGTCCGTCATCGCGGGTTCCGCTTCCCTGATCATCAACTTTCTGACCTTCGACGGATTTCTCTGGTCTTTGATCACGGTAGTCGGAATCCTTTACCTGTGGGTCGTCATTTCTCATTCCGTCGCGAACCACATCAACATCGCTTCCAAGATTTTCGTTCAGGCGTTCCTCGGTTCCGTTTTCATCGTCTTGGTCGACTATCTGGTCGGTTACCGCGGATGGTCCGTAAACTACGTCATACCGAGCATCTTTTCCGCCGCGGATATCGCGATCGTGATCATTATTTTGATCAATCGGATGAATTGGCGCAATTACATGCTCTATCAATTTGTCATCGCGCTTCTCGGCTTCGCGCCTCTGCTTCTTTACCTGATTCGTTTGTCGGATAATCCGATTTTCGTCATCATATCCACATCACTTTCTGCTTTGAGTCTGCTCGGCACGTTTATTTTCGGTGACAAGACCGTTAAGAGCGAACTTCGGCGCCGGTTACACTTCTGAGCATCCATTCCCGCCGAGTCGTTTATGAGGCATCAGATCATCTCATACGATCTTCGCGAAAAGCGTCGTATCCGTTTCCGACGGATTCCCGTACTGTTCGAAAATGGCATGTTCGGCTAATCTTTATCCGCTACCTTGCGGACAAGGCTCAGAAATTCCTTTTTGAACTTATCTTCTGACACACTGTCCAATCTTTCCAATTCGCGAATTATGTCAGAGTAAGAGGAGTCACCCTTGAATTTGCTGTCGCGAAGGAGCATTCCGAACTGAACAACACAGGACGCAAATCGAATATTTTCCGATGCCCGGCCGGGATCTTCATCCGGAACCAAAGGATAGTTGAGCAGATTACTCGTCGTTTCCTCCGGAACTTTATATCGAATACTGACCGTCAGCCATTCGTCCGAATTGACCGGTTTCCCGGCTTCCTGATACTTGAGGTCGATATCCGGAAGCTTCATATCACTGTCGCGCGAGACAATCTCGTACATGACGGTGACGTTTTGTCCGGAACCGACGTCCCCGGCATCTTTGCTGTCATCCGCAAAATCCTGATTATTCAACTTTCTGTTCTCATATCCGATCAGCCGATATGCCTTCACATATGCGGGGTTGAACTCAACCTGAAACTTGGTGTCTTTTGCTACGGTAAAGAGGGTTCCCGCCATATCTTCGACCAGCACCTTTTTCGCTTCTTCGATCGTATCAATATAATAGTAGTTCCCGTTACCGTTATCAGCCATGATCTCCAGTTTGTTATCTTTGTAATTCCCCATACCCAGGCCGGCTATGGATAAATATATCCCGGATTCCGCTTTCTCCTCCACCAATCGCTTCAGGTCGTCTTCGGAGGTGATTCCGACATTCAAATCTCCGTCGGTCATCAGAATGATCCGGTTATTCCCGCCTTCGATAAAATGTTCCGCTGCCATCTCGTACGCTTTTTTTATACCGGCGGAACCATGAGTCGATCCCCCGGAGGTGAGCTCGTTGAGAGCGTCTACGATATCCTGCTTGTAGTATCCGCTTTTTCCGTCGAGGATCACCTTTTCGGAACCTGCATATGTAACGATCGATATACGGTCGTTCTCTTTAAGATTTTCGGTCAGAAGTTTTAGAGCAGTGACGGCCAGTCCAAGCTTATCCGGACTGTTCATCGAACCTGAGGTATCAATCAGATATACAAGGTTCATGTCGGGCCGCTCTTCTTCCGGAATATCGAATGCCTGGACTCCGATCATTAACAGCATGGACTCTTTATTCCACGGACATTCGATCAATTCCTGTGTCACGGAAAACACGTCCCCCTCCTCCGGAATCGGATAATCAAAATCAAAGTAATTCAGCATTTCCTCGAGGCGGACGGCGTCGGGGGTGACCGCTCTTCCTTCGTTGATCATACGTCGTACGACTGAATACGATGCCGTATCCACATCTGCGGAAAACGTCGAGAGCGGCTGATCGAGAACGCTCAAAAATTCATTCTCGATGATTGTGTTGTATTCTTCTGTATTCATGTTTGCATCTGTTTCCATCCGAGAATCGCCGGCTTGTGTAGTACTTCGGGCGTAATTTTCCCCTGCATGAGTGTTATTGATACCGGGCGAGTAACTCGCGGAACAGGAAGTCAGCCCCGCTATGCCGATCACAAGACCAAGAATCGTCATCCAAATCGTGATTTTAAAACCAAATCCAGACTTTCTCATAATAGTCTCCTTTCGTTACGGAAGGTTCTTTTCCGTCAAGGCAAGTCGAATTGAGTTGTCAAAACGTAACAGAATTTCTGCTACATCACATAGTTATTATAGTTTGTAGTTGTGTTTTTGTCAACACGTCCCCTTTTCGGGAACCATCATCAGACAGCAGAGTGTCGGGCCCCCCGATTTCACCGAAAAGATCGGCAAATAAAAAAACCGCCGCGATCGCTCGCGACGGCCCTGTCGATTATTCGACTGTCTGCATGCCGATTGATGAAATCATCCCTGCTATTCGATCTCGATCGACTGCCCGGACGTCTCCGCTTCCTTCTTCGGAACGGTAACATGGAGCACCCCGTCATTCAATTTCGCTTTGATTCCTTCCGCCGAAGCATCCGTCAGATAGATACTTCTTGACATCGAACAGTAGCGACGCTCCTTGTGGATGTAATTTTTCTTTTTCTCTTCGACTTCATTTGATTTCTTCACCGCAATGGTCAGCCTCTTATCATCCATCCGAATCGTGACGTCCCGCTTATCAACGCCGGGCATCTCCGCCTCGACCGCATACTCATTGCCTCGATCCTCCACATCAACTTTGAAGGTGTCTGCGGCAAGACTTCTGCGAATCGGCCAGCCATCCGAGAAAAAATCATCGAGCATGTTCTGAAAGTCATCAAATCCTGTGCTCAGTGCGTTTGTGTTCTTCCGGTTAAAGGGTACCAATCCTGCCATCTCAAACAACTCCTTTCATGATTATTGTGTTAGCACTCTGTGTGTTAGACTGCTAATTCACTTATATTATTGATTTTTCAGCGAGTTGTTTCATCATGTTTTTATTAAGAAAATGAAAAAAGTGTGTGAATGGAAACAATTCGTATTCTGTGGACAAGCACTCAAAACGGATCGTAATGCGTCTTTGTCAGAAGAATCCTTCTCCTCGTAACCGGTCGTTTCGTCATACTTTCGCGCCTTGTCTAAATATAAAATTTATTGTATTTTTAGAACTCTACTGATAGAATGGACTATGCGGATTTCTGTTTTTGGAATTCCGGGAAGGGGATTGGCATGAACTTTACCTCGTCTCTCGCCGATGAATTGATCGGTGTAACGGGACTTAATAATATCGAATCCACGCACTTCGCCGGAAGACATAACGGATATTTTGTCTATGTCGAAGTGGAGCCGCAGCTTTCGCGCGCGAAGATGCACATCCGTGTGGTGATGCTAAGCGACGGAATCCGAACCGCATTGGAGAAGAACTTGGCGTCAAGCATTTCGAGGGTCAATTACAGCGTACTATTCGAAGGAAACGAGATCATTTTGCTTATACCGGCCAATACCGATTGGATACCACGTGTTCGTACGATAATGGACCTGGTCACCGATTTCCTCTCCGAGAACGGGGTGCCTGCGGACATACAGGCGGAGCAATCCGTAATTGAACATATCCCGGATGCACTTCCGCATATTGAAGCGGATCCGCCGCGTCCGAGTATCGCAATGGGCGTATTGGGAGCGTTTCTCGGAGCCGTGCCCGGCGTGATCGGTTGGTTCATCACCTCTCTGGCGAATAATGACGGGTTTCTCGTTCAAACTCCGGAGGTAGCGAGTTATTTGTCTGCACGTTTCATATTGGCGATTATTATTACTTGCGGTTCCTATTGGGGCTTTCTTCTATTGTCAGGATCTTCGCGTAAGATTTCTGCGTTGGTCTCCGCACCGATCACCGTACTGATGATTTATGCGGTCAATCGTTTTACGTACGCGTTTCTCTTCTTCTCGGCCATTTCCAACCTGTCGGTCGAACGCGCTTTTCTTCGCACCTATGAATATTTGAATTCTTATCATTTGACCCATTATTATTTGGGTACACTTCTTCTCGGGTATTTACTCTCGGCAATCACATATGTCGTTCTCTATAAAACCCGGGAGAAGTTCTGGACGAAAAAAGCGCAATAGATTCGCAAATATTCGTAAATATATGAAAAGACTGCCTCCGGTTCCGTCGGCAGTCTTCGCTATTTTCAGGAAATGTGAATGACTAAAGTGTTGAAAGTTTCGAGTATGATCCCTTAAGGTTCGGATAGAGTTCACGATAGAGACTGTAGAATTTCGCGTATTCCTCGTTGGATCTTTTGCCGGGTGCGTTCGTACTGCGAGTGTGAATTGCCGCATTACACGCTTCACGAACATCTGAATATACTCCGGTTCCGGCACCTGCCAACAAAGCAACACCCAAAGCCGGACCTTGGGCGGAATCCGTCGTCTCGACATCACAGCCGTACACATCAGCAAGCATTTGCCTCCAGAACGGACCCGATCCGCCTCCGCAGGCGCGCATGATATTGACGTTGATGTCCATCCCCTTAATGACTTCCAGACAATCCTTGAGCGAAAACGAAACACCTTCCATGATCGCGCGAATCATATCTTTCTTGCCGTGCACTCCGGATAGTCCGAAAAACACGCCGCGAGCAAACGGATCCAGATGGGGTGTACGTTCTCCCATCAGATACGGAAGAAAGAGAAGTCGGTTCGATCCGATCGGAACCTTCTCGGCCATCTGGTCCATCAGGTAATACGGGCTGACACCCATAAGTTCGGCAGTTTCCATGACTTCCTGAAGAAATCCGTCACGGAACCATTTCAGCGACAAGCCTGCGCCCTGGGTCACGCCCATCACATGCCACTGTCCAGGCACCGCGCAACAGAAGGTATGAACTCGTCCCTTGGGGTCAATGTGCATCTCTGAGGTGTGCGCATACACGACTCCGGAGCTGCCGATGGTTGTAAAAGACTGGCCGTCCGAGACAACGCCGGTGCCCACGGCCGCAGCCGCATTGTCACCTGCTCCGCCGACGACCGGTGTTCCCGCACGGAGACCGGTCAGGCGAGCTGCAGAATCGGAAACACCGCCGGTGATTTCCGGCGATTCGTATACGGTTGCAAGTAATGAACGATCGACAGACAATTTGTCCAGGACTTCTGAAGACCAGGCGCGTTTTCCGATGTCAAGAAGTTGCATTCCCGAAGCGTCGGAGACCTCCGTCGCTCGTTCGCCCGTCAGGCGGAAACGAATGTAGTCCTTCGGTAAGAGGATACTGCGACAACGCTCATAGTTCCGGGGCTCATGTTTACGAACCCAGAGTATCTTGGAGGCGGTAAACCCGGTCAATGCCGGATTCGCGGTGATCTCGATCAAGCGTTCCGCACCGACCAAACGAGTAATCGTCTCACACTCTTCAGCGGTTCTCTGATCACACCAGATAATCGACGGACGAATGACCTGATCGTTCTCGTCAAGCATGACCAATCCGTGCATCTGCCCGGAAAGCCCGATTCCCCGGATATCTCCCGCATCCACTCCGGACTCGCTCAGCACTTTCTGAACGGTCCCGACCACGGCGTTCCACCAGTCTTCGGGGGCCTGTTCGGCCCAACCGTTTTGCGGTTGGGCCATCGGATATTCTATTGTCGCCTGTGCTATGGTCTTACCGGTCTCGTCGAAAATCACCGTCTTGGTGCCCGACGTTCCGATATCGATTCCAATCAGAAAAGCCATGCTATTCTCCTCCGTTTATCGCTCGATCAGCATCCGAAAAGGATATCGTTCACGAGGCTCTCCAGATATTCCTGACGTCCGCTGTTCGCTTTGACATCGCCCTTGGCAAGAGCATACGCCTCGAGCTGAGCGAGGTTCGCTTTACCGGACACGATCTCGGCGCCGATCCCGTTCTGAAAGCTGGAATAACGCTCCTTCACGAAATTGTCGATCCTGCCGTCCTGGATGAGCTTATAAGCCATCTTGAGTCCGAGCGCGAAAGAATCCATACCGGAAATATAGCTGTAGAAAACATCCTCGGGTCCGTTGGATGCACGACGAGCCTTGGCGTCAAAGTTCAGACCGCCATTGGTAAATCCGCCGGCCTTGATGATCTCGTACATGGCAAAGGTACAATCGTATACGTCGGTCGGGAATTGGTCGGTATCCCATCCGAGGAGGAGATCTCCGCGGTTGGCGTCAACAGAACCAAACATTCCGTTAATGGCCGCGACCCGGAGCTCATGCTGAAAGGTATGCATCGCCAATGTGGCATGGTTTGCTTCGACATTCATCTTGAAGTCCTTATCGAGTCCGAACTTACGCAGGAAGGAAACGACGGTCGCAACATCGAAGTCGTACTGGTGCTTCATCGGCTCCTTCGGCTTGGGTTCAATGTAGAAGTCACCTTTGAATCCGATGCTTCTGCCGTAGTCTACGGCCATTCTCATCAATCTGGCCATATTCTCCTGTTCGAAAGCCATATCTGTGTTCAGGAGCGTTTCATACCCTTCACGACCGCCCCAGAATACATAGCCGGTTCCGCCGAGGCGAACCGTAACTTCCAACGCCTTTTTCACCTGGGCGGCAGCAAACGCAAAAACATCCGCGTCGCAAGATGTGCCGGCTCCGTTCATGAAGCGTTTGTTGCTGAAGAGATTGGCCGTGCCCCAGAGTAATTTCTTGTTATACTGCTTCATTAGATCTTCGAGAAGATCGGTAATCTCGTCGAGGCGAGCGTTGGTCTCTGTAAGCGTATCCGCCTCCGGCGCGATGTCACGGTCATGGAAGCAATAATAATCGATTCCCAGTTTGTCCATCAGTTCAAAGGACGCCCTGGCTTTATTCTTCGCGCTTTCCATCTCGTCGTCGGATCCGTATTTCTTCTCAATGGTTCCCTTACCGAACATATCGGATCCTTCGGCAACCATCGTGTGCCAATAGGACATGGCGAATTTAAGATGATCCCTCATCGTCTTGCCGGCAATAACCTCGTCCGGGTTATAGAAACGGAAAGACAGGGGATTCTTGCTTTTACTGCCTTCGTAAAGAATCTTCGGGATGGTCGGATAAAACTCACTCATAGTGTTTCCTTTCTTCCGGCTCTGCCGGATAAAAAAATGCGTCACCCGTATAAATATCCCGAAATCAGAAAACCGTCTTCTTCGATGCCGAGCGATTGTGTCCGACATACTCCTTTTCTCGGGAAATCAGGTTTTTCGCGTTGTCGTGCTCGAGCACGACAATATACTTACAGATTACAGTCCCGCTCCGATTCTGTCAATAATCAAACGCTCGATTGTCGCAAATTTTCGAAAAAATTCACTTTTTCAGCGTGATTTCGAACGGACGTCGCCCGGTAAGTTCGAAGCTTCTTTCATCCGGTTGCGAAAAACCGACAAATAAGCGCCATTCGGAATTCGGGCATTCCCGAACGCCCGAATCGTTTGTAACCGTAAAAACATCTGAAGGAATCTCGATATCCAAGGTCGCCTCGCTCATCGACGCAACTTTCATCCGACGGAAAAAGCACAGGACGGGGTTCGGCGGAGCGTGCGGGCTATCGATCGGTTTCGCATAGACCTGAAGCACTTCGTCGACCTCACGCCCACAATCATTACGAACCGACACGGAAAGCGGAAGCGTATCCTTTCCGAAGGAAGGGCCGCCGACACGAACATCGACCACGTCGACCTGTCCGTAGGTCAGGCCATAACCGAAAGGATAAAGAGGAGTCCCGGAAAGATATCGGTACGTCCTCCCTTCCATCGCATAATCTTCAAACGCCGGGAGTCGTCCGTCATTCCGATAGAAAGTGACCGGCAACTTCCCGCCCGGGCTCTGCGTCCCGAAAAGAATGTCCGCGACAGCCTTGCCGCCGCGAGCTCCGGGGTACCAGGCCTGCAGGACCGCATCACAGTTTCGGTCCGCGAAGTCCAGATCGATACTGCTTCCGGATAAAAGACACAGAATCACGGGTTTCCCGACGCTCACAACGCTCTCCAAGAGCTTTCGCTGAACCGCGGGAAGCAGGAGATCTTTTTTATCACCCGATCCGTAGTTCGCATCGTCCAGAAGCTCCTCGCCCTCAAGCGTCTCGTCCAAACCGAGAAAAAGGATCACAACATCACTGTGCTCGGCGACCGCAAGCGCTTCGGAAATACGATCATTCGCATTCGCAAGCGGTTCCGTTCGATCGGCTGACAATTCGCACCCGATCGAATAGAGAACGCGCGCTTTTTGCGCGAGAATATCCTGAATGCCTTCGAGCGGAGTTATATAACGAGAGGAAGTCCCGTAATAATTCCCGATCAACGCACGCCTGCTGTTCGCGTTCGGCCCGATGACCCCGACCGTTGAGCACATCTTTGCGTCCAAAGGCAGGATCCCGTTATTTCGAAGCAACACGACGGCTTCGGCAGCAGCCCGCAGAGACAGTGCGATGTGCTCATCACATTCCACCTTTTCATAGGGGATATCGTCATATTCCGTCTTCTCAAAAAGCCCCAACTTGAAACGGGTCGTAAAGAGTCGGATCGCGGATTCGGTAATTTGCTCATCCGTAACCAGGCCTTGCATCCACGCGCTTTTCAGATGGAGATATGTATTCCCGCAATTGAGATCACACCCCGACCGAATCGCAAGAGCTGCCGACTCGACGGGAGTTTTGGTGACCCGGTGCTTCTCGTGAAAATCGCGAATCGCCCAACAGTCCGAAACCACATGGCCTTCAAATCCCCATTCTTCGCGAAGGATCTTTTGAAGAAGTCTCGGGCTCCCGCAACACGGTTCCCCGTTCACACGGTTGTATGCACCCATGACGGCGTCGACCTGTCCTTCTTTAACGCATGCCTCAAAGGCAGGAAGGTATGTCTCTCGCAAATCCTTTTCGGAAACCACCACGTCAAATTCATGTCGAAGTTCTTCCGGTCCGCTGTGCACCGCAAAATGCTTGGCACAGGCCGATACCTTCATTATTTCGCCTTCACCCTGAAGACCTTTGATAAAACGAACGCCGAGTCTTGCGGAAAGAAACGGGTCTTCTCCGTATGTTTCATGCCCCCGACCCCATCTCGGATCGCGAAAAATATTCACGTTCGGCGACCAAAAGGTGAGCCCTTTATAGATATCGCGATCCCCGTGACGACGAGCCTCGTTGAACTTGGCTCGCGCCTCCGTCGCGATCGCGTCTCCGATTGTCTGAATGAGTTCCTGATCAAATGTCGCGGCCAACGCGATCGACTGCGGAAAAACCGTAGCGGTACCGGCTCGCGCAACACCGTGCAGAGCCTCATTCCAATAATTATAGGCCGGTATGCTCAACCGTTCGATCGGCGGCGCCTGATAAGTCAACTGGTCGATCCGCTCTTCGACGGTCATCCGGGCGACCAGCTCCTCCGCCCTTTTTCGTCTGTTCTCGTTGCGATTCATCGAGCACCTCCCGTCCTTCCTGGCGGTCCTTACGGTCTCTGTTCGATTATGGCCAATAGAATTGCGCAACCTCGGTGATCTCACCGTCCGTTACTGTCAGATAGTAAAAAAACGTATCGGTCACTTTGTGCGGGGATGTTGCGTAGAGGTTTGCAAAATCCGCATAGGTCATCGGAATTGTTTCCGCGCCTTCCAACATGGTCCCGTTCGGTCTGTAAAGCATACGAATCTCAACTTCACGCATATCCGCCGTTCTGAGCTGAGGATTGACGTTCTTATAGACGTACTCGCTGTCGGCAAATTCGTTGACCAGAGCAGTCGCGTCGGCGACAGTGTAGCCCTCGTGTGCAACGAGCCAGTCGATGGCATCCTGGCCCTTCAGAATATCAAAGTAATCGAACCGGGCTAAGCCCGTCGCCGGATCAAACGATTCAAAATGCGCGTAACTCGAGTACATGCTCTCCGGATTGGAGTATGCGGGTACGGTGGTCGTCTCGGTGGTCGTCTCGGTCGTCGGTACGGTGGTCGTCTCGGGGATCAGGGAAGTTTCCGTCGCGGCGGTTGCGGCAATCGTTGTTGCGGCCGATGCAGCCGTTGTCGTTTGACTATTCTCGGTTTCGTCGCCCTGAAGAGGAAGATCACATCCCGACATCATAATCAGGAATGCCGATATGCAAATTCCGGCGATGATCCGTCGGAAGGTCTGTTCGTATTTACCGGAAATTGAAGAATGTTTCATGGAAGTTCCT
>JAAYIQ010000153.1 GCA_012523365.1 Clostridiaceae bacterium
AATATCCTCCATCGATCGGATCGGGCGCGCGGAGGTGTATGCACCCGCAAGCACATACTCGTACTGTACATCGAAAAGTTCCGTCGAAGGATAAAGCATGATGCTCAGGTCCCCGTTCCGGACGGTACTTTTCTCGAACGGAATATCCGGGAAATCGGTAAGTGTCAGATTCGGATCCATTGATATCAGTGCATCGACGACCGCGCGATACGCGATCAGCGCTCCCTTGTTGTTCCAGTGCGAATCCAGTTTCAGATAGATCGGATCGATCGGGGGAATACTCGAGGAAGTTAAGGCGTAGCCCCGAAGCAATGCTCTGAGATCCGGCCTTTCCAGTCCCGAACCCTCAAGCCGCCCGTAAAGGCGATCGTAGTTGTTGTCATACCCGGTCGGCCGGTACGCCGCAGGCATATACTCCGGATAGATCGACGCCTTATTCGGCGCGACGACAAAGATAAATCCAACACCTTGGCGCGCAAGGGCTTCTTTTTGAATTTCAAGTGTTCGCGCGACTCGACAGATCTCATTGTCCGACAGTGTCTCGACGGCCAGATAATCCGGAAGTGTCGGCGCGAAATAGAGCCAGCCATCCTTCCCGATGATGACCTTCTCATTGACCGATTCCCCGAAAAGTGCTCCGCGAAGGAAAGCATCCGCGGTCACCAATTGAGGCTTAAACGCGAAATGATCGGACAGGTAGTCCTCCGCTTCCTGCGGGAAAGCCGCGTTGAAACCCTTTTCGACAAAGAACACCGGTGCGGGCGCGAGCGCCCGTTTCTCAACGTTCTCGTTCTTATAACCGAACAGGAGCCCGAGCAGAGGAGCCGAGCACGCCCCGATAAAAATCGCGGCAAAGATGTAATAAATCATTTTCTTCATGCCGGTCTCCTCCTTTCCTAGAATCGAAAATAGATGAATGGGTTATACGCGGTACTCGAGAGAGATAAAACGCAAAGGCCGAGGATGATCAAAACGGCGGCCATCGATACAATCTCGCGCGCCATCGCCGGCACCGGAGCTTTCCCCGCGATCTTCGCGGTCCATTTCTTCGGAAGATCGGTCGCTCCGATGATGCCGATAATCAAAAAGAGGATCACCGACGGCGTAACGGTCGTGGACAGGAAGGTAAGCATCTCAGGCTTCATCGTCCACCCGGCAAACATCTTGCTGATCATCGAGAAGCCCCGGCCGATCGAATCCGCTCTAAAAATCACGAACGCGGTCACGGCAACCAGGAGTGTGTACACTCTCCCGAGTGCTTTGAATTTCCATTTCTCCGGCCGGATCACTCCGATTCGCTCCAGCATGATAAACAGTCCGTGGTAGAAGCCCCATACAACGAAGGTCCATTGCGCTCCGTGCCAGATACCGGTGCAGAAAAAGACGATCAGAAGATTGATTGCCGTCCGCACCATGCCCTTCCGGTTTCCGCCGAGCGGAATGTAGAGGTACTCCTTGAACCATGTCGACAGTGAAATATGCCAGCGACGCCAGAACTCCTTGATGCTTCCGGAGATGTAGGGGTAATTGAAGTTCTCTTTGAGCTCGAACCCGAAAAGCTTTGCAAGCCCGATCGCCATGTCTGAATATCCGGAAAAATCAAAATAGATCTGAAGCGCGTACGACACCGCCCCGAGCCACGCGATCGGCGCGTTGACCTCCGACAGGGGCAGGTCAGCCGCGAAGACCTTGTCGGCGACCGCGCCGAGCGTATTGGCGATCAGCACCTTCTTTCCGAGCCCGATCGTGAAGCGCTTCAGACCGGACACGGTCTTTTCGATCGTCTCCTCACGCTTCTTGATTTGCTTGTGGATGTCGGAATAGAGGACGATCGGCCCGGCGATCAATTGCGGGAAGAAGGAGATGTACAAGAGTACGTTACCCGGATTCTTCTGGGGCGGTGTATGCCCGCGATACACGTCGATCGAATAGGACATCGCCTGAAACGTAAAAAAGGAGATGCCGATCGGAAGACGGATCAGCGGGATTTCCGGCGCATTTCCGATAATCAGATTCAGATTGTCAAAAAAGAAGTTCGCGTATTTAAACACGAAGAGCATACCGAGGTTGAAGATCACGCTCAGGATCAGGAAGACTTTGGCGCGCGCGGAACGTTCCTCGACAGGTCCCATCAGCCGCGCGGCCCCATAATTGATCGTGACCGAAAGAAGCATCAGGATAATATAGACCGGCTCGCCCCAAGCATAAAACAAGAGGCTGGCCAGAAGCAGAAACGTGTTCCGAAATCGCCCGGGCAGGAGTTTATTGACAACAAAAACAACCGGTAAAAACACGAAAAGAAAGATCGGCGAACTGAATACCATGCTGTCTCTCCCCTCGCTTAACGCCGATCAACGCATATTGCGCGCGGAATAATAGCTGATATAGGAAACCTTCCCGTCCTTGATCTCGAAAAAAAGTCTCGGGGCGGTCATCGGGTCTTCCCCGGAAACGACGTAGGTCAGGATCACATCATCGAAGTTTCCGTCGCCGTAGGCCGAAACCACCTCGTCATAGCTGTCGCCGACGGAGATTCCTCTCGCCGTTATATAAGAAGTATCGGTGATCATGATCTCGTCGACCTGGTCCATCCCGTCGATCGGGTAGGTAAAAAGATCGTAACCGTTCTCGTAGATGAAATGCTTGTCTTCGCCGACAAACATACAGCTGGGTGCCGCTTCCAGTTTATACCCCTCCCCAAGTGCCGTTAAAATCGCCTGAACGTCCGACAGGAGCGCGAAATCCTTCCCGCCCTTCGAGAACAGCAAATCCTTCTCGCTGATCGGGCCGGTCAGAAACGTTGTTTCCGCCGTCGTCGGCTCGGCCGTCGGGGAGGCCGTTGTGACCGCCGGATCCGAACCGCAAGCGGAAAGCACCGACAAAACGGTGATCAATAGAACCGACAGGAGAATTCTTTTCATATTCATTCCTCCGTTATACTATAAACACTCGAAAAACGCTACCCGGCCGTCGTGGCCGCGACGGTCGTCTCCGTCGGAGCCGGGGTCTCGGTCGGGGTCGCTGTCGGTGCGCTCGTCGGTGTAGCGGTCGGCTCCGGATTTAATGTCGGAGTCGGTGTGGCAGTCGGACCTCCGGTCGGTGTCGGCCTCGGACTCGGATCGGTCGGATCCCAGGTCGGATAATTCGGATCAATCGCCGGCTTGCCGGGATAGGAGACGAGACTGCTGCTGCTGACCACTTCAACGACGGTGCCCGCTCCGCAATTATAATAGACAAAACGCGCGCCGGCTACCGTGGTACGGACACAACCCTGAGATGCATTCGTTCCGATTGCCTCATAAGTACTCACCTTCATGTCACCGAAGTCTTTGGAATAATAAACCGGGCCATGGAAATATATGCCGCTACGGTATCCTGACGCAAACGGAGAGTAGGTTCCGTCGAGCCAAGTTTTCCAGGCTTGTTTCGAGCCGATCTTGTGCGTCCCGGCCGGCGTTTTGCTTCCGCCCAAAGCTGCCGGGAATGTCGCAACCTTGACCGTGTAGTCGCCGTTCTCATCCCTCGAGAACACCGCAAACGCGCAGTCGGCCTTATCGACGATGATCATATACGGCATCGGGGTCGGCGTCGGCGTCGGCGGGCGCGTCGGGCGCGGGGTCGCGGTCGGTCTACGGGTCGGAGTCGGACCCTCGGTCGCCTCCGGAGTCGGCGTCGGCGTCGGGATCAGCGAGTTATTGAGGAATACCGCAAGAATTTCATCGTCCTCCACGCCGCTTTGCGCATCGTCACTGTATGCGAATACCAAAAATCCGAACGGAGTGCTCTCCATGTATTCCCAATGCGAATCGGTGCCGTTGACGATCTGGCTGATGCCGAATTCCTCACCGTCCGGCGAATTAAATAGCACATAATAATCCGCGCCTTCGACCGGTGTCCATTCGACGGTACATCCGGACCCGGTGTCAGTAACGATCATATCCTCTGTGGGGAGGGAAATTTCTTCGAGCCGAACGCTCATCGGAAGCTCATCGGCGCCCGGAATAAATACCGGAACCTCGGTCGGTGCCGGCGTCGGAGTATCGGTCGGAGCAACGGTCACGGTCACGGACAGATCCGCTTGCCCGACAGAGTCGGTCGTATCGGCTTCACGCTTTTTTCCGTCACCCGTCAGGGAGAAATACGTCAGTATCATCACGAACAAAGCCGCGAGGACAACGGCGGTGACCAGGAAATTTGTCTTTCTCATCTTGTATATGTCCTACCCTTTATCGGAGAACAAGGCCGATGATTCTCCCCACTACTGCAAATATCGTACACGAAAACGAGCAAATCGGTCAATGCTTCTCTGAGTATGTCAATCATCTATAGATGTCGGAGTCGTTACCGGGGTCGGCGTAGGATTCGGAGTCGGGCTCGGTGTCGGCTTCTGCGGATCGGTGGGATCCCAGGACGGGAAATCCGGATCAATCGGTGATTTGTCGGGATAAGAAACCAGATCGGTACTGCTTAAGACCTCGACCACAGTGCCCGCCGGGCAGGCATAATAGACAAATCGCGCGCCGGCAACCGTCGTCCGAACGCATCCGCCGGTCTTATAGTCCGATCCAATATCGTCATAAGAGTACTTCATCAGCGTATCAAAGCTCTGCCTTCGGTAAATGGGACCGTGGAAAAAGATGCCCGCGCTGTATTGGGACGCGTACGGCGAGAAGCGGTCCGGACTGAAACCGGTCCATCTGCGCCATTCAAGCTTCCGTCCGATGGTAAACGTGCGCCTTTCGGTCGTAAGAGGGGTCTTGCGGCCGCCCAAGGCCGCCGGGAAGGTCGCGACCATGACGGTGTACTCGCCGTCCCCGTCCTTCTCGAAAACCGCGAAAGCGCAGTCCTCCTTATCGACGATGATCTTGTATTTATCGGTCGGATTGTCACCGGTGTCCGCCGGAGCATTCGGATCGATCACCGGTTCGTACATCGGCGACCGGTACGCAAGGATCAGCTCGTCGTCCTCTGTGCCTTCCCGATTATCATCGGTGTAGGCAAGAACCATAAAGCCGGCGACGTCTTTAGCCATATATTCCCATTGCCCCACTTCCGGTGAAAGGATCTGAAGCGGGTGATACTCCGCACCGTTCTCCGATGAACAGAAAATATAGTAATCGGCTTTCTCATCAAGCGTCCAGAAAAGGCTGTAGCCCAACTCGCTCTCGGAGACTGAAAGCCCGTCTAAGGTGGTCGTCATGGTATCAATCCAGAACTTCTCGGGCAGACTCTCGAATTCCGGAATATAATCGGGGATCGGCGTCGGGGTCGGAGAAGGACCGGGCGTCGGGCTCGGCGTCGGTTCGATCGGAAGTGTTCCGGTCACGCTTGGGGCGGTCGTCTCCGGTGCTCCGTTACGCGTGCTGAAGCCACCCCCGACATCTCCCGTCAGAGAGAACACCACCAGCGTCAAAACAAAGATCGTCGAGACAACGATCACGGTAATGTAGAAATTCGTCTTTCTCATGATGTTATACATTCAAAGCGGATCCAGGAATGCCATCGGATCCGCCCCGCTTTCCCGCTACATCCTACACGAAAAAGGAATCGCAGGTCAATGCTTCCCGGCACCGCAAACCGTTTCGTTTCTCAGTGTAATTCGATTGAAATAATACGATCGCGTATTTTAATCATATATAATCATGACAACACCCGAAGGAGGGGGCTTTTTCTATGTTCAAAATAAGCGGAATCAATCGCGCATCGGATCCCGGGTACAGAGCCTGTCGGCTATGCCCTCGCGAATGCGGCGTCGACCGAACCGCAGGACAGACCGGCTGTTGCGGTATGTACGCCCTGCCCTCGGCGGCAAGAGCGGCTCTCCATCATTGGGAGGAGCCGTGCATCTCGGGTACCGCTGAGACCGGATACGGCGGTTCGGGCACCGTCTTCTTTTCGGGCTGTAATCTGAGTTGTGTTTTCTGCCAGAACCGGGAGATCAGTCACGGACGGGTCGGATCGGATCTGACCGCCGACCGCCTCGCGGAAATTTTCTTAAGGCTCCAGTCCGAGGGTGCCCATAACATCAATCTGGTCACTGCCGTCATGTTTCTTCCGGATATCGTGCGCTCAATCCTTATCGCCAAATCGATCGGGCTGACCGTCCCGGTCATTTATAACTCCGGCGGCTACGAAAGTGCCCGGGCGCTTCGTTCACTCGACGGGTTGATCGACATATACCTTCCGGACATGAAGTTCTTCGCGCCGGGAGTCTCCTCCAAAATGTGCAAAGCTCCGGATTATTTCGAGCGGTGCGCCGAGGCGCTCGCGGAGATGGTTCGGCAAGTCGGGGCACCGCGATTTTCGAGGGCCGGCCTCTTACAAAGCGGTGTCATTGTGCGTCACTTGATGCTACCCGGGTATCTTTTCGATTCGCGAAAAGTTCTTGAATATCTTACTGAGACTTACGGCAATACTATTTTCATCAGCCTGATGAACCAATATACACCGCCGGCCGAACCGGTCCCGGGCGCGCCGAATCACGCGCTTCCCCCGGCGCACTATGAGGCGATGATCCGCTATCTGATTTCACGGGACCAAGAGAATGCATACATTCAAGGGGACGGTACGTGCTCGGAATCCTTTGTGCCGCGGTGGGACGGGATTTAATTTTCTCCGAAGAGAAGAGGAATACCGTGGAGAAAACAAGAGAAAAATCCAAAATGCCGATAACAATGATCCGGAATAGGCGATAGTGCGATGGATCGGCATCGTAAAAGGCCCGTCATTGGGTATCTTCGTTGGTATCCCGCAAAAACAAAAACCCCGAACGCTTACAGCGAAGGGGGTTTCCATGGAGCGGGATACGAGATTCGAACTCGCGACTTTCACCTTGGCAAGGTGACACTCTACCACTGAGTTAATCCCGCGAACATGATGTATTATATCGACCCGCGGAACGGATGTCAACCGGAATCGAGCGTTCATCCGACTCCGTTCATCCGACTCCGGAAGGAGGCTTTTTCGAAAGGTGGCGAAACGCTTTGCCTCTCTTTCTCGTCTTATCATTGAAAAGAAGTATATTATTCTTAACGGATATAAAGGAGCACAGATATGAATAAGCGCTGGATTCCCTTTCTTTGCCTGCTGATCGCAGGCTGCGTCGGCGGGTGTGCGATCGGAGGGGCCGGCAGGCCGGGCGGCGTGCAAAGCACCGAAATCACTCTCGATCCTACCGAATCGACAGCGGAAACTGCGGAGGGCACCGCCTCCCCTTCGACCGTTGGAATTGAGATCACGGAATCCGGGGTCTCCGGAACTTCCGCCGATCCGACATCCGCCGCAACCACGGGTCCAGACGCGGATAAAATGTGGATCTCGCGTATCGACGTGCGCCACAGTTCGTTCGGGAGGACGGAAAGCGAATACCGTATTGACTTGAAGACGCGGAGTTTCCTGCTTTTCAGCCCTTTCGAAAACATCGACGCTTACGCCCCGCGCGATCCGGAGGCGGAGAACGAAGGCTTCACAACCGCCTCCGATCTTTCGGAACGTGACGTGAACGCTTTCCTTCTACAATGTACGCTTCACGGATTCGGCAACTGGAAAGAGCGCTACGAGAACCACGATATCTGCGACGGACATCAGTGGAGCATGGTGATCACCTTCGCGGACGGCACAATGAAGGAAATATTCGGAAGCAACGAGTACCCGGACAGCTGGGACAAGATGCGGATCGCCTTTCGGGAGCTGACCGGCATCGATGTGCTTGCGGTCAGTTCAGACTGGCTCGACGGCTGAAAATCATAACCGCCGGAACCCGCTTGATCGTCGGGTAAAACCCGGGCTTTCCTTTATATCCGACGAGACGATCCGCGGAAATGGCGCGGAGTCGATCAATCACCCTTCCCGAACTTCGGGATCGGAAGAAGGAGTCGCGTTTTCCCGCAATACTCATCAAACCCGAGTTTACGGGCAGCGAGGCGCTTCTCGGCCATCGGGATGCTGATGAAAAGAAACATCAGCGTGTTGATCAGCGGACCGACCGCAAGAAATACATAATCGGGTCGGACGGAAAGCATAACCAGAAATACCCCCCACCACATCAGGATCTCACCGAAATAATTCGGATGCCGGGAGTATACGCCCAGTTCGCGGTCAGTCGAACACCCCAGAACCAAATTGCAATCAGAAGCGGCAGTGCCTCCGGCCGTAAAGTTTCGCGAAAAACGCAGGTCGCGGATACAATGATAATCGGCGCGACGCTCCAATAGGGATCATACACAGACGCGTTCTGAATCTTCTCGAAAAGGAAAAAGTGCGGACACAATTCATTCACGCTTTATTCTCTAATGATTTGATATAATAAAATCACCGGAACGGAACAACTACACCTCAGGAAACGACATCTTGACCGCTCCGCTCCGGTACCCTCTCATCCCATTCGCGAAGTCCCATTCAGTCGGCCCCTTACCAATGAAGAAGACGCGCGAAGAAGAATCGGTCAGAAGCGGAACAACAGCTGCCGACATCACGGATGAAACGACACATTATTGCTCTTGTTCTTCTTCAAGCCCTCCGTGACTCGGATGAGTTATCGGCAGAAAAGATAGCCGGGAAGTAACCCTTCCCGGCTATCGCATTTTCAGGAATTGATCCGTCGCGTCGGCGCGGCGCTTCTCTCCGGCGATGACCGTCCCGGAAACGGGCACCCGGCTATTTTCGATTGAAATCCCCGAACGGATCGTTAATATCGGAAATATCTCCGCCGAGCTTGCGGATAACACTCATTGACTCGTAGAACATCTCCCGATCAACCGTATGGAGATTCCGATCCAAGTATCCCTTCAAGAGCGCGATTGCGCGCGTGTCTCCGTAATCGCCGAGGCACAGCGCCCCGATGACCTTGCGCTGTGCTTTTCGAAAAGCCGCACGCATACAGTCATACGTATCGTCCGTTCGGTTCTTCGCGCCCGCCTTCGAAAGCGCGACCAGAAGGCTCTCCTCCGCACTGCCTGCCGGGATCGATTCGGCAACGTTTAAGATCCGCCGCAATTCGGGAACGATCATATCGCCCATCTCTTCCGCAAAATCGGAGATCACATCCGACATGTATTCGTCGGGTCGCTTCCCGGAGCAAAAATGCCCGAGGACCGGCACGATCGATCCCTCTATCTTCCATCGTCCGAGAAGCCGAATCGCGGCTGATACCGGCGCCGGGATATCCTTCCGATCGGCGTCTTCAATGTCGCCGTCCCGCTCCCAGGACTCCGACATCGCCAAGTCCATAAGCCTACTCGCCGCCTCTTCCCCAAAACTTGCGATCCGATCGGTCAAAGCACGCGGGGGCTCGACATCCGAGACCTCGGCTGCGACGGAAAAGACCGTCAGACAGTCGTCGAGCGATTGAAGAGACGCGAAAAACGCCTCCGGTGTACCGGCGGACAGCCCTTCAAGCGGCCGCCCGAAGAACGCGTCGGACTCACTGTCCGTATACGCACCGATTTCCCGTTCAAATTCGTCGGTGTATACATCCCTCGAGCGGGAAACGCGTGATAAAAAAGCCTCTTCGGCCCGAATCATTTCGTCGTTATACTTCTCGAAAAGAAACTGCGCTTGCGCACGGATATCCATAACAGTCACTCCTTTATTTGTTCATTACCACTATACACAAAGCCATGCGTGGGCTCAAGCGTTGCTCCGGCG
Source organism: Clostridiaceae bacterium (assembly GCA_012523365.1). Classification (GTDB taxonomy): domain Bacteria; phylum Bacillota; class Clostridia; order Saccharofermentanales; family Saccharofermentanaceae; genus JAAYCT01. The sequence continues at coordinate 9,646 of JAAYIQ010000153.1, forward strand.
CCCCTTGCTCGAAGTGCCGCCTTCAAGCGGTCTTTCCATCACCACAGCCGTGTACGAATCCCTCACACTCTCCATCCCGGTCGGGACGAAATGATTCTTGTGCCAGAAGGACTCACTCTGAAGATTGCCCTTGGGTTCCCGAGGTACAGGGCCAGGATCTCCTCCGTATCATCACAGGTCAGCCGCCGGATCCGATAAGTAACAGACAAGCGTTGAATATCGATTCTTATGGCCACGATGCACACCTCCGACATCGGGATCATAACACATTGTGATAGAAAGTAAAAAGACCGCCGGCCGGGTTTCGGTAGACGGTCTTGAATGGAGGCGCCACCTACGGACAAGCCGAATTATTATTGGCTTATCCGATGGCAAGCCGGAACGAAAAGACCGGGTCCGCTACTGCGGACTCCGGTCTTGAAGTGGAGGCGCCACCCGGATTTGAACCGGGGGTGAAGGTTTTGCAGACCTCTGCCTTACCCCTTGGCTATGGCGCCGTTTAATGATCAACGGAAGAATCATATCATCAATATGGTCACATCGTCAACCGAAAAGCGCTATACCTCTGGTATTTTTATCGATCCCACAAAGATCCGGTCACGCCTGCGATCCGTTCTCCGACGCCTCGGATTTCTCCTGTGATTCGTCGTTCCGGTCACCCCCGATTTCCTCGAGCGGGCGTGTCTCCAACATCGAATCCAAAAGATCGATATTCTTTCCGGTGATCTTGCGCAAATGGACCTTCGCGCGATCCAAAGCCTCCTGAATGCCGGAGATCTCGTTATTGCGCTTAACCTTGAGGGTCGTCGTCTTGATCAGGTCCTTAAAGCTGTATACATAGTTCCGTATACTCTTATATTCGGGGATCTCCATATTGACCTCGGAAACAACCTCTTCCAAGCGGCGGACCAACTCTTCTTCGGTGATCCCCTCTCGCTTCATATACTGCGGATCGATGACGAATTTCGCGTTGATGACCACGTCTCCTCTGGCCTCCACATCCCCGAAAATCATCGACTCCTTGATAAACGGATACCGCGTGATCAACTGCTCGATCTCCTCGGGGAATACCTTCTTGCCGCTCTTCAGGACGATCATGGACTTCAGACGCCCGGTGATCGTCAAACACCCGTGTTCATCCACTCGTCCGACGTCGCCGGTATGAAACCATCCGTCCGCGTCAATGGCCGCGGCGGTTGCCTCGTCGTCTTCATAGTATCCCGCCATCACGACAGGTCCTTTGACCAGGATCTCACCTTCCGCTCCGTCGGTCTCATTGTCGATCGCGATCGTAATCCCCGAAAGCGGGTGTCCGACCGTGCCGGGTACAAACACTTTGCTGTTGCATCCGGCAACCACGGGCGATGTCTCGGTCAATCCGTAGCCCTGAAGAATATGCACGCCGATATCGTCGAAAAACTGGATGATCTCGGGATCAATCGGCGCCGCGCCGCAAATCCCGATGTGGAACTTTCCGCCGAAAGCCTTATGAATCTTCCCGAAAACCTTGCGTCGAAGATCAATCTTCACCTTTCGCAAAGCACCCGTCAGTTTGATCATCTTACGGATCAGTTCTTCTTTTTTCTGCTTTCGTATATTATCCTGAACCTTCCGGTAGAAACTCTCGAAAAGCGCCGGAACCCCGATCAGGAGGTTGATCTGATATTCCTCCATATTCTTCTGAATATAGCGTAATCCGTCACATATACATATGCATGCGCCCATATAAAGGCCGTACAGGAGCCCGCAGGTATTCTCGAACGTATGGTGCAGGGGCAATATCGACAACATCCGCGTACCGACGGGAAATTTCACGACGCCGGCCAGAGCTACGATATCCATAGTAATATTTCTGTTCCGAAGGAGCACACCCTTGGACATGCTTGTGGTCCCCGATGTAAAGAGAAGCGAGGCGATCTGTTCCGGGTCGATCGGTCGGGCGGAATATTCCGTATCGCCTTCCCCGATTTTCTTGCGTCCGGACGCCATCAGCGTGTCAAATCGATACCAACGGGAATCCCCGGAAACCCTCTCATTAAAATCATCGGAGCAATTCATGCAAATGAAGGCCCGGATCGCCGGAAAGCGCTCGGCAGCGGTAATCATGGTATCCATAAAACTCTGATCGAAAATAACGGCCGCCACCTTACCCCGCTCCAGAAGCGGCAGGATCTCTTCGGGCTTCAGAAGGCGATCCAGCGGCACCGAAATACCGACGCCGTTGATGACCGCCAGATGCGAAATCGACCAACGGTAACTGTTCTCCCCGATAATCGCGACCTTTTCATCCGCCAGTCCGAGTTTCAGAAGCGCGGTTCCCAGCGCGTCCGTATCCTCTCCGACCTCGCGGTATGTCCTCTTAAACACTTCTCCGTCCGGCTTTTCACGATATCGAAAAGCGGGCAGATTCCCGTACAGAGCCACACTCTGCCGAAGCATCTCCCGCAAATTGTCGAATGATCTGACTTTGAAATAGGTCTTCGTTTCCATTACTTGCATATTCTCGACCTCCGCTTTCGGTGAACCCGTCTCGCCGGTCGGATTATGCGTCACATGAATCCGAACACGAATATTATTCTGGGAGCCGCCTCGCGGCTCTCACAACACGAACTTTACGCTTCGGAACCCGAAGCGTTCGGGGAAGCCCTCTCGATGTCGGCAATGATGTCCGAGGTAAATTGGATCGCAACATCAAAGTCCTTCCTGTTGGGAGAGCCCATGCTGATGATCGCGAAAGAGCCGCGCACGATGCACTCGCCCATAACTTCGATATAATTGCTCTTCAGCGTCAGCGACAAACGGTCCTGGGAGTCTTTTCGAAAAGCACTGCTCGTGATGATCGCCGCCCGCTGTGTCATGGACGGCTTCAACTTCTCGCCGAACTGAAGCACCTCGGGAGCACTCAATCCGTTATAGATTCCGCCGACGATAATCAAGAGATCCACGGCGAACAAACTTGGCTTATCCTCGATATTCAAGACATCGACCGACAAAGCTTCTCCGACCGCCTCCGCAATTTTCTTGGAATGTCCGGTCTTCGAAAAGTATACGATTTTTACGTTCATGTGCTCCTCCGTTGCGTCTGTCGGGTCATATTCAGTGTCACCCGATCCCCTTCATCGCCCTCCGATGGTCCCCGGTTTGGTGCGTTGATCGGAAATAACACGATATCGACATCTCCACAACTTTATTCTATCACATTCGGAAAGACAGACCAAACACATCCGTTTAATATTTGAAATTTTCATGCTTTTTTCGGATCGCCGCACAGAGATTCGCCGCGGTGCTCTTCGCCCCTGTATCGCGCGCTTCCCGGAATCGGAACAAGCATCCTTGTCCCTTCGCCGGAAGCCTCCGCGACGCGAAACGAAACGCCGTAAACGCCCTCCAGCAGACTTGGGGTCAGAACATCGGAAGTCTCTCCCATCGCCGCGACTTGGCCCTTTTCGATCACAAGGATCCGATCACAGTACATTGAAGCCAAATTGATATCGTGAAGAACGCAAACGATCGTCTTTCCTTCCCTCCGATTCAGATCGCGAAGCATATCCATCATCATGAACTGATGGTATATATCCAGATTTGAAACCGGCTCGTCCAGAAAGAGCCACGGGCATCCCTGCGCGACCGAACGAGCCAGAAGTACGCGCTGAGTTTCGCCTCCGCTCAAGACCGACATCGACTTTGCGGCCATATCCCCGATCCCGGTCGACTTCATCGCGGCGATCACCTCTTCGCGGTCCTTGCGGTCCGGGTATCCGAAGGTCCGGATATGAGGATTTCGGCCCATCATAACAGTCTCTTCGACCGTAAACCGGATGCCGGTTTCGATCTTCTGCGGAACATAGGACAGGAGTCGCGCCAGTTCCTTTCTGCGAAAACGCGAGATATTGATCCCGTCGATCCTGACTTCACCCTCTTCGACGCGAATCAGCCGGAGCAGGTGTCGGATCAGTGAGGTCTTCCCGGAGCCGTTCGGTCCGATGATGCCGTAAAAACACCCCTCTTCCAGAATGCAATCAAGGTGATCCAGGACCGGTCCGCACGCGGAGTCGGGCCGCCATGTCAGTTTTTCGACCGTGATCTGCCGCGGAGGCTTCAAAAAATCGTCTCTTCCGCTCATACTCGCACCCCCCCTCCGCGTGTTCTTGCGAGCAGGAAAAGAAAGAAAGGTGCGCCGATCACGGCGGTGATCGCGCCGACCGGTATCTCGGCGGGAGCGGCCAGCGTCCGCGCAACCGTATCGCACAGGATCATGAATATCGCTCCGGCCAGACAGGACATCGGGATCAGGCGCCGATTGCGCGACCCCGCCATGAGACGTACAATGTGCGGGACGATCAGGCCGACAAAGCCGATGATTCCGCTGACGCTAACACAGGCGGCGACACACAGGGACGACAAAACGATCATCCTTCTTCGGAGTCGCCGGGCATCAATCCCGAGACTTTCGGCGGAGTCGTCCCCGGTTGCGAGAACGTCCAGCGAGAAGCAAGAGGGCAAGATAAAGAGCAGTGACACCAGGGTGATCACCCCGAGAAAAACAGTTTTCGGGTAGGTGGCGGACGAAAAACTGCCGAGCATCCACATGTACACCTTTTCGAGTTGCTCGCGACGCATAACCATAATCAGCGTAATCGCGGAGGTCAGAAGTGAACTGACCGATATCCCCGCGAGAAGAATTCCGACTACCGACTCCTTCCCGCCGATAAAGGATATTCGCCACACGACCAGAATGGTAAGCAGCGCGCCGATCAGCGCGAAGCTCGCAATCCCTCCGATCCCCCAGGCGGTCACGGAGAACCCGAACGCAATCGCGATCGCCGCGCCGAAGGCCGCGCCGGAACTGATACCGAGCACCTGCGGATCTGCCAGAGGGTTACGAAGTACCCCCTGAAGCACCGCTCCGGACATAGAAAGTCCGCACCCCGCAAAGCCCGCCAGAAGTATACGAGGCAAGCGGATCATAAGGACGATTGTGAGGTCGGAAGGTCGAAAGTCTGATTGATCCGCAAGATTCCCTAAAAGCGGCAGGCGAGAAAATAAAATCCGAAGGCTTCGGAATACGCCGATGCCCGCCGCCCCGACCGAGGATGCTCCGACAATCAGCGCCAGAATGCAAACCGTGAGCGCAAAATAAATAAACGGAACGGCGATTTTGCGTTTCAAGGATTATCCCTCCGATTTGGTCTGCTCCGGGTAAAAAAACGATACCAACCGCTCTATTCCTTCCGCATTCCGGTAGCCCTGACGTTCCAAAAGATCGGAATCGATCCCGTATACGCGCCCGTTTCGGACGGCGCTTAAGCCGCTGTAAAGTTCGGTGGAGAAAAAATCCTCGAGCATATATTGATTGACGAGAATGACATCCGGGTCGGTTTCAATCAATCTTTCGATCGAAAAAGACCAACCGGTGACATCGGCGGCAATATTATCGCCTCCCGCCTTATCGATCAGTTGATGGATGTAGGTATCCCCTCCGGCGGTGTAATCGCCGTACTCACCGAAGGATACTGCGTAATAAACCGTCGGGCGATCTTTGCCGATCGTTCGCGATACCGCTTCTTCGATCAGCGCGTCCATCTCCCCGATCGCCGCATTTCCTTGATCTATACGATTGACGATTTCTCCGACGGATCTTATCATTTTGCCGACCCCGTTCAAATCATATTCCTCATGATAAACAACAACGGTATATCCGAGTTCGGTCAGCGCATTGTATGAGCTTTCGGTGAAAATCGACGAAGCGATGATCAGATCCGGCTCAAGAGCGACGATCGCCTCAATGCTGGGCACATCAATCGATCCGACCGAGGGAATTTCCGATACTTCGGCAGGATAATTACAGTAATCTGTCCGTCCGACAATCTTGGCACCGGCCTCCAGCTTGAAAAGCAGTTCGGTGATATTCGGCGCGCAAGAGACAATCCGCATCGGCTCGGAAGGGATGACCGTCTGATTACCGTAGGAGTCGACCAGGGAAAGAGGATACACGGTATCCGTCGCCGGCAGAGTCGTCTCCTGCACAGATTCGGCCCCGGTCTCCCGGTCGGTTATAAGAACGGTTGTGGCAGACGAAACGCTCGTCATCTGAGTCGCCCGCGCATCGGGCGCGCAGGAACAAAGGCACAGCAACAAAACGGCTGCGCAAGCCAGAGAAAGGATTCGGATCTTCTTCAAGGGATACTCCTTCTCGCCCGTCCCGCCCTCCGCGGGAAAAGCAAAAACATACTCATCGGCAGGTCTCCTGGCTCGTGATCCTTCGAAGCATCCCACCTTCTCGGTCGGCCGGTTCGATCCGACTCTCCGATGGCTTTGTATCGAGCTTCGTCCCACTTACAGTAGCGGGGGCTGCCGCGGTCTTGCACCGCGTTCCCTATTCTCCTCAAAATGAGGCACCGATGGCTATAGAATGATACTAGTGGATTACGTACTATTTTTCAAGCACCGGACTTACGGGGCTCTTCACCTAATTCCGTGAAAAGTGAACAGGAAACCGGTCCGTGATCACTCCGTTGCCGTTTTCCCGCGGCCAATCGGGCCATGATCCGGAATTCTTAAATACTCGAAGTGCGTACACGAAGCGAGTGCCCGGCCGATGACTTTGCTGCTTGTATGCATTAGCATCACATTCTATTGCACGCAAAATGGTACGATTGACGGATTTCTGTC
>JAAYIQ010000154.1 GCA_012523365.1 Clostridiaceae bacterium
AAACTGAATCGATTTCTACAGCTGCCTTATGTAGAATAGTACCGACTGATATTCCGGACGAGCCAATCTGCGTGAACGGAGAAATTCCGCTTAGTTTGTTCAGAACATCGTGACAAGCCGGCAGGGAGACACCATGCATCGAATTTTGATCATCGAGGACGACGGAGGGATCGCGCGGGCGATCGCGGAGCAGGCCCGGAAGTGGGGGCTTTTCGCGCGTCCGGCAGAGGATTTTCGAGCGGTGATGGAGGAGTTTTCCGAGTACGACCCGCACCTGGTTCTGATCGATATCGGGCTTCCATTTTTTAACGGATATTACTGGTGCGAAAAGATTCGCAAGGTCTCCAAGGTCCCGATCATCTTTATCTCCTCGGCGTCTGACAATATGAATATCGTGATGGCGATGAACATGGGCGCGGACGATTTTATCGTGAAGCCTTTCGATCAGAGCGTGCTGATGGCCAAGGTTCAGGCGCTCCTGCGGCGCGCGTACGATTATACCGGCGCGCTTCCGATCCTTTCGCACCGGGGCGCGATCCTGAATACCGGAGACAATACACTGACGGTCGGCGACGAGCGGATCGAGCTCAGCAAGAACGAATATAGGATCCTGCTGGCACTGATGGAGAACAAAGGCAGGATTGTCCGCCGGGACGCTCTGATGGAGCGTCTCTGGGCGACCGAGAGCTTCGTCGACGAGAACACGCTGTCGGTCAACGTCAATCGACTCAGAAAGAAGCTCGATGCGGCGGGACTTCCGGACTTTATCGCGACGAAGGTCGGACTCGGCTATATCATTGAATAGGATCGGAGGTCGCATGCGTTTCTTTGCGGATTATTTGTCGAAAAAGGCGAAGCCGATCCTGGTGGTTATCGTTTTTTCCGCCATTTTCTGCGGCTCCTTTATTCTCTATCGTCTGCCGGTCGAAGCGGCCGTTTACCCGGCTTTTATCTGTGCATTGATTGGTCTTGCGCTTTTGCTTTTCGATGCTCGAAAAGCATATCAGAAGCACATGCGTCTTCGTGAACTGCTCGCGCTCTCCTCCGAGCTCCTTCGGGATTTTCCCGAAGCGGCAACGATGGACGACGAGGATTATCAGGCGATCATCGGGATGCTGAGGGACGAGCGGATCCGTCGGGAAAACCGCTCGGAAGAGCGCTTTTCGGAGATGATCGAGTACTATACGCTCTGGGCGCACCAGATCAAGACCCCGATTGCATCGATGCGGCTCCAGCTCCAGAACGACGATTCCGATTCCGCCCGGCACCTCCTCGAGGATCTGTTCCGAATCGAGCAATACGTCGAGATGGTCCTGTGCTACTTAAGGCTGGACTCGAATTCGACCGATTATGTTTTTCGGCAGGTTCCGCTTGATGACGTGATAAAGCAAGCTTTAAAAAAGTTTGCCGGTCAGTTTATTCGGAGAAAAATCAGTCTTGCATACAATCCAACCGGTCAAACGGTCACCACCGACGAAAAGTGGCTGCTTTTCGTGGTCGAGCAGGTGCTTTCCAACGCATTGAAATACACGCCTGCGGGAGGGGTCATTGCGATCGAGGCGGAGGGAACCGAAGGTTCCGACGGAGCCAAAATCGCCGGAACAAAGAATTCGGAATCCGGCCCCCTCCTCTTGATCCGCGACACCGGGATCGGCATCGCGCCGGAGGATTTGCCGCGGATTTTCGAGAAGGGATATACCGGGAGAGTCGGGCGGATCGATATGAAAGCGAGCGGCATCGGGCTCTACCTGTGCCGGAGGATCTGCACAAATCTCGGCCATATCATCCGCGCGGAGTCGGAGCCGGACCATGGGACGGTCATACGCATTGACTTAAGCCAGAATCGCCCGGAAGTTGAATAGAAACAAGCCGACTCCGGCCGGCTCCGGGGAGAACCCAGACGTTCGCATCCGGACCGCCGTCCCGGATCACACGATCGCTCTTACAAAAATGTAATCTTGCAATGGGGAAATGTAAGCCGAATCGTTGGCGGAGCGTTTCCCCGTTTTGCTAAAGTGGAGACAGTCAATACTAGGAGGACAGACATGAGCATTTTGGAAGTAACCGGTCTTAAAAAGACCTATACGACACGTTTCGGCGGACATAAGGTCGAGGCCTTGAAGAATGTCAATTTTACCGTCGAGCAGGGCGAGTACGTCGCAATCATGGGCGAATCCGGCTCGGGCAAGACGACGCTTCTCAATATCGTCGCGTCGCTTGATAGGCCGACGGGCGGCAAGGTGTGCCTGGATGGAAGTGATCTTTCAAGCATCAAGGAATCGGCGATTG
>JAAYIQ010000155.1 GCA_012523365.1 Clostridiaceae bacterium
CTGTTCAGGCGGTATTTTTGTCGTTTTCGAAGAGCGGCGTGCGCGAAAATAACTTACGTGGTTTTCTGACTTACGCTTATTAAAATACGCTTATCGATCTCTTACAAAATAACTAACTTATATAAGGATAAAACAGCCCTTGCTTGCCCTCAGCCCTCCCGCGCTCCGCTCTTCTCGAGCATATCCGAAACCGTGACTTCCGGGTGGCGGTACTTGACCCCGGGCTCGATATTCCAGTGATGAATCGCTTTTTGAGGACAAAACTCCACGCAAGCCATGCACATTTCACAGCGGTTATGAAAGACCGGGCGGCCCTTTTCGAGCACGATATTATGAACCGGGCAAACCTTCACGCACATCGAACACCCGTTACACTTCCCGTTCGCGAAAATACTCCGGTCCGTCAACGGGATCAGCTCGTCGTAGCGTTTCCCGGAATCTATTAGCTCCTTGGCTTTCTGCCTCAGATCCATCACGTAAAAATTCCGAAGCAGAAGATACATCGGCATCATGAAATAATTGAAAAGCGTTTTGGGAAGGCGGCATTTTTCGCGCCGCCCGGCCGTGACGCGCCGGCTTATATCCGCTGCCTTCACCTCGCTTCGCCGGAACATCTTGTCGTGATCGTGTGTTTGAAAAAAGAAGTACTTGAGGTTGTTCATCGGAAGCCGAATCGAAAATTCAGCCGCCAGTTCCGCCCCCTGCCGGGAAAGGAGCCGCCGAAGCCTTTTGAGCGTCGGCAATGCATCGACACTTTCGTATCCCCCGCACGTACACACGGCAAAGATATACTTGTCCTCCGCCCCGCGGAGCTTTTTTACAAACTCTTGGACGACCGGAGGGATCCCGTTCAGCTGTGCCAGATAGCAAGGAAAAACGATCCCGATCCGATCCGCCCTCGGCCGAATACTCTCTTGTTCCGCCACCGAAGCAATGGAAATCATGGTTCCGCCGGTAGCCGCCGCGATCTTCTTTGCCACCGCCAGAGAATTCCCGGTCCCCGAAAAATAATAGACCTCCGAACTCATATTGTTCCTTTCCGCTGACGACTAAGGGCAAAGCTTACTCGCTGAAGTGCCCGATAAGTATCGCGTTGATTTCATCCGCGATTTCATGGTTGATCCCATGTCCGACTTCGTCGAAGAAGCGAGCGTTCATTTGATGCTTGATGAGGGCGGACTTCCCTCCGTGTATCGAGAAGCGATCCGCCTCCCCGATCATATAAAGCACTTTGCTCCGCAAATAATCGATCTGCTCATCGGTGAAGTTGGTGATTTTATGAAAACTCATCGCCATGTTGTTGAACCCTCTCATCAGACATGTAAAATGCTCGACGAGCAGGGGGTGATCTATTAGTTTCGCAACGTTCTTTCCCGATAGCTTCGTTAATAGTTTTCTCACGTTGCGCCGGGTCGGGATCAAGGCCTCCGGCATGAATATTTTAAGCATCGTTTTCATCGGTTTTTCACTGTCCCGGTCAAGCACGCCGGACGCCATGGAAACGACTTTTCCGACGCGTTGAGGTCTGGCGATCGCATAGGCTTGCGCCATGTACCCTCCGTGTGAAACCCCGGCGATATGCACCTTTTCGAGTCCGAGGCCGTCCAGCACTTCATCGATCCACACC
>JAAYIQ010000020.1 GCA_012523365.1 Clostridiaceae bacterium
CTTGTCGGCGGAGTTGCATTCTGCGCGTCCTCCAATTGTTTCTTAAGACTCGAGATCTCGGCAGTAAGCTCCTCTTTCTCCTTCAGTGCGGCTTCGAGTGCCGCGCCGTCGTCACTCTTGTTACACCCTGTGACAAAAATGCCGAACACCATGACCGCGGCCAACAGAAGCGCAAAGAGCTTTCTTGTCCTTTTCATCTGATTCATACTTGATCCCCCTCTTGATTTGCCGACCGCGTATTACGACCATCGGCATTTGATAATGCAACACATGATGCAATAAATATACAAAGGCGGCTCGCGCATGACAAGAATCCTTGACTACATTTTACATTTCTTTTGACATCAGCCCGCGCGATATAGGTAAGAAGCGGGATGACGGCGCAGAAACTTTATAGGTGAGGTGGTTGAGGTTCGTACGGACGCGCGTCGCGTCTCCCGTAGGCGCCGTTGGCTTTGAGCGAACGGATCCACGGAGTCTGAAGGAGAGCGGTTGAAGCGACGACTCCCATCACCTTGCTTCCGACCGGACTCAGCCGGACGAAGCCGGTCGTTCGCTCCAACAGCACCGGGTCAAAGGCAAGGCCCGGAACAAATGAGGCTCCGAGTTCGCGAATAATCTCCATGCGCTTTTTCCGCATACCCATACCGCCGCCGAAAATCGCTGTACCCGAATAACGCGCACCGAGAAGTTCGGTCAGCCGCTCCAGGTACTTTTCGACGGCGAGGGACTGGATTTTTTCCGGGAAGCCGGACTGGACGATAAAGCCCAAACTGAGATTGGATAACGACCCGATATGCGGCGTAAGCTCCTCGAAAAACGCCATCACCATCCCCGGCATCGCGTCGGTGTAAAGGGGGAAAACGATGATGGCGCAGTCGGCTCCGGCCAAACGGGCGGCCGCCTCCGAATGCTCATTTGTCCGGTTGAGAAGGACCTTCTCGATGAGAATGTTCTCGTGTGCATTAAGACCTTCGGCGAGTCCGTCGATGATGCGTTCGGAATTTCCGGTTTTTCCTCTCGGAGAGCCGTTACAAAGAAGAAATTGCATCGTATGCCTCCTTTTCGGAACCCTGAAGCGATAAAGCCAGCTCCAGATCCGTCTTCAGGTTGATCGATAGCCGCGAAAAGATATCGCGGGTGTTTTGAAAATCAACTTCGTTTCGTTTCGGATCGATCAGCATCAAGCCCATCTTCGGGTATTTCTCATAGCGACTCTTATGATGGAATTCGCCGCGGTACACGACGATATACGGGTGGACCAGGGGGATCATCCGGTCGCAGGTTTTCTTGGTGAGCGCACTGACGAAACCGAGCGTTAACGGGGAGAGGAAGACGATCAGATCCGAACGCATGACGGTCCGGTAGACGATCTCCATGTCATCCCGTTGAGCGCAAAGGCCCGGGGTCTTTACCCAACAGTCCCAACAGCCGGTACAGTAGCGGATGTCCAGATCGCGCAGGCGGATAATATTGATTTCGCGATCGGAATCCCCGGCGTTTGCCGCCCGTTCCATGCCGGACTCAAATTCGGCAAAGGAATTATCGGGGATCCCGTTCAGGATGGTGATGGTGCTCATGATGCTCTCCCTTCAAATCTTCAAAATACTTACAGTACTCCGGCCACTTACCGGACATGAATGCGGTCGCGCCGATGATCCGGCTGCCCGTGTCCGACAGTCGGGCGCAGAGACTCTCGGTCGAGGGATTCTCGATAATACCGGCGCAGATCATCGCGGCGAGCCCGTGCGTATAAACGGTCAACTGATTGAGGATCAACTCGATCTCCGCGTCGCTGAACACCCGAAGACTCGGTTCCTTGCGCATCTGAATATTGCTTGCCTCAGAAAAACGACGGAACATGTCCCGGCCCCGTTCATCCTCCAGAAAAATCGTACGGTAAACGATCGGGTAGTCCTTGGCGAACTCCAGCATACCGATACCGATATTCAGGAAAATATCCTCGGTGTAACTCTCTTCTGTGTAGCGGAGCAAGTGCTCGAAAGCCTTAACCATCAACGCCTCCTTGATCTCGTCAATGCTCGAAAAACACGTGTACACCGGAGCGGTCGAGGCTCCGACCATCGCTCCGATCTTCCGGGCTGAAAGCGCATTCAAACCTTCCATCCGGAATATTTCATACGCGGCGTTGAGAATATCGACTCGATTGTATGTAGGTTCCTTCGGCATAAGCTCCTCCTCTTTCAAAAAAATATCGTGACGGTCGTTACGTAACAGGCGTTATCATATTCGGAAAAATGAACCCCGCCAATAACGGATAAGGGGCAAGCCAGTAAAACAAAAATACGATAACAGTAGTTACATAACAGGTGTTATCATATCAGAAAAAAAGGCGTCGGTCAACTTGTGATATACGTTCTCCCGCTGTCTTTCCACAGTTTTCGCCTCTGGATTTTTCGGATCGCGTCCCATTCACTGTTCACATCGATCAAATCCGGATACACGGCGATGATTTTCTTGAAGTCATCGAATTCTTTTTGAGCGGCAGACGGGTTGTTTTCGTACAGCAATCGGAACGCGTAGAGTATACGTTTGGTTGAAGGATTCCGTTTGTGCTTTTTGAAATAAGTTGTTACAGACGAATCGAAATATTTCTCGATCTCTTCGTGCCTGCATTCGCCGATCAATTCCAAGAACAGCAGGCCCATCTTCGCGGTGGTTTTGACAGAGGATCCGGCGACCGGTGAGTTGTACATCGTTTCATAGCAGAGCTTTTCTTCATCGTCCTCGCCCCGATATGCGTGGATTATCGACTTGATTTCATATAGGAGAGCTACGTGACCGTAATCGAGCAAGCTGTAATCGTGACGGAGAACCTTTTCGAGCAAAGAGACGGGAATTTCGCTGATGCTGTCCGATTCAAACAGTGCGGGCAATATTCGGCTCACATAGTGGTGCGCGCTTCTCAGTGACGGATTTCTCGGAATAGCATAGAACGCAAGATGGGCAGGGGAGACAAAGGAGGCTGATTTAAAGGGCCAAGTCAGCATGAATATCAAAAACAAAGAGAAAAGTGCGGGCAGAAAAGCGAATGTATATGCGAAAACGTGTCGCTGAAGCAAAATGAATACGGCGTATCCGGCGATGAAAACGAAGTAGAGCAAAATCTCTCCGCCCAATATATACAATCGGTACGGGCATTTCTCCGGTTCCGATTCGGGCGGCTTCATCAGGCATTGAGGGAAGTGGGACATCGGGTATTTTTTTAATATCAGATGACCTTTGACCTTCAATAATCTGTAACGACCGAACTGAAAACTCGAAAAGGTATAACCCGAGGCCCATCCGCCCAACAGGACGCCGATTTCATATATCACGAAAAGCAAGGATAAGATCAACCACTTGCACGGGGTGATAAACAGAACCAGCAACAGAAGTAATACGATGTAAAGAAAGGACTTTTGCCAACCCGGCTCGCTTATAGAAAGACCGGTCAGAAACGTTTCCCATGCATAGAAAAGGAGGCATCCGATAATAACGATCGTGGAAAGAGCTTTCGGCAGTTTCGAGTCTTTTCGCATGATGATCTCCCCGGTTATATATATCAATCAGTGTATCGTATTTTTTACATTTTGAAAACGACCGCGGCAATCGATCATTGTCGGGATTTCCATGCTGATCTAGACAAAGAAGGCCGGTCGCCGGCCCTTTATTGGTTCGCCGAATGCTCCAGAATGTCTCCGGGCTGGCAGTTC
>JAAYIQ010000156.1 GCA_012523365.1 Clostridiaceae bacterium
ATTTTCTCGGAGAACCGTTTATCTTATGCCGTCGTTGCTCTGTTCGCGGTCGGTTCTTCGGTTCTTCAAACCTCACTTCTTTCCGGGAAGGTTTCCAACGTCTTTTCACCCCGTTTTTTCGTGGGATTTATCGTGGAGCAAACATGGAAAGAAAGCGGCCCCGTTCTGGAGCCGGCGAAGGTTGCGGAATACGTAGTGAAACAAGGCGGTCTGGCTGTCTTACTGCCAATGTTGATTCTGATCGGGCTCACGATCTACGAGTTTATCCGAGGGCGCAACAAGTACCGCCCGTTTCTGCTTCTTGCGTTTACGGCTCCGTATGTATTTGCGTTTTGTTGCCAGGTGTCCGTCGATATTCTGGCCAACCACAAATTCATTCAATTGACGATTTTACTCTACGACGTCTTTATTTCGGGTTTGCTGGCAATCCTTTTCCTGCTTCCCGTTCGTATGCGTTCCTCCAATACCGATTCCCCGACCGCACCCCCGGATGGTTTCATCCAGACCTCCCGTTGGCTCTGTATTCTCACAAGATTCGCCGGTGTTCTTGTCGCGGTCGTCCTTTTGTTCTCTCTGGTGGGAACCGGTTTAAGCGAGTGGTTTGTTCAGCACAATAGAAACAGGGACTCGATTCGATTAAACCTTAATTCGGAAATGGTTCAGTGGATCGATGAGAATACGCCCGAGCGGTCCGTTTTCCTGACACGAGATTGGTATATTCACGATTTTTACTTGTCGGGAAGAATGGCATATTACGGCTGGCCTTATTACGCATGGTCGGCGGGACACGACACCAACGCCCGTATTCAAACATACGAGTGGTTGTTGACCGGATGTGCCGGAGACGTTGAATTGTTTCGTCAAACGTGTGCATCCGAGGGCATCGACTACGTGATCGTCGATTTGGAACTGCTCAGTTACATAGACGCTCATGGGGAACATATTGCGAACGGCGAGTTCTTTTTTGAGAATCTGACAGAGGTCGCGTATTTCCCGAATGACAGCGAGGCAAGGATTTTCGCGGTAAACTATTAAGCACCAAACTTTACGATCGCCTCAATTGTGTTTCAAAACTCAAAAGGTCCGGCACTTTGGAGTGCCGGACCTTTGATTGATGATTCGAAAACAACCGGTATGTTTTATTCCTCTTCTTCGAGGAAAGCCTTCCGCTCTTCGATTACCTTCGCGGCAACTTCGGACGGAGCCTGCTCGTAGCGAATGTGCTTGATCGTATACCAACCGCGCCCCTGAGTCATGGACTTCAAATCCGTGGCATAGGAAGCCATCTCGGCCGTCGGAACCTCACAGGAGATCACGGATCCGTCTTCGTCCGCGTCAATGCCCATGATGCGACCGCGGCGCTTATTCATGTCGCCCATAATATCTCCCTGCTTATCCTCGGGGATATGAACGGTCACAGCACTGATCGGCTCCAGAAGAACGGGACTCGCTTGCGGAAGGCCGTTCCTGAACGCCAGGCCGGCCGCGATTTTAAACGCCATTTCCGATGAGTCCACATCATGATACGAACCGTCCACAAGCGTCGCCTTCAGGTTGACCACCGGGAATCCGGCCAAGACTCCTTTACCGACGGAGTCCATCAATCCCTTCTCAACCGCCGGGAAGAAATTCTTCGGAACGGATCCGCCGAAGACTTTCTCTTCGAAAACCATCGAGTCCGTCTCAAACGGTTCAAATTCAATCCAGACATCTCCGTACTGTCCGTGTCCGCCCGATTGCTTCTTGTGCTTGCCCTGAACCTTGACCTTCTTGCGAATCGACTCGCGGTACGGGACTCTCGGGGATTCGAGCTCAGCGTCAACGTTGAACTTGTTTTTGAGCTTACTGCGCAAGACGTTGATTTCCTGCTCTCCCAACCCGGAAATGACCATCTGGCGGGTCTCGGCGTCATTGATCACGGTAAATACCGGATCTTCGTCGGAAAGCTTGTTGAGGCCGGACATGATCTTGTCCTCCTCACCTTTGACCTTCGGAACGATACCCATCGTCAGGCAAGGCGTCGGGAAACTGATCTTGGAAAGAATAACGGGGCGTTGCTTGTCGCAAAGCGTGTCATTTGTCTGCGTTGTCACTAATTTCGCGATCGCGCCGATATCTCCGGCACCGATCTGATCGGCGGGAATTTGTTTCTTGCCGACCATATAGAACAACCCGCCGACTCTCTCCTCCTTCTCCTTGTTGGCGTTATATACCATTGTGTTGCCTTTGAAGACACCGGAATATACGCGAAAAAGGCTGATCCGTCCGACAAACGGATCGGCGATGGTCTTGAATACGAAGGCGGACATCGGCTCTTTCTCGCCGGTGCCGATCTCAATCGAAGCTCCGTCCGGAGTAGAGGCGACGATGGTCTTCTTCATTCCGGCAGACGGAGTATCCTTAGAAATACAGTTCATCAGAAACTCGACGCCCCAGTTATTGAGCGCGGATCCGGCATAAACCGGATGCAGGCTTCCGTCTTTGAAACCGGCGTGAATTCCCCTTCTGAACTCATCTTCCGTAAAGGGCTCGCCGGAAAAATATTTCTCCATCAACTCCTCGTCGCTTTCTGCGACGACCTCGTTGATCTGCTCATGAATCTTTGCAACGCGATCCTCAAACTCCGCCGGGAAAGGCATCTCTTTGGATGAGCCGGTCTTCAAATCGATCGAGAAAGCGCGCTTATTCATAACGTCTACGATACCCGCCATCTTGTCTTGATTCATGATCGGGATCGAAAGAGGAATCACGGAGATCCCGTATTGGCCTCTGAGTTCTTCAACAATATGCTCAAAGTCAGCATTCGGTTCGTCCATCCGGTTCACGAAAAAGAGAAACGGAACACTCCGCTTCTTCAGAAGGCGGACCGCCTTCTCCGCGCCGACTTGGACGCCGCCCTTGGAAGCCATAACAACAATGGCGCTGTCCGCTACGCGGATCCCCGCCATTGTCTCACCCAAAAAGTCAAAATCGCCGGGCGTGTCGATGATATTCATCTTGGAGTTTTTCCACTCGCACGCCGCGATCGTCGTATTGATTGAAATCTGTCGCCTGATTTCTTCCGGATCAAAATCCATGGTTGTGTTCCCGTCCGTGGATCGCCCCATACGATCGATTGCCTTGGCACAGAACAACATCGCTTCCGAAAGCGCTGTTTTTCCCGATCCGCCGTGACCCAACAAGGCAATATTGCGGATCTTTTCAGCCGGATAATTGATCATGTATATGTCCTCCTTGGATAAACTAATATTGGCATTATACTATGAGCGTTTCACAATATCCACAAAAATTATTCGAAAAAGGCCCCGCTTTTTGCCGAAATGTCCACCGCTTTTCGAATAAAAAAGACGCAGGTAAACGTTCCCCGCGTCTTTTATTGATTCATATCCCTTATACCCGACAGCCCGCTTTCATTCAGGCGGAAACCCAAAGATTCTGCGCGAAAACCATATGACGGACAAATCGTTTACGTCCGAATTCGCTCGAAAACCAAGATTGTACGATCCTCTTTGATCGACGGACCGCCGGAAAGCGAGATATTCTCCGAGCCGCCAAGCGTCGCAAGGACCCTTCCGCCTTCGTCGTTAATAACGGTATGCAAATGCCAGCCTTCCGAAGATCTCTTGGAAAGAGTCTTGGCAATCAGGACGGCGTCCACCTCGCCCTTCTCGTTATGGGCAATGACTTCGATCTCGTAATCCATTGGACTCGCCGTTACGGATCCTCCGCCGGAGACCGCCAACGCCTCGGTGCGGATACGAAGTTCATCAATGGCGGTCTGCGCCGTCTGAATTTGTTGCTGCAATTCCTCGATTCTCTTCTCGGCTTCTTCTTTCGCTTTACTCATTTCTTCGATCAATTGCTCCTTCTCTTCGATGATCCTTTGCATCCGGCCGCGCTCGCTGTCGCTTAACGCAGCTTCCTTCAAAGCAATCGCCCGCTTCTCCGCCTCGAAAATAAAGATTTCCGCTTCGACCTCCGCATCCTTCATCGCGGTCTTAGACTCCTCGATGATTGCCTTTGCTTGCTCAAGCTCAGCGGAGATCTGGGCAGTCTCTTCTTCAGCGGCCATTCGCATTTTGGCGAACTCCGCGTTCAGGTCGTCGACTTCTTTCTCCAGCGCGACCTTATTCTCTTGCGCCTCACGCAACAATTCCTGCGCTTCTTTTTCAGTATTGTCCTTCAACTCGTTGGCCGACGCGGCGATTTCTTCGCTCTCCCTTTCGGCTTGCTCCTTGATTTGATTCGCGGAAGCAAGGACTTCCTCCGCTTCATTGCGGATCACGGAAGCGCGTTCGTTCGCTTCGTTAATGATCGATTCGCTCTCCAGTCTTGCCTCGTTCGCCTTTTCTTCGGCGGCAGCGATAATCGCCTCGGCTTCCTGTTGTGCTTCGACTACCTTTTCTTCGGCGGAGGCGATAATTCCTTCCGCT
Source organism: Clostridiaceae bacterium (assembly GCA_012523365.1). Lineage (GTDB taxonomy): Bacteria > Bacillota > Clostridia > Saccharofermentanales > Saccharofermentanaceae > JAAYCT01. The sequence goes on from JAAYIQ010000156.1 coordinate 4,434, forward strand.
TCCTGTTGCGCCTCGGTCACACGATCATTCCCGGAAGCGATGATCGCTTCCGCTTCTTTCTGCGCCTCGGCCACCACTTCCTTGGCGGAAAGAATGATGCCTTCGGCCTCTTTCTCCGCCTCGGAAACCTTTTCCCTCGCGGACTCTATTATGAGCTCCGCTTCCTGATCCGCCTTTGCTTTGGCCTCCTTGGCGGATGCCAAAATCTCGTCGGCCTCGAGTTCCAGTTGTTCTTTACTCTTTCTATTCTCGCCGATTTCCTTCTGAAGCGCTGCAAGCTCTTCCTTTAGGTTTTCAGATTCTTCAAATAGCCGGGTTCTTTCTTCGGCGGCACGATCCGTCTCTGCAATCGCCTTCTTGGCCTCTTCGATATAAAGACCCAATTCCTTCTCGGCTTGCTGTTGGGTCGCTTCGATCTGTCTCGCGATAGCCTCCGTTTGCTCAACGATTTCGTTATACCGCGCTTCGGCTTCCTGGATTTTCTGATCCTCAAGTGTCAGCGCCTCTTTCTTGGCCTCCGCCGCTTCCTCGCGCGCCTTCTTGACCGCATCCTGTTTGTCCTGATCGAGTTTGCCGGTCAAGGAGTCGATCTGATTTTTAATCTCTTCGTACTCCTTGGCGGCTTCTTCTTTCTGAAGTTCCGCCTCTTTCGCTAACTCGCGGATCTTCAGCGTTTCTTCTTCGGCCTGTTTCGCCTCTTCCAGCATCTGCTGTTTCCGGGCCATCGCTTCCTTATATTCTTTCTGTACCTGGATGGCCAGTTTCTCTGTCTGAACTTCCGCTTCCCTCAGAAGACTCGCTTTCTCCGCTTCACCTTGCTTGCGGGCTTCCTCAAGAATTTTCTGAGCCTCGGTCTCGGCTCCGCTGACCTTACCCTTCTCATCATCAATTTGCTTGCGGACGGTCTCAAGCTCCTTGTCGAGTTTTGATTTCTCTTCCAGGGCTTTCTTCTTCAGATTGACATAGTCGGACTCGATTCTGACCTTCTCTTCTTCGTATTGCTGAGTCAGGTTATCGATCTCTTTCTGATAACGTTCCTTGAGCTCATTGATGAATTTTTCTTCGTCGGCCTTCTTATCCTCAACCTGGCTTCTTTTATCTTCCTCAACCTTGGTGATATAGTCTTTCGCTTCCTTCTTCGCGGTTTCTTCACCTTCGCGAGCAGCTTTCTGAAAGTCATATTTGCACATAAAACAACGGGCTACGTTGTCACCCATCATTACACCGCATACCGGACATTTTTTCATCGCTGCCACCCCTTATTTGTTTATTTCGGAAGAACCCGTGTGTCAAATCATGATTGGTTCGAAGGTTCTGATACAAAAGAATTAGTATGTACAATTATACAACGATATCCACCGGAAGGCACCCGCTCCCGCGATTAAACAAGAAAACATACCATGAACAATCCGGCCTATTCACAGTCCCCGCAGTACATGACCGCAACTGAGCTGTGACTTATCCGTACATTTGCCCGTAGCTCTCCTCGATCATGGATGACAGCTGAGCCAGATAATTCTCGGAGAAGAGAGAAGACACGGAGAAGAAGACGATGACAAGCAGAATAAGAGCGACCGCGATGATATTCAGGATCATGGCGACCTTCAGTTTGGATTTCGCTTCCTCGGCGGTCATTGCTTTGTTTGCTCCCGAAGCGGTCACCGCCGCAATGATACCGAGAACCAAAGTCGGAATGCCGGAACCGAGAGCACAACAACAAAATACGGTTCCGAGAATGATGTTAATAACCGCGAAAACCATCTGTCCGCTTCCGCTGGGACGATTCACATACGCTCCGGCCGGCGGCGGCGGATATGAATTCATCGGAGCGTACTGAGCCGGAGCCCCGCCGGAATAAGAAGATGCGCTATCCCCGCCGGAGTATCCGCCGAGCGGCTCTGCGGGGGTATATTGCGGAGGATCCGACGAATAGACCGGAGCCTGCCCGGGGGCAGAACCCGTGACGGGATTATCCGACATGGACGGTTCGCCGCTCGCGGAACCCGCGGGAGCGATTGATTCACGGATGATCATTGATCCGCACTCGGGACAATAACTGGCATTCTCGGCTTCGGTGCCGCAATTTACACATTTAGTCATGTTGATTCCTCCTAATTACAGTCCGCATATGTGATTGGTAAGACTCCTATCAGCATATTCATTCGTCGCACTCGCGTCAAGGTCTCTTGACAAAGGAATCGCCCGAATAATGCTTGAAAAGCACAATTCCTCCGTTTACCGAAACACTCCGGGCAAGCGTTCACGGATGAACCTCTCCAAACCGCCTTCCGCTTCAAACCGAACGACAAGAACAGCGATCAGAATCAAGAGAATTGCCATGGTGACCACAGCGATTACATTAAGCATAACCGCCGCCGAGAGCCGCCGGTTTGCCTCGTCCCGATTTCCCGCTTTTTGCGTTTCCGACGCGAACAACATCGCCAGGATCGAGAAAGCAAGCGGAAAAATACCGACGACGACACAGCAAAACAAGATGCTGAGGAGAATGTTGACGAGCGCGAAAATCTTCTGTCGCGACGGATCCGGATTATCCGTTCCGCAATTTAAACCTTTTCCGGTTTCCTGATTCAAATCACGATTCGTCATATCGTCCCTCCGCAAACGTCTCTGTTTTCGAAAACTCCCGGCCTTTTTCAAATCTTCGGGCCGCGTTTCTCCGCCGATAAATAAATCGCAGGCTCATGAACGAAGCATGAAAACCAACACGCAGTAATATGTCCCGTTATGCCACAGGCAGGCGGTACCCGCAAGAGTAAAGTATGGGCTTAGCAGATTGACTTTCTGGTGTTCCAGCGACATCCAGGCATCCAGCATCGGCTCGACCGACCGATACCCGACCGCGATTGCCGACGAATATCCGACATAGGGCGGTCCCCGGTATGCGGTAATCATATCCGATCCGTCGACACGATCGTGACTGAACGAGAAAATCAATTCCGCCGCCCGGATTTTTGCCCATTCATCCAACGCATCGTCGGTACCTAACGGCTGAAGTCCGTTTTCCTCTCTCAGCTCGTTCGTCACGGCAAGAAGCCGATCGGCCATCTCTGCATCAAATTCTCCCAAATAGTCCGCGGGGCTGAGAGTATGAGAAGGTTCCGGCTGAGATGTTCCCTCGGGTTCGACCGGACCGGAGCAGGACGACAGCACGGCAAGAACGATCACGATCGCTGCCTCTCGAAAAATAATGTGCCGCCTGCGTGAACTCCGCATCTTGTCATCCTCCCGTCAATGAGCGAAAACCGAGAGTCTCCGCCCATTTCGCTTCTCCTTTGATTCTACCATTCCGTCACCCTTCGCATCCATACGTTTCGGGAAACGCATTGTAAAGGAATTGAGTCTTTTCGCTCATTAATGCCCTCCGGATTGCGCAAAATCATTTGTCCGGGCGCCGTGTCAGGCGTATAATTGAAATGTTAACATTAAATGAGCATCCGCCGGCAGAAAGGATCGCGCATGTCACGTTTCAAAGCCGAAACGGAAGTCGTAAAAGTAAGGCGGAGGAATCGCGTCGGGACAGCCCTGGTTGCTTTGTGCATTATCGCGCTGTCTTTATGTTCTTGCGCCAACCCTTTTCGCGCGAAATCCAGAGCTCCCGAAGGCGGCGGTACTTACGGCGGGGAGGTCGTTGTCGGCATTACTCAGGAGCCGGGCATTTTCGATCCGCATACTTCGGTTGCGGCCGGAGACGAGGAAATTCTTTTCAATATTTTCGAAGGACTTGTTAAATGCCTGCCGTCCGGTGAGTTCGCCCCCGCCCTTGCGACCGACTATGTGATTTCCGACGATGCGACGATCTACACATTCACGCTGAGAACCGGCGTTGTGTTCCATAACGGAGAGCCGATGACGGCGGAAGATGTCGTCTATTCGATTTCGCGAGCCGCCGGCCTTGAAACCGGAGTCCCCTTACGCGATGATCTGTCGGGAATCCTTTCCGTGGAAGCTACATCCGCAAACAGCATACGCATCGTTCTTGAATCCCCGGACGCCGAGCTGCTGCCCTTCCTGGCCGTCGCGATCATCCCCCGATCCGTAGCGGATATCAACGAGACTCCGATCGGCACGGGGCCTTTCAAGTTTCAGGAATATCGTGTTTGCGAATCGGTCATTCTGGTTCGCAATAACAACTATTGGCAGAGCGGCCTTCCTTATCTGGACAGAGTCACTTTCAAAATCACCCCGGATATGAACACCGCATTCCTTCAGCTTCGCTCCGGAAGCATTGATATTTTCCCTTATCTGGACTCCGAAAAGGCTTCCCGGATCGAGTCCGATTATCAAATCCTTTCTGGCGAGTCCAACATGATCCACCTTCTCGCCCTCAACAACGATGTTGCGCCGTTCGATAATCCGAAGGTGCGCGAAGCAATGAATCGCGCGATCGATCGGACGGAGCTGATCCAAATCCTGATGGACGGAGCGGGAACGCCGATTTATTCGGGACTTTCCCCCGCGATGGGCGCCTATTACAATGAATCGCTGAACAATGCTTTCCCGTATGACCCGGAAAGGGCCGTCGAGCTTTTGACCGAGGCCGGTTATCCGGACGGGTTTCGCGCGACGCTCGTTGTGCCTTCCAACTATCGGCATCATATAAACGCGGCGACCATCCTTGTCGATCAATTCAGTCGCGTTGGCATCCATCTCTCCGTGCTGACGGTAGACTGGGCAACTTGGCTAAGCAGTGTTTATGCCGCCCGCGACTTTGAAACAACGGTGATCGCACTGACCTCTGATTTTTCGCCGAGGGATGTTCTCTCACGATATGTTTCCGATGCCGGGAACAATTTCATCAACTATTCCAATCCTGAATTTGATGCGGTTTTCGATCAGATACGGGGAGAACCGGATGAAGACGAACGCATTTTGCTGTACCACCGTCTTCAGGAGATTCTGGCGGAGGACAGCGCGTCGGTCTATTTTGAGGATCCCAGGAATATCGTCGCCGTTTCAAAAGATTTGAGCGGCTACGTGGTATATCCAATCTACGTTCAGGATATGTCGACGGTTCATTATAATTAAGGAGATCAAAGCGCGTAGCGCGATCGGAAAAAGAGTATGAATTATTTCTTAAGAAGAATCCTTCAGCTCATCGGCACACTTTTCGTGGTGTCTCTGATTACGTTTGCGGCTTTTTATATCATCCCCGGCGATCCGGCACGAGTCATTTTGGGGCCGGAGGCCACCGAGGCTCAGGTTGAGGCTCTTCGAGAGGAACTCGGGCTCAATCGCTCCATGCTTCAGACCTTCTCCGATTGGCTGACCGGTACATTGCGCGGGGACCTCGGGGAGTCGCTCATCTTTCGTCAGCCGGTTACCGACTTGGTTGCGCAAAAGATTCCCGTAACGCTTACGATTGCCGCGATGTCGATTTTCATGACCATAATCGCAGCATTCCCGCTCGGGATCGCTGCCGCAAGAAAGCCGGGCAAATTCGCGGATCAACTGATATCGGTTATCGGACACTTTTTCCTGGCATTCCCGCCAATCGTTCTGGCACTTGTGATCACACTCTTGCTCGGTCTGACCTTCAAACTTTTTATCGCCGGCGAATATGTGTCTTACACCGACAGCATATCCGGCTTCATTGCCTCACTTTTCTTCCCGTCCATCGCCGTCGCGATTCCGAAGATCGCCGTTTTTCAGAAATTTATCCGCACTTCGATCATTGCGGAGCGCTCGAAGGACTATGTGCGAACCGCTAAAAGTCACGGGCTATCCAATATGATGGTCATGATCCGTCATATTCTTCCGAACTCCCTGGTTCCGATCATCACGGTTCTGTCGATTGTTGCTTCGGAAATCCTCGGCGGCGTTCTGGTCGTCGAAATGGTATTCAATATCCCGGGAATCAGCCGTCTTTTGATTTTCGGGATCGAGAACCGCGATTATCCGCTGACGGCGGGCATCGTCCTCTATCTTGCCGTGATGACCGTCATCGTGTATTTTGTCGCCGATATCCTTCACAGTCTGGTAGATCCGCGAATTCGCCTGAAATAGAAAGGTGTGCCATGCAAAGAATTATTCGTTTTCGTAATCACAGCATTTTTCTGATACTCGGCGGAGTCTTTGTCGGGATCGTTCTTTTCTGCGCGCTGATTTCGATTATCTACCTGCCCGACGATCCGATGGCTACCAACAGCATGACCAAACTTGCGGCACCGAGTGCGGATCATCTTTTCGGATGTGATCATGAAGGTCGCGACGTCCTGAGCCGGGTCATTCTTGGTTCCCGCCCGACCGTTATCATATCGCTTCTGGGCATCTTGATTGCTTTACTGCTCGGTATGTTGCTCGGGTCGGCGGCAGGTTATTTCGGCGGAGCTCCGGACCATTTCCTCATGTTAATATCCGATTCGATCATGGCGTTTCCGGGAATTCTGCTGGCCTTGGTATTCGTCGCCGTAATCGGGAAAGGACTGCCCGGATTGATTTTCGGGTTGGGAATCGTTTTCGCTCCGAGTTACGCACGGATTTTCCGAACCGGTATCCGACAACTTAAGGATCGCGAATATATTCTTTTGGCTCGATTGATCGGAGTTAAGCCTCCTCGGATTCTGTTCGTGCATCTTTTTCCGGGTCTTGTTCCGCAATTGGCTCCGGCTATCGTGGTCGGCATCGCCAATATGGCTATGGCGGAAGCGGGACTCAGTTATCTCGGTCAGGGCGTTCAGATCCCGCAGCCCAGTTTGGGAAACATGCTGATGGAAGGTCAAAGTTATCTCGTTTACGCTCCATGGATTATCATTTTCCCCTCGATATACCTGCTCTTCTATGTGCTCGGCATGTATTTCCTGAGCGAGGGTGTCCGCATGAAATTCAAGACGGGAGGAGTTTGATATGGCATACGAACCCACGCCGCTCCTGTCAATCAGAAATCTGTCACTCAGCTTTTCGGATCCCGTAACCCGCAAGGAGAATTCCATCCTGTCCCGTTTATCCTTTGATATCCGGGACGGAGAGGTTTTCGGGATCGTCGGCGAATCCGGATCCGGTAAAACAATCCTGTCTCTGGCAATCGCGGGGCTTCTTCCGGAAACGGCGAAGATCACTGCCGGAGAGATTATTTTCCGCGGTCAAAACCTCCTGTCACTTTCACCAAAAGCGCGCCGCGATCTGCTCGGCAGAGAAATCGGCATGATCTTTCAGGAGCCTTTATCCTCGCTTAACCCCCTGATTTCCGTGGGAAAACACCTTGAAGAAGTCATCACGGCACACCCGGACGCCTCGACTCCGAAGGAAACACGGGGAATGCGTAAGACCCGAATTCTGGAGATGCTCGCTCATGTCGGCTTCCATGATCCGGGGCGCATATACCGGGCATTCCCGCATCAACTTTCCGGCGGACAACGACAGCGCGCGCTGATCGCCGGGGCTCTTCTTCTCAAACCGTCGCTTCTGATCGCCGACGAGCCGACCACTGCGCTCGATACTGTGACCCAAACTCAGATTCTCGACCAGCTGCGCCGCATCAGCCAGAGTTTCAGCCTTTCGGTTTTGTTCATATCCCACGACCTCAAAATCATGGAAAAGATGTGTGATCGTCTGGCAGTTCTCCATAACCGAAGAATCGTCGAGTGTGATGCGACATATGAAGTCCTTCACTCTCCGGGACACCCTCATACTGCGGCGTTGTTGCGCGGAGCGCGGCTGGATATCCGAGGTGCTGAGGTCGCCCGACCCGCTCCTCCGGCCGGCGCGGTTCCGCTTTATCGGATCGAGGCGTTAAGCGCAGGGTACACAACCACCGCTTTTCGAGGCGCCACAAACGAAGCACAGGTGCTGGATCAGGTATCTCTACGTATCCTTCCGGGCGAAATTCTCGGTCTGATCGGTTCCAGCGGATGCGGCAAGACCACGCTAGCACGTGTCATGACCGGACTTTTACCCGGAAGCACCGGAAGAATTTACGAGAATGAGGAGTTAGTAGCAGACTTCTCCCTCAAGAAACGTATTCGCAAGTCGCCGGTCGGTCTCGTTTTTCAGGATCCGTATAACTCGCTGAACCCCTATAAGACTGTCGGATGGCTTCTGGAAGAGCCTTTGCGTGTGAATCATCTTCACCCCCAAAAGGATCGTCGCGAGCGCGTTTTGACGATGATGGCTCAAGTCGGTCTTCCGAAGCGATATATTGATTCGTATCCGCATCAATTGTCCGGCGGACAGCGTCAGCGAGTCGCTCTGGCAATCAGCCTGATGCTTTCCCCGTCACTCATCATCGCCGACGAGCCGGTTTCCTCACTTGATGTTACGGTTCAATCTCAGATTCTCCAGCTTCTCCATGATATCAACCGAAGAAGCGGCGTCGCTTTTCTGCTGATCACTCATGATCTGCGAGTCATCCGCGCAATTTGCGATCGTGTCGCGGTTATGGATTCCGGAAAGATCGTTGAAACCGGTCGGATCGGTGATGTGATTCATTCGCCGAAGATGCCGGTCACGAAACTTCTGACCGAACAGATCTGATTCTGTCCGGTTGCGTTCTCAAATCCGGTTGAATACGTACTCCGGCCAGTCGTCGGGTATTAGTCCCCCAGAAGAAACCCGATGTTCCCCCGGATCGCCGAGGCGATCTGAGGTTTGTTCATTGTGTAGATATGGATCCCGCCGAATCCGTTACTGACCAGATCGAGGATTTGCTCGGATGCGTGCAGAACACCGGCTTTGGCCATCGAATCGGGATCATCCCCCCACCGGTCAAGAAGAGTCTTCATTCGAGGTGTCAATGATGTTCCGGAAATCGCAATCATGCGGCGGAGCGATTTGACCGAGGTCACCGGCATCACGCCGATAATAATCGGCGTATTCACTCCGGCCGCACGCACCCGATCGGCATAATCGTAAAATTTCCCGTTATCGAAAAAGAACTGCGTCACCAAAAAATCAACGCCGCATTCCACCTTGTTTCGCAGATGTTCGATGTCCGCCTTCGGGTCGACCCGATCCGGATGTCCCTCCGGATGGCACGCCGCACCAACGCAGAAATCGCCAAAGGCCCGGATATCGTTTACCAGCTCATAGGCGTAACGATAGTCATGCGGAACCGGGAATCCGGAATCGGGATGGGGCTGATCTCCGCGTAAAGCAAGGATGTTCCGGATCCCGTTATCCCGTAAATCACCGAGGATCCCACGCACCTCTTCCCGGGTCGATGACAGACAGGTCAGATGCGCAAGTGCCGTCGTGTGGTGGATTTTCTCAATCTCCGTCGCGATGCGAACCGTATTCTTCGAGGTGCCTCCCCCGGCACCGTATGTGACCGACATATAGTCCGGCGCCATGAACGACAACGCCGATACCGCCTGCGCGACCGTGTCGTAACGATCGTCGGTCTTCGGCGGGAAAACCTCCAACGAAAATGTAACCGGTTTGGAACGAATGATATCGACAATTCTCATATCTGTGCTCCGAGTTTATTTTTTGTTTATTCTATCATACCGACACAAAAAAAGATGCCTTGCGGGGGTTCCCCCGCAAGGCAGTCAAATAATGTTGCTTCGCGACCGGTCAGGTTATTTCTACGATATCGAAAATTCGGGTCAACTTCCAATCGACCTTCTTCCCGCCATAATCTACACGAATCGCCGGGTTCGTTTGCCATGCTCCAACCGATATCACGGCAATGTTCGTATCGGAATCAAAATACTCTACTTTACAATTGTACCATACGATGATATCGATCGTTCCGGGCGGAAGATAGATCGCCGCATAGGTCGGATAAGAGCGCTGAGGAATCGTGAATTTCGCGTTGAAATCGTATTCGCCATCGCCCATCTCTGTTACGGTATTCGTTCCGGGGAACGCTGTCGGCGTCCCGGTAACGTTCGGAACCGTGTAGTTCCCTACCACGATCGCACCCGAAGGTGTAGGTGTAGGTATAGGCGTAGACGTCGGAATCGGGGTCGGGGTGGCGGGTATCGGAGTCGGAGTCGCTGTTGGTTCCGTGTCACCCCCGCCGCCTCCCGGTGTCGGCACGGGAGCAAACGCATCCGCGCTGCCGTATCCTGCGGAACGCAAGATCTCGACCTGCGCTCTGGCTTCATTGTAAACATTCCCATAATGGAGTTCGGCGGCATCCTTCGCCACAGTAGCCTGATTGATCGACTGAACCACCGTCAGGGACGTAACACCCGTTATAATTACGACAACAGCGAGAACCACGATCATCTCGATGAGCGTAAAACCTTTATTATTTCTCATATCATCACCCCCGCTTCGCGGTACTACAAAAGCATTTCCCTTACAATGATAATATTAGCATAATTCACACGAATTTCACACAAATGTGTCCATATTTCACAATTCGTTCATGGCTTTCTCGCGATTCCTTGACGTTTAGCCGTGCAGATCATCGAAATTATTCAGATTTATTTATTTTGCGGGAGATACAGGATCCTTTTGCGATTCATCGCCTCGTTCGGAGGCATATCGAATCAATTCGTCATGGTGATTAACCAGATCTCCGCGAATCACTTTCTCGAGGATTTCGTCGAGCAGAAGGCCGATCGACGGTCCTTCACGGAAGCCGAGACGAAGAAGGTCCGCCCCGTTCAGCTCAAGGTGCTCGAGCGAGAAGCATTCCTTTTCGCGAATGCATAATTGTATCGCCTCTCTTGTCTCGATCAGATGCCCGATCCGGTCACGTGAAAGCTCCGACTGGCCTTTCGCGTCCGCAATTTTCAGAGCGATCAACAGTTTCAGGATCTCCGGCCCAAATTGGCGGAGCCGCCTTCGGATGATCTTGTTGTCCGCTGAGAGCGATATGCAGTGGATCGCGACCAGTTTTTCAACCAGAAAGAGGGTTTGCGAGTCGGACTTCATACGGGAGAGAATCTGAGCGGTCATTTCGGCTCCGACAGCGTCGTGCCCGTAGAAGTGACCGACTCCCTTCTCATCCACCGTGAAGGTCGCAGGTTTCCCGATATCGTGAAAAAACGCCGCGAGCCGTAAGGTCTTGTTCGGCGGTACCGCTTCGACGACATGCGCGGTATGCGACCACACATCGTGGCAATGATACGGATTTCGCTGGTTCAGCCCCATCATCGGCTTCGTTTCCGGAATCACCGCCGCGATCACCTCCCGATAATCCTCCAGCACGCGGCGGACATTCGTGCCCGTCAGAAGACCCGAAAATTCGGTCCACACACGCTCCGCGGCAATTTGAGCCAAGAGATGAGATTCTTCAACCGCGGCTTCGGCCGTTTCGGGCTCCAGTATGAAGCCGAGCACGGAGGCGAAGCGCAACGCACGTAAAATACGCAGTGCATCCTCACGGAATCGTTCCCGCGGGTCCCCGACACATCGAATCAGTCCGGCGTGCAGATCCGCAAGACCGCCGGTATAATCGCGAAGCACGCCTTGCTCGTTAAGCACCAACGTGTTGACCGTAAAGTCCCTGCGCTTCAGATCCTCCTCAAGGGATGGCGTGAATCGCACATAATCCGGCCTTCGCCCATCCGTATAGGCCCCCTCGGTTCGATATGTTGTGATCTCGACCGGCCGCCCTTCGATCAGAACGGTCACCGTTCCGTGCCGAAGACCCGACGTCAGGATTTTCCTGCCCGAAAAAAGCCTCATCGTCTCATCCGGCGTCGCGTCCGTCGTCAGATCGTAATCGAGTGGTTCCCGACCCATGCAAAAATCCCGGACCGAGCCGCCGACAAGCCATGCCTCACGGCCGCTGTTCGACAGAACCCTCATGCAATCCAGCACGTGATCCGGAACTTTTGTATGAAATTCAGTTGTTTCTTCGATCATTTTGTCTCAAATCGCTTCCGGCGCGTACGGAGGATCTTCCCGAAAACCGGGCTGTTTGATCGGTCAACGAACACTGGTGTGCTTCTCGGTGATGTTGGCCGTTGTAATCAACAGAACGGCGATAATCACCGGAAGGATCAGAAACGAGCCGATCCCGACAATCGATTCTCCGAATTGAGCCGCGTTTCCGGAAACTCTGTCCGAAAACCATCCGATCATATTGTACGAGATAAAGTCGAATTTCGGCACCCCGCCTGTCTCCCGAATTCGTAGCGCCAGCGGAATAAAAACCATTCCGAGTAAATTGATGAGTTGAAGCGCGATATACAGGATGATATAAACCAGAATCGGACCTCCGATACCGAGTTGATGAAACTTTGACGTACTTCCCAGAGAGATCGAAAAGAAAGCATTCGTCAGCCCGCCAAGGATCGAAGTAACAAAGACGGCAACGAAAATGGTAATCACCGTCACTTCATGACCTTCTAATCCGAGCATCTCCCACAAGTTGCGCATGGAACTCATGATCTCGCTGACGGACGTGCCGTTCTTTGATGCGAACAACGTGATAATCACCGCAACCATGCCCAACATTAAAAGATAACTCAGCGCCATCCAAACAAAAGATACGAGCAGTTTGCTCCACAACAGTAAGTGGGGTCGGACGGGCAACGTGTGCGTCAGATATGCCTCGTTCCCGCACATGGATCGATAGTATCTCCAGATGATCAGGACAAGAGTAACGATCACTTCGGCAAACACCGTGAAAAACAAAAGAACCAGCGTTACATTTACGAGCACGCCCAACTCCAGAACCACGCTGACGACCATCATCGCCGCGACTATGACCGTGACCAAAAAGATGAGGGGAATCATCCTCCCGGTCGCGTGAAACTCATGCTTTACGAGTTTACCGAACATGCAAACACCTCCCTAAAAACTTCATCAACGCTCTTGCCGTACTTTGCGCGAATCACGTCCACTTCCTCGTGCAGTTTAATCTCTCCGAATCCGAGGAAGATGACCCGATCAAAAATTCTTTCGACGTCCGCAATCAGATGTGTCGCGAAAAGCATCATCGATGATTCGTTATATTGCTTCAACATGGTATCCAGAATCAGACTGCGCGTTGCGGGATCGACTCCGCCGATCGGCTCGTCCAACAGATAGACACTCGCGTTTCTGCCCATGACCAGTGTCAACTGCAGTTTCTCCTGCATGCCCTTGGACATCGTCTTGATCTTCTGCTTCGGATCAAGGCGAAACTGAGACAACATTTCCATTGCCTTGTTGCGGTCAAAATCCGGGTAAAAATCATTAAAGTAATCGACGGCACCCTCACATCGCATCCAGTCGCTCAGATATGTCTTCTCCGGAAGATAGGAAACAACGGCTTTGGTCTCCGGACCCAATCCCTTGCCGTCAATCCGGATCGTACCGGAGTAATCACTGGTCAGACCTGCAAGTATTTTCAGAAGCGTCGTCTTACCGGACCCGTTCGGTCCCACCAAGCCGATGATTTGCCCGGACTCCAGGGACAAACTCATATTGTTGAGAACCTTGTAACTCCCGTAACTCTTCTCCAGGTTCTCGATTGAAATCATGCTCATTTTTTTATACTCCTTATCGGTATCATTTTACCCCTCGGTATCTTTTTCCCGAAGATAATTCCCGGTCATCAAGAGAATATCGCGGACTTCGAAGCCCAGAAGAGTCATCTGTTCCGTGAATTCCCGGATCCTGAGTGAGGCAAGATCCGCCCGTGCTGTTTTCACCTTCTCGGCATCGCTCGTGATATATCGGCCGCTCGTTCGTTCGGCATAAACCAGCCCTTCTCTTTCCAACTCCGACAACGCCCGTTGCACGGTGTTCGGGTTCACCTGATATCGAACCGCCAGGTCCCGGACCGTGTCCATTTTAGTGCCGATCGGCCAGGAACCGTTCGCGATACGCACCTTGAAAATTTCAACGAGTTGAACATAGATCGGTGTTTTGCCATCCAGTATTTCCGTCAATTGCGTCTCCTTTCTCTCGAAATGTTGAACCGAGAATCGCAAAGCAATTTCACCATGATATTGTATTGCTTGATTAATACAATAATACGGATGATCCCCTTTTGTCAACCTTAATTTGTGAATAAACCGCTTGATTGTGACAAAAGTGAAAATAATAGGACATAACTTATGGAAATCACCCCGAAATACCGTGTATGATTCGTATATAAGTATATGAAGGGACATTTATACTGTCCCGGAAGGATGACACACGTGTTGAACGGTCAGCCGGTTTCGGAAGAGACGGTGCTTCTCGCGCAGAAGGGAGACGCAAGGATCCGAGAGGATCTGATTGCGGGCAGTATGCCTTGGATCAAGAAGTTGGTGCGCAAGCACACCTTCATGATTTCCGTGGAGAGCACCGATGAGTTCAGTATCGCGCTGAGTGCATTCAACACTGCGATTGATCGTTTTTCGACGGACCGGGGAATTCCGTTCCGAACGTATGCATCAATCATCATCCGGAACCGGCTCATTGACTGGAACCGCAGTCGCGGTTCGGTTCACCGGGAACACAGTTTCTCGGACATGGACAACGAGCCGATCTCATACGAAGATCGGCTGGAAGATTCGACGAGCGGCATCGCCTTTGCGGACATTGAGTCGGAGGACTCGATGATCGAGGTCGAGTACCGGCTCTCTCTCTTCGGACTGACGCTCGACGGATTGGTAGACCACTTCCCGAAGCAGCGTCCGACATTGATGTTTTGTGTGCGCGCGGCGCGCGCGTTGGCAGACGACCGGGAGCTTTTCAATCAAACGCTCGATTCCCGTCGTCTTCCGGTATCCGAGGTCGCAAAGCGAGTCGGAGAACCGGTCAAACGGGTGGACAAGCACCGTTCGTGCATACTGCTTTTGGCCATACTGCTCCAGAGTGATCTGTTTCTGATCAGATCCTATGTGGCGATACTCGAGAAGGAGGCAACCAAGTGAATCGCGGAATTATCCTGTCGCTCGACAACACGTCGGCGATCATGTTTACCTCCGATTGTCGGCTCGTCAGAGTTCCGAGCCGGAAGGCTATCTCCCTCGGGCAGGAGATCATCGTGGACAGTCCGAAGGAATCGTACCGTTCCGGAAGCAGGGTCATGCGACCCGTGCTTGCTTTTGCCGCGGCGGTTTTCGCGATCATCGCCGGTTTTATTATCACCCAGAGTATCCTGAATGCGCGCACATACGCCGTCTTATCCGTAGACGTCAACCCCAGCCTTCAGTTTTCGATCAATAAGGATTTCATGGTTACCAATGTCGAAGCGTTGAACGCGGATGCCAGCCGCCTGCTGATCAAGGAGAATTACAAGGGTCTCACATGGCAGGAAGCGGTCGATCGCTGGCTGTTGTGCCTTGAGCAAAACGGTTACGAGGAAATCGGAGACGTTTTGATTTCGGCCGTGATGCCCGAGAAGGATACCCTTCTCAAATCTCAGCTCATGCTGTTGAAGGAAACCTCCGGAAACGGTGAGGGTTCCGGCATTCGCCTGCATATTATTTATTCACACGACGGAAGTGTGGCCGAAACCGCTCGTAAGAACGGTCTCTCGGTAGGCATGCAGATGATCGTCAACCGGTCCGCGGCGCAGCAAGGTCCTTGGAATGCGGAGAACGTCAAGGCAACCTCTCTCGGAGAGCTGGTTCGAATTCTGGCTCAATCCGGAGAGATGGATCAAACAAGAATCACCGTCAATCTCCCGTCTCATACCGGGAAGGATGAGACCGATCCCGGATCGCCGACTCGTCCGAGCACACCTGCGGATACCCGTCCGAGCGCGGATCCGACCAAGCCGAGCACGCCCGCGGATACCCGCCCGAGCACGGATCCGACCAAACCGACCAAACCGACCAAGCCGACTCAGCCGTCCGAGTCAACCGAGAGGACCATTCCCTCGAACTCGAACGCAACCAAACCGAAACCGACCAAAGAACCACAGAATCCATAGACACCCGAATTTCACAAGTACGGAAGCCGTCCGATAACGCCACTCCGGTGGTCGTCGAGGCGGCTTCTTCGCTTTGACCTCAAATAACTCCGCGCGATAAAGAGAATTCGTGCCGATTCATATCGAAAAGCGTTACGATCGATCGATAAGTCGCAAAATCAGTTGACGTTTTTCCGTTTTTTCTGCGACAATGGTTAAAATAAGACCATCGGTCACCGGAACGGGCTTCCCGTTCCGGTAACCGGGTTCGCAACGGGAGGTTCTCATGAAATTTACGAACGGAACCTGGCTGTCCAAAGAAGGCTTCACCGTCGAAGCACCGAAGGAAATATTCGAGGTGGAGCGCACCGATGCCGCCTTGACGCTCTACGCACCGTACAAAGCACAAAAGAACCGATCGGACTCCGTTGACTGCGGTATGATGACGTTACGTATATCCTCTCCGGCTCCGAACATCATCTCGGTAAGGCTTTGCAATTTCAAGGGCAGGAAACCGAGGGACGCAGCTTTTCGACTGAACACCCGTAATGTTACGCCGGTATTCGCGGAGACCGCTGACGAATACGTTTTCGTTTCCGGAAGCACCGAGGCGCGTGTCCCCAAATCCGGAAAATTTTCGGTGCGGTTCCTTTACAACGGACGCATTCTCACCTCTTCCGGCATCGACGGCCCGGCTCATATTACGGATCCCGACGGGCGGAGTTACATCCGCGAACGCCTTGACCTTGATGTCGGCGAACACATCTTCGGCTTGGGTGAACGCTTCACACCGATGGTGCGTAACGGGCAATCCGTCGACATTTGGAACGAGGACGGCGGATGCGATTCGGATCAGGCTTATAAGAACATCCCTTTCTTTCTGTCTAACCGCTCCTACGGTGTTTTTGTGAACAGTACAGGAAGGGTATCCTATGAAATCGGAAGCGAATTTCCGAGTAAGACACAGTTTTCCGTCCCGGGAGAAACAATGGAGTATTTCGTTCTGGGCGGCGAATCGATGAAGCACGTTCTGACACTGTATTCGGAGTTGGTCGGCAGACCGTCTCTGCCTCCCTCCTGGTCCTTCGGGCTCTGGCTCTCCACTTCCTTTGTCACCGATTACGACGAGAACACCGTGCTTGAGTTCGCGGAGGAGATGATCGAGCGCGGTATTCCGCTTTCCGTAATTCACTTGGACAGTTACTGGATGAAAGGCTTTGAGTGGACCGGTTTTCTCTGGGACAGCGACCGGTTCCCGGATCCGGCAGCTATGATTCGGAAACTTCACGAGCTTGGCATCCGCGTTTGTCTCTGGATCAATCCGTACATCGCACAGAAGTCTCCTCTTTTCCAGGAAGGATTGGACGCGGGATTTTTTGTCACCACAGGATCCGGTGACGTTTGGCAATGGGATCGCTGGCAGGCGGGAATGGCCTTGGTCGATTTTACCAATCCGATGGCGCGCGGTTGGTATCAGAAGCGCCTTGACGACTTGATCCATATCGGTGTTGATTCCTTTAAGACCGATTTCGGAGAGCGCATCCCCGTCGCTGACTCATTTTACGGAGCGAAAGCATTGAAGGAAGGGATCGTTTATCGCGGCGGACTGTCCGCGGAAAGCATGCACAATACATACGCGTATTTGTATCAGGAGGCGGTTTTCGAGGTGCTTGAGAAACGTCTCGGCAAGAACAAGGCGTGCATATTTGCCCGGGCCGCGTCTGTCGGATGCCAGCAATTTCCGGTACATTGGGGCGGCGATTGCCCGTCTTCCTATTCCGGCATGGCCGAGACCTTACGCGGCGGTCTATCACTGGCCGTGAGCGGCTTTGCGTTCTGGAGCCATGACATCGGCGGGTTTTCCGACGGATGTGATCCGGATCTCTATATTCGCTGGCTGCAATTCGGCCTTTTAAGCTCCCACTCGAGACTACACGGCAACGGCCAATATAAAGTGCCTTGGATGTACGGTGAGGAGGCCGCGGAGATTGCCGCGCACTTCACCCGGCTCAAGCTCGGTATGATGCCCTACCTTTATTCCGCGGCGATCGAGGCGACTACCTTGGGACTTCCCCTTTTGCGCCCGATGTTTCTTGAATTTCCGAATGACGAGACCTGTCAGATGCTTGACCGACAGTATATGCTCGGGGCCTCCCTCCTGTGCGCTCCGATCATGACCGATACGGGCACGGTACGGTATTATGTTCCGAAAGGTGTGTGGACCAATATTCTGACTCGTGACCGGGTCGAAGGCCCCTGCTGGAGAAGCGAGAAACACGATTACTTCACGCTTCCGCTTCTGGCACGTGAGAACACGATCCTGGTGACCGGCAAATCCGACGACACCACGGAATACGATTATCTGGATTCCGTGACGATCACCGTTTTCGAGCTCTCGGACAATCGGCAGGTATCAGTGGATATCTTCTCCTCCGACGCACAGAAATCCGGAGTAGTCCGCGCATCACGAAAGGGTAAGACCATCCTGATCGAGACCGAGGGGATCAAGGGCACCTGCCGTCTGATGCTGACGAACGTATTCCGCATCAAGCTTGCTTCTCAAGGGGTTCCGGAAATAAATGAGTGGGGCACGTTGTTTGTTTTTAGCGCGGGTAAAATACAAATCGAACTGCTCTGATGTTCGCGATGATGAATAACGGGCACATGGTCCGGTTACGAATTCGTCGCCCGACCTGTTTTATCCGCACGCAATCAGAGTCCCCGGGCCTTCAATTTCCGGATAATGTCGATATAGCATTCGCAAGCATCAAACCCTTTGATGTTCTTGCGCGTCAGGTCGATCGTGTCCCCGTGTGAAACGCCGCGTCTTGACTTGGTTTCATAAAGGCCGAGATAACGACCCCATTTTGACGATTCGACAGAAACAAACCCGTCGTTCTCACCGTCCGTACGCCGTAATATCGCATATCCGACGTTGAGCGGAAAACCCGCACTGGAAAAACCACTCATTTTCGACGCGACGCTTTGGTAAAGTACACCCTCTATGTCGACTACCTCATTGTTAAACACCGCGCATTGCTCGGTGGTCAGATCATTGATTCCGCTTAGAAGATCCGGGTCTTTATCACCGAGCTTCTTATACATTGCGTTATATCCTTTTGCGGCGAGACGCATCAGAGATTCCGGTATTTTACCGACCGCGATATCCACCAGACGGCATCCCCGATGAGGTGCGCCGACGGTCGTCAGTGACGCGACGTACGGCGCGGCGTTCAGTCGGCTGATTGCGTATCTCGCATCCAGACCTCCCTTGGAATGAGCGATGACATTAACTTTATC
Organism: Clostridiaceae bacterium; assembly: GCA_012523365.1. Taxonomy (GTDB): domain Bacteria; phylum Bacillota; class Clostridia; order Saccharofermentanales; family Saccharofermentanaceae; genus JAAYCT01. The sequence goes on from JAAYIQ010000156.1 coordinate 23,485, forward strand.
GCAGTGCTCCTTTTCGAGGATCCGGAGGATCTGCGCTTTCAGTTCCGACGCACAAACCTCCATCGGAGCCGCGGATTGTTGATTACCGTAATAAACGGTCGCCCCGTTTCGGATCAGCTCTTTGGATATCCGACCCCAATAATCGAAAATCTGCCAGTCTCTCCAGAAAATGCCGTGCACCATCAGAAGCGGATATTTAGTTTTACAGACGTCATTATCCTTTCTGCTCTCGTTCAGTTCATCCTTATAAAGCATGAAGAGATATTCATGTCGGGCGACATGGCCGGCGTGCAGGCAGACAAAAACACCGAAAATCGGGATCCACCACGTGAAAAATAAAGTCAGCCTCATAATCAAACTCAACTGTGACGAAGCGAAAAAAATCCGCAAAACTCCGTTCAGCGCGATGATGCTCAATATGATCAGCGCAACCACTTCATTCAGAACGATAGAAATCGGTTTATCGCCCAGCCGCGGAAGAAAAAAGATCGCGAAACAAAGGTCGGCAAGAAACAGAAAAATTGCCAAAAGGATCAGTTCGCGACCATCCATCAGCACTTCCATTCGCGAAAAGCATTGGCGCTTCCATCTCGGTGTAATATTCAAGACAATGAAATAAATCGCCGATATGACAACCATAAACAGATTCAACAGCGGAGGACTTTTCAACAGGTAGGGAAGAACACAGACATTCGAAAAGAAGAAAAGAAAAATCAGTTGAAGCAGTCTTACGATCATATTCGTTCCCCTTACCCGACGTATGCCGATTCAGTACCCGAGTCGCTTCAAATCACTGACAATTTGTACATACACATCGCAGATGTCTCCGACGCCGCCCTCTTCGTTCTTTTTCGACAATCTCCGTCTTCTCATATCCACTTCGTCCGCATGAGATATCCCGCGATTGGTACACCCCTTAAGAACTCCCTTGAACTCCCCCCACCTCGCGGATCGGGGAGTGACCAGCCCGTCGTTCTCGCCTTCGATGCACCGGACGACGAAGTGGGGGAAAAACATCATACCGTCGCTGAACAGGCTTTTCATCACGCCTGCATAACTCTGATAATATACTCCGTCGGCATCCTCGTTTGTCTTGTTGAACTCCTCGGCGTACCCGGTCGTGAATTGTCTGCATACGAAGTGAAAATCCGGATTGCTGTCTCCGAGCAGTTTAAACCAATGATTCGCGAAAAAGGCCGCCATCCGAAACAATAATCCGGGCAACCGACAGGCAAGATCCATCGTCCTGGATCCGTGATGAGGGGTACTGACCGTAGTCAGGCTTGCGACCGAGTCCGCCATCCCGAGCGTTGAAATCAAGTATCTTGCTTCCAGTCCGCCCTTTGAATGCGCGATGATATTCACCTTTTCGGCCCCGGTCTTGTCCAGGATTTCCCGGAGGCGGGTCTTCACGGTCATCGCATTATTCTCGACGGTCGCCCAACTGTCCTGATTTCCGTAATAGATCTCACAGCCGCGGGACGCCAGCGCAGTCGGAATTCGACCCCAGTAATTGAACCAGTTCCGATCGCGAAAACCGGTTCCGTGAACAAACAGGAGGGGATATTTCGTTTTGCAGTTTGTATCGTCGATACCCATTTCGCTTCGATCCCCATCCATCATCACATCAAGCTGTCCAGTAGATTTTACCATATCTGTTGCCGTTCGGATTACCGGGCAAAACCGGTTAATGGAACCGAAAGGAGTACACATCGGGGAGAATCGAATGAATTTTTGTATACATTTTCTCGGATATGCATTGACTAAATCTCATTTTCCTTCTAGTCTTCATATGGACACCTTTTTACACATCCCTTATATATACAGTGGCTTTCAAGCCAAAAGGAGGCATACTATGACCCATTCCTTACTGATTACTAAGATTATCGGACGTGAAATTCTGGATTCTCGCGGCAACCCGACCGTTGAGGCGGACGTATATCTTTCCGACGGTTCGTTCGGCAGAGCCGCCGTTCCTTCCGGAGCTTCCACAGGTGCTTTTGAAGCCGTTGAGCTTCGTGACGGAGATAAGAACCGTTACCTCGGTAAAGGCGTACGTAATGCGGTCGCCAACATCAACGGGCCGATCGCCGATCTTTTAATGGGCATGAACGCTGTCGATCAGAAAGCGATCGACCGTGCGATGATCCAGGCGGACGGAACCCCGAATAAGGGTAATTTCGGCGCAAACGCGATCCTCGGCGTATCCATGGCTGTTGCCAAGGCCGTCGCTTCCTCGATGGGCCTTTCTCTATACCGCTACATCGGCGGCGCGAATGCGTTTACGCTCCCCGTCCCGATGATGAACATCTTGAACGGCGGCAAGCACGCCGACAGCAGTCTGAACATTCAGGAATTCATGGTCGTCCCGACCGGCGCAACCTCCTTTGCGGATGCGCTCGAGAAGTGCTCGACAGTTTTCCATACGCTCAAGAAGCTCCTGAAGAATGACGGCTATGTCACCGCCGTCGGCGATGAGGGTGGCTTTGCTCCGAACTTCAAGGGTGACGAGGACGCACTCGCTTATATCGTGAAAGCCATCGAAGCCGCCGGTTATGTGCCCGGCAAGGATTTCTTCATCGCGATCGACGCCGCGGCTACCGAGATGTACGAAGAAGCCAAGAAGGCCGGTAAGGAGGGCCAGTACCTGTTCTGGAAGGCCGGGAAGTTCCTGACCGTCGACGAAATGGTGGCATTCTGGACCGATTTTGCCAGTCGATATCCGATCATTTCTCTGGAAGACGGGATGAGCGAGGAAGACTGGGAAGGCTGGGCGAAACTTCGCATGGCTCTCGGCGACAAGATCCAGCTCGTCGGCGACGACCTTTTCGTCACGAATACAGAGCGCATCAAGACCGGCATCGAGAAGGATGTCTGCAACTCCGTCCTGATCAAACTGAACCAAATCGGTTCGCTGTCCGAGACGCTTGAGGCGATCGAGATGACGCACAAGGCATCCTGGACCGCCGTCGTATCTCACCGTTCGGGCGAGACCGAGGACACTACGCTTGCGGATCTGGCCGTCGCTACCAACGCCGGACAGATCAAAACCGGCGCTCCCTCGAGAACCGACCGCGTCGCCAAGTACAACCAGCTTCTGCGTATCGAAGAAGAGCTTGGAGCCGCCGCGGTATATCCCGGCCGCAAAGCTTTCCGTGTCTGATTGATTCTTGCGGATCATAGTCTAAGAAGCGGCCCCGGAGATCCGGGGCTGTTTTTTATTCCGACGGTCCGGTCGATTAAGGCCGGCAAAACAAACATACAGCCGCGCGAATCGTACATTCGAGGCGAATAAAAGCATGTATCCCGGTGTTATGGAGATGTTTCAATATTTTTG
>JAAYIQ010000157.1 GCA_012523365.1 Clostridiaceae bacterium
AAATAAGAAAAAATACATATTGTAAAGAAAGAATTTCTGCTCAGTCGTCGTTCTTCACCAGATCGAAAAGGCGCTTGTTCTGATAAATTCGATCCCTTCCGATCTTCTCGGAACGGAGAAAACCTTCGGCCTCAAGAGTCGACAGGTAGTTTGCCGCGGTTTTTCGGGTGACGGACAGACCCTTTTCGATATACTCGATTCGGGTATAGAATTCGTAAAACAGGAGGTCGATCAATTCCTTGGAGTAGATTTTCGGAAGGCGCTTCTTGATTTCTTCGGTCATGATCTCGACTTCGGCATGGATGCTTTTCACCAACTTCAAGGTGTAGACTGCGGTTTCTTCTATACCGGTGAGGATGTATAGGATCCACGCTTCCCAGTTTTCGAGCGTTCGGATTTCCTGAAGGAGGCGGTAATAAGCGGGGCGATTGAGGTTGATATAGCGGCTTAAGTAAAGGATCGGACTGTCGAGTAATCCCTTCAATACCAGATACAGAACATTGATGATTCGGCCGGTCCTTCCGTTTCCGTCGTAGAAGGGGTGGATGCTCTCGAATTGGTAATGGATGACGGCGAGCCGGATCAACGGATCGATGTCGTCATTTTCTTGGTTGATGTATTTTTCGAGATTGCCGAGAAGATCTCTGATTTCGGATTCACCTTCCGGAGGCGTGTATATTGTTTCCCCGGTCCGGTCGTTACGAAGGACGGTTCCGGGCAATTTACGAATCCCCGCGTGATTCTTTTCGATCATACTTTGAATTTCAATAATCATATTGGTGGTCAGCATTTCACGCGCTTTCACATGCTCATATCCGTGCCATAAGGCGGTTCTGTAGCCGGCGACTTCCTTTGCGGCGGGCGTGACTCCGCTCGCGTCGCTGATTGCGCGAAAAAGATCATCGTGAGTGGTCACGATGTTTTCGATCGTGGAACTGTCTTTGGCTTCTTTGATCATGACGGCGTTAATCAGGATATGTTTGTTCGGGATGGTATCCGCGTAGCCTTTCAGTTCGGCTAATGCGCGATGGGCTTTTGCCAGTTGCTTCAATACCGCGGTTGTCTCCAATTCAACCGACGGCGGTAACATGGGTAATTTCTGATTATCCATTACATGCTTCGCCTCCATACAGGTAATATATCGTATAATATTACCCGTGTCAATCCGATATAGGTAATTTGCGCAAGGAATTTACCCGCGTTGAGCGTATTGGGGTAATATATTATAGAGAATTCCTTGCATATTTTTTTGAATCGCGATATCTTCTTGACGAAAAGAGGTGAACGGGTATGAAAGATTATTCCGGGGCCGCCAAGGCAGATCCAAGCCCGGCAGTTCCTTCCGGGGAATCGATATCCGCAGTCTTTACGGATCATGAGGCCGCGACGTCTCCTGCACCGGAAGCATTTGACGGGCTCTATCCGATGATTTTCAAGCGAAGATCCTTTCATACTTTTCCGGGCGGCCGGTCGCTGTCCGCCGGGGAACTTGAGGAGATTGAGGCGTTTACGAGCCGGATCCGCCCGCTGACTCCGGGCACGCGCGTCGCCTTTAAGATCGTGCCCCGCGAGAAAACAAACTGCAAGCGCGGGCAGTACTGCGTGCTTTTTTATAGCGAAAAGAACGAATACTACCTTTATAACGCCGGCTACATGATGGAGCAGTTGGATCTGTGGCTGACCGCGCGCGACATTGGTGTTTGCTGGTACGGTTTCGGCCGCACGCGCGAGAAGCGCATAGACGGGCTTTCCTTTGTCATCATGCTCGCGATCGAAAAGGCGGAGCCGGGCGATTTTCGAAAGGATTATCGAGAATCAGCGCGCAAGCCGACCGGAGAGATTTTCGAGGGGACGGATTATCGGGAGGTCGTCGAGGTCGCCAAGTACGCGCCGAGTGCCTGCAACACTCAGCCGTGGCTTGTTCATTCCGAGCCCGGTCGACTCCTTGTCTCCCGGATCCTCGGGAGCCGGGGCAGCATACCGGCACGGCTTCTGTCCTTTTATAATAAAATCGACGTCGGAATCTTTCTCCTGTTTATCGAACTGGGACTCCGGCACGGGGGGCGGGCTCCGGAGATCCGACTTCTTTCGGACGCCGATGAAGGGAAAGAAAACCAGGTCGCGGAGTTTTGTGTTCCGAAGTGCGTGGACGAGACTCTTGTTGTACACAGAATCATCTGACTCGGAGCGGTCCGCTTGAGCATTTTGATCCCCGCGAATATAATGATAACGAACCGATGCGCACCGACGGACGAAGGAGAAAGCGATGCTGACACAAACGGAAAGACAGGAAGTGAAAGCCAAGGTACTCTTGATGTTGAATCAGGCCGGGATCGCGGTCACGGACGCAGAAGCACGTGAGATGGAAATCGCCGAGTACGGGATGAACCGATGGGCGGAGATCGGTCTTCAGATTCTGGTGTATGTTAACACCGAACGCTGCTGTGCCAAGGAACTTGTACTCTTTTCGAATCAAATCTGTCCCGAACACCGGCACCCGCCGATGCCGGGAAGCCCCGGCAAGGAGGAGACGTTTCGGTGCCGATCCGGGGAAGTCTATCTCTATGTGCCGGGCGATAAGTCAAGCGATCCCAGGGGAAAAGTTCCGTCGGATAAGAGTGATTCTTTTACCGTATGGCACGAGATCGTACTGCGGCCGGGCGAACAGTATACACTGATACCCGACACGCTTCATTGGTTTCAGGCCGGACCGGAGGGTGCGATCGTTTCCGAATTCTCGACACGGAGCCACGATGAAACCGATGTGTTTACCGATCCGGAGATCGTGAGGGTTCCGGACAACATCCTTCTCGGACAGGAAGATATTCGGGAAGATTTCGCGTAAGAACCGGCGGATGTACCGGGCGACCGGATAACTTTCTCAATAAAGAAGAGACCGCGTTTGAAGGCGGTCTCTTTCATGTTCCTACAATATGGTTCCGAAATAATCAATACGCTTCGCTGACGGCAGAGGTGATGATCTGCTCAAATTCGGCTTCCATCTTTGTGTATTCATCTGTAGTTGAACCGACGGTAGCGATGTAAATATCCGAGTCGACGGCAAAAATGAAATATGTGAACTTCATTTCCAAACCGATTGTCGTCGTGAAGGAGAATCGGCTGGCTTCAATACCGTTCATGTCATAGGTCGTGATTTCTCCGATCATTTTTACAGAATCGAAGGTTGAGGAGAGCACATCCAGATAGGTCTCGGCGAGCTCAGTCAAAGACATCTTGGTGCTCGTGCTATCTTCGACGATGATAAAAGTCGACATGCTTTTCTGATATTGAAATAAACTGGTGGACTGCATGTTCTGTTCCCATCCGTCGGGCATGGTGACCGTCAGTTTAGCGTCTGCATTGGGTGCATCCGTCGCTTCGGCGGTGGTGACGGCGGTCGTTGCTTCGGTCTCGGCAACGGTGGTCTCATCAATGACTTCTTCTGTCTCTTCGGTTTCCTCGGTCTCTTCGGTCTCTTCAAGTTCGGTCTTCCTGGTTCTCTCGCGTTCGGAGCGGTCGTCCGAATCATTCTCTCCGCATGCGGTCAGACTAAAAACCAATGTCAGGGCAAGGAGGATCGCTAATAATTTCTTCACGTGTAATACCCGTTACCTTTCGATTGTTGCTTGACGATATTTGATAAGAAATATCGGTTCTGTTATGTGCTAAAGATGAATTATAGCCTTCATGCGCGAAAATGGCTATGCCGTCGACTCAATCGGTCGAAAAATATCCTTTTTGTAGAAATAGGATTGGGTATTATATTACTGAGATGTGCAATGTGGAAAGGTTGGGGAGAAATACGGATGTCTCTGTTTCACTTTGCCGGGCGGACGAATGCATCCGCGGTGTCGACGCGTTCGATCGCGATATTTTTCGAGAAGGACGGTCGTCTCGATTGAAAACCGATCGCCTGTCTAATATAATTGTGTATAACAACTATCGTGGCGCGTTTCATCGGCGTCCCGGGCATACAGGGTGAACTATATGTTTATTTGTGATATCAGTGTCTTTAATCGCAACGGCAAAGTGAGGCTCGACGAGATCCTTGAGCCGCTTCGTGTCGACTGGCGTGAACTTGTTGTGATTCTGGTGATCGATCAGGTTCCCGGGATCTCCCAGTCCAGGATCATCCCCTTTCTTCAGACCGATAAAGCGAACGTGACCAAGTTTCTTCAGTCGATGGAGAAGAAAGGGCTCTTGCGCCGCGCGGTCGTCAAGTTCGACCGGAGAAACAAAGCGTGCCATTTGACTCCCAAGGGCGCGGCGCTGGCCCCGAAACTGCGGGAGGCGCTTGACCGGTGGGAGGACGAATGCTTCCGGGGCATCGACGCGGGTGATCGCGACGCTTTTCGAAAAGTCAGCGCGCAAGTGCTTCACAACCTCATGAAGGAACACGACCGGGAACAATAGAGGGCAAGGTCGGGACCGGACGGAAAGAGAATGGACAAGAAGGTTTCGTCATCGGCGCGGGTGATCGCGGAAAAGTCCGGGAAAAGGGGGCTTTTCGCGCGTCTGAGCTGAAATTGAAGCCGTGAGCAGTAGGTTCTTTGGAAAAGATCTCAAGATGCCCTTTCCGCGACATAAATTCCAACACGGCTTTGAAGAATGGCGGCGGTCTCCTCAGCGGATTTTTCGCCCACAATGAAAGGGGTCATTTCCTCTTCGAAAATGATTTGAAGATAAATATCCGAAATATAGAATCCTTTTGCTGAATCAACAATTTGTTTAAACACTGCTTCCCAACTCTGGTCGGGCGGGAGCGCGCGAAGATAATCTGATTCATCAATTCCACCATGAGTGATTATCCCGGGATCCGTTTCTTGTGAGCGTTGAGCCATAGTACAAATTTGGGTATTCATCGCAGACCGGCTCACAGGAATATCATCGTTTGAAAACACCGAACTTAGGCTTTGAACGGTGTTGCTCATCAAAAACTCAATAAACTTATCGGCGTCATCGAGATGTTTTGAATCTTTATATACGGCATACCCCATTGTGGCGGATACGATAGGCGGTTCCGGCCGACCTTGCGGATAACCCATAGCGGTGAAATCGACGGCACTCAGACGCGCCTTGGTAAT
>JAAYIQ010000158.1 GCA_012523365.1 Clostridiaceae bacterium
AATTCATAATATGCAGCCATATTAGTCAATCCTTTCTGTATACATCGAGCGGCGATTGGCGAAGAGCGGATAAATAGAACGGAAACGTTCCGGCAACGAGGAGAAAGATAAGAAGTCCGAAAGATATGAAAATATCGCTCCGGTTGAGATATCTTGATAAAGTATCTCTGAAAATAAACCCGGATTGGAGAACATAACGGAACACTCCGGAGCTATAACCGAAAAGAAAAGCAATCAGTTTGGGGATCATGATCAGGTTTACACAGGATTTCCAGGGTAACCCGGACAGATGATAGACCGCCAATTCTTTTCGACTTAAAATCACGGAAAGATATGTTCCGGCAAGGAGAAAAGAGAAAGCCAGCAAGAACAAGGAAAGGCCGGATATAAATAGCGACCGGAGTTGATCGTCATGATTCTTCCAATATTGAGAGACCATATCCCGCCCGATATGAACAAAATCTTTTGATTGAACCACATCGGAAATATCTTTTTTCAGTTGGAGGAGGTCTTCGTCGGATTCCGGAGTGATTATTAAGTATTGGTGATAGTCTCCTTGTAAGGTCTTTCCGGTGGTGTCCACCAGTCCGTATGCCCATCCCGTATAAGGTAGTACTTCAAATAAATGACCGACATCCATATCAGGGGTGGTTACATTGAAGGACATGGTTTTGTCATGTTGGAAGAAACCGGAAACGGTTACCCGCACCGTCGGGTATTCATCGGTGAACAAATTCTCGTAATTATAGAAAAACATCTCTATGGTGTCTCCCACGTCAAAATACTGCTGATAATGAGGCGGAAGAAGCACATGATTGGGTTCGTCGGGCGAGGGGTATTTCCCGTCGGACAAGGGATATCGGACTTTGTTGAGCTCAGGAGAATCCGAAAGAATCAACCGAAACCAAATTCCTCCCTCGGTGACCTCAAGAGTACTGTAACTGATCGTTCCGACGTTCGAGACACCGGGAATCATTTGGATTTCTGAAATCTCTGAAGGCATAGCGGATATTGAGGCGCTCATGCGATAGGAATAAAACAAATCGTTCTCCAAACCGGCCTTTTGAAAAATGCGGGTTGAACGGGTGAAAGCATCGATCTCACGAGTGATGCCCAAAACCGAACCGGTGATAAAATAGACAAAAACAATAAGAATAATCACTTCAACCCAGTTCTTACGGATTTGGCGAAAAATAAGTGTATTGCTCATCATTGATCTTCCTCCGTCGCAATTCTTTCGGCGGATATCAGTCGAAAGATCACCCACAAACCCGCGCATCCGGATAGGGTTGCGAGATATAACCAAGAACTCGTAATAATATCTTGAGCAGTCAGAGTTTTTAACCATCGATCAACAGGGGGAATCGATTTCAAAACAAAGAGAAAAGAGAGCCCCAGAGAAAGGGAGCATAATGCGGAAACAAGATAAAGGGATACGGATTGCTTAATGGAATATGCTTGTGTTGCGCCTACGATGCGAGCAATTCGAAATTCCGGCTGTCTTAAACGAATAAGGTAGGAAAAAACAGAGAAAATACCGATCGCGCAGAGAAATAACAAAATAGTGTTTTCTGACATTTTTATCTTGTAGTCGTATTCTGCCCAATTCAACTCGCTGCGTTGATACGGTTTGATTAAGTGTTGAACCGACAAATGATCGGCGGCGGCATCATATAACATTCCTTCTTCTGCAGGCTCCAGCGCCTCATCAAATTGAATAATCAACGTATCGCAAACCGGGGACACATCAAAGAAATGCTCATAAGAAACTAAAACACCGGAGTTGAAAACGTCTTCCGTTTTTAGAATTCTATACAATCCGATGATTCCGATCGGTTGGTAAGGAGTGGAATTGTTAATGGTTATGTTACCGATGATTTCAGTCGTTGGACGGATATTGATATCTGTGGTTTCATCATAAATTTGTTGCCGGATTGCAGATGCAAGATCCAAATCAAACGGA
>JAAYIQ010000159.1 GCA_012523365.1 Clostridiaceae bacterium
ACCAACCGCAGTCGCGTCATATAAAGGGGGACGCCATGGATAAGGTAACGATTCGCATCAATGATCAGGTTATCCAAGTCGATAAGGGCACCTTGGTACTGGATGCCGCCAAGAGTATCGGCATATCAATCCCGACTCTTTGCTATCATCCCGATCAGGAAATCAAGGCGAACTGTCGTGTTTGCGTTGTGGAGATTGAAGGTTGCCGAACACTTCAGCCCTCCTGTGCGACCCGGGTCGCAGAAGGGATGGTTATTCATACCAATTCCAAAAAAGCGCAGGAAGCACGCAAGATGAACATCGAACTGCTCTTGGCTAATCACAACATGAGCTGTACGACATGCATTCGTAACGGGAATTGCGAGCTTCAGAGAATCGCGTCGGTCCTCGGTATTCGGGAAACCCGGTTTGAAAATGTTATGCTTCCGCAGGATCGGGACGAGAGCAGTCCTTCGGTGATCCGAAACCAGAATAAATGCATTAAGTGCGGGCGGTGCATTCAAATTTGTGCCAGTGTCCAAGGGCTTGCGATCCTTGACTATACGGGAAGAGGACATGCAAGCGAAGTCAAACCTGCGTACGGGCACAACCTCGGGGATATTCGATGTGTCGCATGCGGACAGTGCTCGACGGTTTGTCCGGTTGCGGCCATTACCGAGAAAGAGGATATTGATCGGGTTTGGGAGGCCATCGAAGATCCGAAGAAGCATGTGGTCGTTCAAACCGCTCCGGCCGTTCGCGTATCCATCGGCGAAGAATTCGGGCTTGAGCCGGGCAGTATCGTAACCGGGAAATTGGTTGCCGCCTTGAGAGCACTCGGGTTTGATGCGGTTTTCGACACGGACTTTACGGCTGACTTAACGATTATCGAGGAAGGTCATGAGCTTCTGAAGCGCATTAAGGAAGGGGGGACACTTCCGATGATGACCTCCTGCAGTCCGGGGTGGATCAATTTCATCGAGCAGTATTATCCGGAACTCCTGCCGCACGTTTCGAGTTGCAAGTCTCCTCAGCAAATGTTCGGAGCCTTGGCTAAGGGGTATTATCCGTCACAAGTCGGACGGGATCCGTCAGAAATTTTCAGTGTGTCGATCATGCCTTGTACCGCTAAAAAATACGAAGCGGGAAGAAGTGAGATGAGTGTGGATCACGAGCACCCGGATGTAGACGCCGTTTTGACGACCCGTGAACTTGCCCGGATGCTCAAGCAGGCAGGCGTTGATTTCAACAATATGCCGGAGCAATCCTATGATGCGCCTTTCGGCATTTCTACCGGTGCGGCAGTTATTTTCGGGGCGACGGGCGGCGTTATGGAAGCGGCTTTAAGAACCGTTTATGAAGTAACGACCGGCAAGTCACTCGAAGAGATCGAATTTCGTGATGTTCGGGGCCTTAAGGGGATCAAGGAAGCGGAGGTCGATTTGGATGGCACGATTGTGAAGGTGATGGTGGCCCACTCGCTGTCTCATGCCCGGAAAGTAATGGAGATGCTGAAAGCCGGAGAATTATCGGAATACGCCTTTATCGAGATTATGTGCTGTCCCGGAGGATGCATCGGAGGCGGAGGCCAACCTTACGGAGTTACAAACGCAATCCGACAGGAAAGAATCGATCATATCTATGAGGCGGATACCCGTCTCGAGTTCCGAAAATCGCACGAGAATATCGCGATTAAGAAACTGTATAAGGATTTTCTCATTGAGCCTCTCGGAGAAAAATCGCACCATCTTTTGCATACGTCTTACAGAAACAGAAAGATCATAATGCACGATAAGGTTGGGCACAAGACGGTCGACTGAATACCGATTCCCAGTGAATACCGATTCCCAGTGAATACCGATTCCCGGTGAATACCGATTCCCGGTGAATACCGATTCCCGGTGAATAC
>JAAYIQ010000160.1 GCA_012523365.1 Clostridiaceae bacterium
CGCCGGAGGCGCAGGAGCGTCGCTTCCGTTAACCGATGAAGGGCTCACCGGAGGCGCAGGGTTACCGTTTCCGTTAACCGAGGAAGGGCTCACCGGCGCCGCAATAACGCCGCTTCCGTTCACAGAGGAGAAGCCGCGCTACGGCGAGGGAACCGTGAAACTGCGACTCGGACAGGGCGCTTTTCGAGTGTCGGTCGCCGACGCCTACGAACGGCGCTGTGCCGTCAGCGGCGAAAAGACACTCCCGGTCCTCGAGGCCGCTGTTTAATATAAACTAAAAATACCGGAAAAAATCATCTCCGAGTCCGGAAAAAATCATGAGAAAATCCCGGGAAAAATCATGATAAGAAAAGGGACAGTTGAAAGACTGTTCCTCAAACCATATCCTTTGTTGCAGGATCAACCACAGCAAAGGAGGATAAGGAGAAGTGATCAACATGTCCCAAATCAATGATATCAGAGAAGCCTACGCAGAAACAGGGAAAGTCGCGCCGGTAGCGCGAAAATTTCAGGTCGACGAGAAAACAGTACGAAAGTATATCCGAAAGGAAGATTTTTCTCCGAAACTACCGATTTCGGAGGAACGCGAATCCAGACTGGATCCTTATAAGGCGAAGATTCGGGAATGGATCGACGCAGACGAAAACGTCTGGTACAAACAACGACACACGGCCCGACGCATCTATGATCGACTCAAAGAGGAGTATCCGGAATTTGATTTGTCGTACCCGACCGTTCAGCGCTACGTGAAGGAATATAAGACAAAGACACGGAAAGTAAAGACGTTTCAGGAATTGGTCTGGCATCCGGGTGAAGCGCAAGTCGATTTCGGCGAGTCCGATTTTTATGAACGCGGTGTTCTGATTCGAAAGAAATACCTGACCGTCTCGTTTCCTTACAGTAACGACAGCTTCAGCCAGGTCTTCGGCGGAGAGACAAGCGAGTGTGTCTGCCAGGGACTACAAGATATTTTTGCGTATATCGGCGGGGTACCCAATGTACTGGTCTTTGACAATGCTACGGGTGTGGGACGTCGCATCGGCGGAGAAATCCGGGAAGCCCAACTCTTTCAACAGATGCGGGCACATTACGGATTTATCGCGCGATTCTGTAATCCCCATGCAGGACACGAGAAAGGGCACGTCGAGAACAAGGTCGGCTACAATCGCCGGAACCTATTCGTTCCGGTACCCGGTTTTGATTGCGTGGAAACGTATAACCGAAGCCTATTGGACGCGCACAGGGTGAAAGCGGACGAAGTCCATTACAAGAAAGAGAAACGGATCTCTGATCTGTTTGAAGAAGACTGTCGCGCCCTGAAACGGCTCCCCGCATATCCATTCAATGTTTGTCGATTCGTATATGTGCATGCGGACAGCTACGGGAAGGTACGACTGGATGACCGACACTACTATTCCTCGTGTCCGGAGTTCGGCGGTACGGAGGTGTTGGTGGGAATTAAGGCACACCGGATCGAAATCTATGACGAAAGCGGCCGGCTGACCGTCGTTCACGATCGAAGATTCGGATCGGAACGAACGGACAGCCTTGATTACCGGACATCGCTGGCTACCCTTACCAAGAATGTCGGCGCCTGGAGCAACAGCGGGGTGCGGGAGATGATTCCCGATCCACTCCGAAGGAGCATGGATGAATTGTGCAAAGAAGATCTGCGCCAGACGGTTCGGACCCTGTCTCTACTGACCAAAGACTACTCGTTTGAGACCGCCGTCAAAGCACTGGAGACCGCGTTTGCCACAAATCGAACCCACTTTTCCGATGCGGCCGTACTGGCCGCCCGGATGATGAGTTACGGGCTGGATACACCACCGGAAAAGGGCCCTGACTTGAACGGTTACGACCGGCTATTACGAATGGAGGTGCGGACATGATTACCCCTAAAGGAAGAGAAAAAGCCCGTAGCCGCATCTCCGATGCCTGTCGGCGCTTGATTCTGTCCCAACAAATGGTGGACCTGTGTGAACAGCAAGCCACACCGAAACAAGAAGAATTTCTGGCGTTTGTTCTGGAAGAGGAGATCCACCGACGCGAACAAAATCGTCGGGCCCGTCAACTGAGTCGAGCTGGCTTTCCGGCACTGAAAAGTTTGGAAGGATACGAATACAGTGCCATCCGCTTCCCACCGTCCTTGTCGCGAGAAGAACTTTTAAACTGCCAATTCGTGGGCGAGAAAAAGAATCTGATCCTCTTTGGTCCGGTCGGCATCGGCAAGACCCATCTGGCGATCGCTCTCGGTGCAAAAGCCTGTGCGATCGGTATGAACGTCCGATTCTATACGGTGACCGAATTGGTGCTAAAGCTCGGCGAAGCGCACCGTTCCGGCCGACTCGAACGTCTGGTTCGCGATCTTGTGCAACTCGATCTTCTCATTCTGGATGAATGGGGCTACGTACCGATTGATAAGGAAGGATCCCAGTTATTGTTTCGTGTTGTCGCCGACAGTTATGAGCGTAAAAGCCTGATTTTAACCACAAACCTGGAATTCTCAAAGTGGGGAGGGATATTTACCGATGAACAGATGGCAGCCGCCATGATTGATCGACTGATTCACCATGGTCATCTCTTGATTTTCGAAGGTCAAAGCTACCGTATGACTCATGCGCTCATGCGGCAGACCGCTACACCCGCCTCATGATTTTTCCCGGGAATCCTTGTGATAAAACCCGGGAATTCCTGATGATTTTTTCCGGGATATTCTATTGACATAACACATC
>JAAYIQ010000161.1 GCA_012523365.1 Clostridiaceae bacterium
AACTCAACATGTCATGGGTCTCATAACCCGGCAAATCACTTTTGGTAAAGAGGGCATTGATCGTATAGCCCTCTACTTTGTCGACCGCACTGAAGAGCGCGCAGATCCCGGTGACTTTTCCGCCGTAGTAGCGGATATAATCGATCGCCTGCTCCAGTGTCTTGCCTGTGCTTGCCTGCGTTGCCATGAGAATAACATTCTTGCCCCAGACGAGGCTCTGCGTATTATCGCGAAGGATCAACTGTCCGGCAGAATTGGTCTCGGGTGTGACAATTGCGATGTCGGAGCCCGAGTTGACGGCATATCGGTCAATATTGCTCAGAGCCTCCGCCATAAACGCGGCGACCACCTCTCCGCCGTCAAGGCAGACGATGGTGTCGACCGCGGTATTGGAAGAATATTGTGAAGCGAAAGCTTTGCCGGCGGCGAGCGCCTTCTTCTGATGACTGATAACATCGGTCAGGTCGATGAAGTAATTGATATGGGAGTGACGTGTCGCGAAGTGTCCCGGAATGATCTTGACACGGATGTCGGGAAATTTCTTGGCTTTGATTTCACGGATACGAGTTTCCATAAACGTTCCTCCTTGAACGATTTTCTGTAAGTCCGGAAAACTGTCTTTCCGGACCGGTTGATCTTTCGAAGAAACATGCGATCCCGATCGAGACAATACCCAAAGCTCAATGAAAGCACAATTCATGCGGTCGGCTTACGTTGATCTATCTTGAGTTTAGAGCGATTATCGAGTTTCGTCAAATGATCTTTAGATTTTCGAAAGCCTCATGCCGCAGTACTTTTTTCCTTTTCGAAAAATTCCTGTTGACCTTGGGGCGACCCAAAGGTGTAGAGTTGTAATAGACGGCGAGGGTGCACACTTGCTCTGTCTCTTTGGAGGTGGTTGTATGCTAAGAATCGGAGAGTTTTCAAAATTGAGCGGTCTTTCGGCGGACACTCTGTACCATTACGAGAAACTCAAAATCCTGGTTCCGGTTTCCGTTGATGATTCGACGGGCTACCGCGGTTATGATTCCGTGCAGTTACTCACGGTCAACAAGATCATGGCGTTGAAGGACGCGGGTTTTTCACTCGAAGAAATAACGGGTATATTGCATGAGGGTCTGAGTCCCGCCGTTCTGATCGAAAAGCTTGAGGAGAAAGCGAGGCGTCTTGAAGACCACTTATCCGGAGAAAACCAAAGACTTGAACGACTCCACACGAACATTTTTTTAATCAAAAACGGAGGTATTCCCCAAATGAATGATATTTCGATCAAGAAAGTCGAGCCGGTCCTTATCGCTTCGATGAGAAAGACATTTGATAAATCCGGCTTTGACGAAAACTTAAGTCAGATGTGGCCGAAGGTGAACCGATCAATTGACGAAAAGGGCGTGAAAAGGACGATCCCCTGTCTGATGCTTTACCACTCCGGGTGGTGGGATGAAAAACAGATCAATATGATTTATGATGAAAAGGTACTGGATGTCGAGGTTGCGGAGCCGGTGACGAAGGCGTTTCCGGGCAGTGAAGAGGTGCAGGTCTATACGTTGCCGCCGGTCGAAAAGATGGCGAGCATCGTCCATAAGGGCCCGTTTTCGACGATTCCGAAAACATTCGAAATGCTTTTCGATTGGATGAAACACAATCACTACGTCGCGGCCGGTCCGGTCCGGGAGATCTACCACAAGGGGGACTGGGCGACCGGGGACCCGGAGGAGTACATCACGGAACTGCAGGTGCCGATCGGGTAACGGGTGATTAAGCCGGGGGAAGCGTTAGGATATCCTTTCGCGTCCTCCCGGACATTCATCATGATGAATTGTTTCCGCCGATCGGAAAGGTAATCGAATGATCAATACAGATGCTCTTTTTATCGTCAACTACCGTCACGCGAATTGTGTGCCGCTGAAAAATATTATGCGCCTTCCCAAAGAAGAAGCATTCGCACTGGCATGCCAA
>JAAYIQ010000162.1 GCA_012523365.1 Clostridiaceae bacterium
CGGATCCGACAACAACTCCGTAGTTTTCCTTTTATCCGATTGAAACGAGAAGAACGCACCCGACTTTGTTCAATATCCCAAGTGGCAGACTTTTCGTCCGACATTCGGGATGTTGAACCTTCGTTCGAGGGCGTTTTTTATTGCCGTCTTTTATGAGTAGGATTATACTTTTTGGTAAATAGTCGGGGGGAGTGTTATGGCCACTTCATATAAATGCCCGAACTGTGCTGCCAACTTTGTTTTCGACGCGGATCAACAAAAGATGTCATGTGAATATTGTGGTGCCGCCATATCCCCTGAGGACGTGGCGGGGGACGAAGTGGCGGCGGAGAGAAGCGATTTTTGCGAAATGAACCGATAATTGTTGTATAATCCTAAATAGAAAAATAGAAAGAGGGATGATATGGCGACTTCATATAAGTGCCCCAACTGTTCGGCAAATCTGCTTTTCGATGCAGATCAACAGTTGATGACCTGCCAATATTGCGGTTCCGCAATCTCTCCGGATGATATTATAAAGAGAGATGTTCATCTCAATTCGGAGGCGATGAAGCAAGAGGCGGAGAGAGACCGGCTTATCCATGGTGAAGAAGAGGGAGCGTCAGCCGAAGTCGGCGGTACGGATACACAAGCATCGGAGGCGACATACTTTTCGGAAGACGAAACGGTTCAGTTCGTCTGCGGAAGCTGCGGTGCGGCGGTCATCACCGATAAGAATACATCGGCGACTTTTTGCGCTTTTTGCGGCTCTCCCGCGATCATCGCGGAACGACTGGTCGAGGCGAGAAAACCGGAATATGTATTGCCCTTTCATTACGGTCGGGAGAATGCGATCGAGAGTTTTTTCAAATGGTGTAAAGCAGGCCGCTTCACCCCGATTGATTTTGTTAAGAAAGAAAACGTCGAGAAAATGACGGGTCTTTACGTTCCGTTCTGGCTTTTTAACAGCGTCATCGACATGCATTTCGAAGCGCAGGGAACCAAAGTCAGTTCGTCGACTTCGGGAAACAAGACGACAACGAAAACGAAGTACTATAGCATCAAACGTGTTCGCAGAGTTTGTTGGGACAAGATTCCGTTCGACGGTGCGACACATATAGACGACAAGCAAATGGAAATGATCGCTCCTTATGATTACAAGGCGCTGAAGGACTTTAATATGGCTTATCTGTCGGGCTTTTTCGCGGATCGATACGACCTTCCCGCAGAGGAGCTGGAGGATGATCTTCAAGCGAAACTTTCCGTGTATGTCGACAAGATTTTCAAGGATTCGAACAGAGGCTACTCGTCGGTCACCAATGTGCGCAACCATACCCGGTATTATAAACCGGATGTACGTTACGCGCTGTTGCCGGTTTGGGTTCTCAACTACAAGTATCGCGGCAAGACCTATACCTTCGCGATGAACGGTCAGACAGGCAAGACCGCCGGAGAATACCCGATCAGCCTGTTGAAACTCTTACTGCTTGGTATCGCGATCCTGCCCGCCGCGGCAATCGTTATTAAACTTCTCATCGGCGGATTGGTTTTGGGAGGATTCTTCTAAATGAGTGACAATAACAGCCTGAAAGCAAAATATAAGGTAAGCGCATTCTCAGAGTTTACGAGTCTGTCTGCGTTATACATCGGAATATTCGTATTTCTGCTGGTTGCTTCGCTCGCCCTATATACATGGATGGCGATACCACCCGCCAAGGTGTATGAACTGGTGGACGACGCCGATCTATTTACCGAAGCGGATGAAGAAGAAATGCTTGGCGTGATGAAGAAGATCAGCAGGGATCGTGATGTCAATGTGATGGTGGTCACGGTCACGGACAAAGGATCGGATTACATGTCTTGGAGCGAGTCCGATTCGATTCGCTATGCCGAGGATCAGTTCAAGGAACTCTCGCGTTTTGAAGAGCTCAGAGATAATTCGGGCGTCTTGATTTTCGTCGAAATCGACGGAGGATACCGCTTCTTTTACATTGTGACCTTCGGTACCGCACGCGCATCGATCACAAACGAGGAGTGCGACGCGATATATCAGAGACAGTTGCCGACCCTGCGGGATGGCGACTACTCGCTGGCCGTCAAACAATCGCTGTCGGAAATCCGCGAACACAATTTCACGAGCACCCTTTTGATTATCACTTATCTGTCATTTATTGTTCTGCCGATCATTGCGGTCGTCGTCATTCTTTTAATTGTGGCTCGCAGGAAAAGGACGAAGATCACCGTTGATCACAAGACGTATTATGATTCCAAGAATTCCGTTGCCACGGGCGACGAGGATATATTTCTTCGCGAAAAGGTATCGGTTACATACCATTCCAGCGGTTCCGGCGGCAGTGGCTTCTCCGGTGGAGGCGGCGGAGGGTTCTCCGGCGGCGGTGGAGGTGGCGGCGGCGGCTTCGGCGGCGGTGGCGGAAGGTTCTAAAGGGAATATGAGGCGGCGCGAAACTTTTCGATCGGCATCCCTTTTCATCACGGCGGCGTTGGTCCTCGGGATAAGCGCATCCTGTGAGTTTCAGCCTGAAGCTGTGTATCCGGAGATCATTACCGTCCCGTCAGAAGGCAGTTATATTACCGAACCTGCGATCATAATGACGAACGAGTCGACGGTTTCAGTTTCGTCGACTGACGTCCCGGGCGTGTCGGAAACCAACGCGTCTTCCGTAAGTTCCAATCATACGACCCGGGCGACTACCAGCGAAACGACTGAGGAGACGACTATGATTACGACAAAGGTGACAACCGTGGAAACGACTGCCGTACCGCAGGCGAAGACGGCCTTGTTGACGGCATTTTCGACCGTAAACGTTTCGGGTTGGAGTGACGCGGAAATTCGGGCTTGCTTCTATGCCGAAGAGATCTCGGACGAGGTATTCGCCCGCATGGACGGGAAGTCCTTCAAGGCCGATTGTACGACGAAGCGCTCGGATCTGCGATATGTCCGTGTCCTTCATATCGGCTTTGACGGGAATGTACGGGTCGGCGAACTGGTCGCCAACAAGAAAATTGCGCAGGATTTCATCGACATTTTCTACGAGCTATATGTGAAAGAGTATCCGATCGAAAAGATGGTCTTGGTCGACGAGTACGGTGCCGACGACAACCTTTCGATGGCGGACAACAACACCTCGTGTTTCAATTTCCGCCGGGTTGTCGGATCGAAGACTCTATCAAGGCATGCTCTCGGGATGGCAATCGATATCAATCCGTTATATAATCCGTGGATTTACGAGTTGGACGGTGTGCCGATCACTGACCCGCCGGGCGGAGCACCGTATATCGACCGAACGGTGGACTGTCCGTACATAATCGACCACGACGACCTTTGTTATAAACTTCTGATCCGCCACGGATTTACTTGGGGCGGAGACTGGACGACATCCAAGGACTACCAACATTTTTCCAAAGCGGGATGAATGTGTACTCTCCCGATAAGCTTGTC
>JAAYIQ010000163.1 GCA_012523365.1 Clostridiaceae bacterium
AATCCATAGTGGCCTCCCTAATCGTGCGTCCGGGTTTTTCGAAAAATGCCGAAGTTATGAGAGCTTACCGGCAACAAGATCATTATAGCAAACACTTCGAAAACAAACAATTGTTCCTTTTTTCAAAGGAGAGGGACCTCTTGCTATTTTTTATACCGCGATACCTTTTATGTTGAAAAAAGGCGAGCGGACCTATTTCTTTTAATCTACAGCTTCACGACAAAGGGAGAGAGCCATGAACGAAGCGAGTCTGCCGTGCGCAAAGAAGAAATCCGTAGCGATGGGTTTTTTAGCGGCGGAGAGATCTCCAAACGACTCCATTGGTTCGTGTCACTACATCAAAACGTCATCCAATTTAATCATTCTGCGACAAATGATCAAATTGCGCTTAACGTATGATCAAATTGGAGGTATTCTTCAATGCACGGCGGAGGGCGATACACCACGTATACTTGGAATCACTGACTAATGCTATCGCAGTCTGTTGAAATTATGCATATTACGATATAGTGGTAATGTCGGTTTCATAAGCATTGACAGGCATGAATTGGGGAGTAGAAGTTAGTATATGTTATTAACGATTACCTATACCGGGGAAAATACGACTACCGGGGAAAATACGACAGACATAGGATATTTACTGTACAAGAATCCGTACCGCCCTCAGATGTTTGAGCTTAATTACGGTCGGGCGTTTGTTTTTTATCCTGAAGTATCGCCTGCACGTACAACGGTTGCTCTGTTGCTGGATATCAATCCAATTGATCTGGCACGAGGAAAGAAGGGCTCTCAGGGCGGTGGGTTGTTTGACTATGTGAACGACCGACCGTATGTTGCGTCGTCATTTATCAGCACAGCGATTTCTCACGTCTTTGGTACGGCCATGACCGGACGGGCGGACAAGCACCAATTGTTATCCGATTCTTTGTTAGACTTGACCGCTACAATCAACATGTTGCCCTGTCGTGGAGAACAAAACATGTTGAACCGAGTGTTTGAACCGCTGGGTTATGAAGTGTGCTATGAGACTTTCATTTCGGATGAATGCTTTCCCGGTTGGGGCGAAAGCAAATATGTAAATCTGACGATTAAGGGGAATGTCCGTCTGCGGGATTTGCTCAAGCATATCTATGTTCTCATTCCGGTATTCGACCGTCAAAAGCACTATTGGGTGGGCGAGGACGAGGTTGAGAAACTCCTGAGGATGGGAGAGGACTGGCTTGCCGAGCACCCTGAACGAGCGTTTATTACTGACCGCTACTTGAACCGTCGACGATTACTCGTTAATATGGCTTTTGAGCGATTGGCTGCAGCGGATGTGGAGGCCGGAGAGTTGCCTCAGGAAGAAACGCCGGAGAAACCGGAAAAGAAGCTTAGCCTGAATACACAACGTTTGGGTAGTGTAGTGGCCGCCCTTAAAAACTGTGGAGCGAAAAGTGTCATTGATATCGGATGCGGGGAAGGCAACCTTCTCAACCTGCTTGTCAGGGAGCGACAATTCAGTCGCATTTCAGGCGTTGATGTTTCCCATGTAGCGCTGGAGCGCGCAAACAAAAAACTCAAGTTGGAAAACGCAGGAGACAGCATGAAAGAGCGCATCAAGCTGTTTCAGGGTTCGTTAACTTATCGGGATACTCGGTTCGAAGGCTACGACGCGGCGTGCGTCATTGAGGTGATTGAGCATTTAGATATACCGCGTCTTGCCGCTTTTAAACGGGTGTTGTTTGAATATGCGCGGCCCCGCACCGTCGTACTGACTACGCCGAACAGGGACTATAACGTCAAGTACGACAACATTTTTGATGGTGGGTTACGTCATCGCGATCATCGCTTTGAATGGACGCGGAACGAGTTCAGAGGATGGGCAACTGAGGTAGCGGAGAAACATGGGTATACCGTACAATTCTCCGAGATCGGCGACACGGATGCGGTTTTAGGCGCTCCGACGAATATGGGGGTGTTCACGATATGCGAATAGAGATTCCGGAAATCGCTGTCGTGGCACTTATCGGAATAACGGGCAGTGGTAAATCAACCTTCGCGAAAACGCACTTTCGACCCACAGAGGTACTGTCTTCTGATTATTTTCGAGCATTGATTTCGGATGATGAGAACAATCAGGAGGTAACATCTCAAGCCTTTGATGCGCTCTATTATCTGGCGGGCAAGCGGTTAGAGCTGGGGAAACTCACTGTTATTGATGCTACCAATGTACAGAAGGAAGCCCGTGCATCGGTACTGAGATTGGCGAAGGAGCAAGACAGTCATGCCGTAGCTATTGTTCTGGATCTTCCGGAGAAGGTTTGCCGCGAACGGAATGAGAAGCGTTCTGACCGAAGTTTCGGAGGACATGTTATTACACGGCAGGCCGAGCAACTTCGACGGTCGATAAAATTTCTCCAGAAGGAAGGCTTCCGATATGTTTATGTATTAAAAAGCGAAGAAGAAGCCCTAAATGCGGAAATTATCCGTACGCCACTTTGGAATAACAAGAAAACGGAGAGCGGACCGTTTGATATCATCGGAGATATCCATGGCTGTTATGATGAACTTTCCGAGCTGCTGATTAAACTGGGGTATGCGGTGGATACCGAACAATGTACCGCAACGCCGCCCGACGGTCGAAAAGCGGTATTTCTTGGCGATCTTTGTGACAGAGGACCTAAAAACATCGAAGTGCTAAAACTTGTAATGGGCATGGTGCAAGCGGGGGATGCATGGTGCGTTGCAGGCAACCATGATGTGAAACTATTGAAAAAGCTTAAGGGCGCCAATGTGCAGATGACACACGGGTTGGATGTGACCATTGAACAACTACAAGGCCAAAGCGATGAATTCATTACGGATGTCAAGAACTTCATCGATAGTCGAATCAGCCATTATGTTTTCGATGAGGGCAAGCTGGTCGCGGCTCATGCAGGTCTTAAAGAGAAATATCAAGGACGAGGCTCGGGAAGGGTGAGGGATTTTTGTTTGTACGGAGAGACGACGGGAGAAACCGATGAATACGGGTTGCCGATTCGATTGTCTTGGGCGGACAATTATCGTGGCCGGGCACTGGTGGTTTATGGACACACGCCGGTACCGGAAGTGCAGTATTTGAACAACACCGTTTGCATTGATACAGGCTGCGTGTTTGGCGGCAAGTTGTCCGGTTACCGCTATCCGGAAAAAGAGATTATACAAGTGGAGGCCAAACGCGAATACTATGCTCCGGTCAAACCGTTTTTGGACAAGCCCGCGGAGCAAGATGATTTACTCCGTATTGATGATGTGATGGGTCAAAAGTATCTGAATACCCGTCTGCGCAGATCAATCAAGATTAATGAGGAGAATGGCGCCGCAGCGTTGGAGGTGATGAGCCGGTTCGCCGCTGATCCGCACTGGCTGATTTATCTGCCGCCCACAATGTCGCCGTGTGAAACGAGCAAATTGCCGGATTATCTGGAGTACCCTACAGAAGCATTTGATTACTATAAGACACACGGCGTCGGAAGAGTGGTATGTGAGCAAAAACACATGGGGTCTCGCGCTGTAATCGTGCTCTGCAAGAATGCGGATATCGCAGCAAAACGCTTCGATGTTAACGACGGCAGTTTTGGGATTATCTATACCCGTACGGGGCGGCATTTCTTTGATGACGCAGATGCGGAAACCGCTATTTTGGAGCGATTGCAGAAAGTGCTTGAGCAATCGGGCTTTTGGGAGGATTTTAACACGGATTGGGTGTGTCTGGACACTGAGTTAATGCCTTGGTCCGCCAAAGCACAGAAGCTATTGGAGGAGCAATACGCACCGGTAGGCAGAGCCGGCCGTACCGGTCTTGCACTGTCAACAAATGCAATTGAAAAAGCAATCCACATTTTGGGCGATCAAGCCGTTGAAGTGAAGGCACAGTCCAGCCAAAAGGCGGATTTGACGGAACTCCTGGTGCAATACAAGAAACGAGAAGAGGTGCTGGCACTCTACACAGACGCTTATCGACGTTATTGTTGGGATGTTACCGACCTTGACGATTACCGTATTGCGCCTTTTCATATCCTTGCGACTGAGGGAAAAACATGGTGTGAAGAAAACCATATTTGGCATATGGAGACCATCGCGAAATATATGA
>JAAYIQ010000164.1 GCA_012523365.1 Clostridiaceae bacterium
GTGATATCCACTCAACTATTTTTAACAGTATACCCGATATCGATTTGCTTGAAAAGTTTGCGGGTTCGCACTTGAACACACGTCGAATCTATCTTCGGGCAACCTTTCTTCGACGGAAGAAAATGAAGAACATTGTAATGCCCGCCGCCAGGACACCCACGCCGATCAGAGAGCCGAGAAACAGAGCGGTGTTGTTATACCACCGGTAAAACAGGTTGGTGGTAACAAGAAAATCCTTGATCTCCAACACTTGTTTATTTCCGGCCGCATCCAATGCAATGACTTTGATGCTTTGCTTCATGTTCGAAGTGGGAATGGTAAACGTTATATTTTCTCCGTCCGATACCGGATCGATCTTCTCACCGTTCAGATATACACTTACTCCGGCAAGTTCCAGATTGTCCTTTATGGAGAACGATGCGTTCATAACTTCAACCGGATACTGCTTGTCGTTTTCCAAATCAACGGAGACAATGACCGGCAGAGTCTTATCCACACCGAAAGAGATTTCGGCTTCCTTTACTTCGTTGATATTTTCGTTGATATTTCCGGCCCGGTCGACCGAATATAGCATGACTGCGTACAGCCCGTCTTAATAAGGCATCAAAATCATTTTCTTGTTAAAATTTTACCCGCTTTATTTTAATAAGGCCTCTGCATTATCAATGCCATCTCTCCCCAATTGCGCTATACTATTTGGAAAGTGCCCTGCCCCCCGGAGGCCCCCATGAAAGACGTCACCGCCGCCATCATCCTCGAAAATGATCAGGTGCTCCTCACGCGAAGAGCACCGGGCGAAAAGCACGCCGGCGGATGGGAATTTCCGGGCGGAAAAGTCGAAGCCGGCGAATCGCCCGAAACCTGCCTTCACCGCGAGCTCCTGGAAGAACTCGAGATTGAAACCGCGATTGGTGACAAACTAACAGAGAGCATCTACACCTATGAAACGGGCGCGATTCGTCTCCTCGCCTACCGTGCCATCATCCTTTCCGGCGCCCTCCGACTTCACGTGCACGATGAATATCGGTGGGTCAGCATGGCGGAATTAACACAATATAAGTTGCTGCCCGCGGACATTCTCATCGCGGAATTCCTGCAAAAAACAGCCCCTCCCACTCCCTTATCTTAAACGCAAGCACTACACGAAAGAGGAAAAAGCATGCAAAAACCTAAAATTACCACCTATTGCGGACTCGACTGCGACACTTGCACTTTTCGGGAGCCCTGCAGCTGCGGCGGATGCGTCGCAACGAAAGGCAACCCCTTTCACGGCCATTGTGACATCGCCGAGTGCGCGGTCGCCAGGGGCAAATCCTTCTGTGGCGACTGCGAGAATTTCCCCTGCGAAACGTTGAAGCGCTACGCTTTTGATCCCGAGCACGGAGATAACGGCGCCCGGATCGAGCGCTGCGAAAAAATCAAGACCGCCCTCGTCGCCGCCGCCCGCGAAGGCCTGGACCCGATCGCGTACTGCGGATTTTCGTGCAACCACTGCTTCCTCGGGAAGTGGTGCGGCTCCTGCCGGTCCGACCATAACTGCTGTTCCTTCGCCACGATCAGCGAGGGCGGCGTCTGCCCGAACGTTAAATGCTGTCAGGAAAAGTCCCTCGACGGCTGCTACGAATGCCCCGAACTTCCGACCTGCACGATCGGCTTCTACACGCCCGAAAACGACGGCGCCAACGCCTCCAAGGCCCAGGCACTCTTTATCGCCAAACACGGCAAACAAGTCTTCCTCCACGTCCACGACCGCCTGCACGAGCTCTACCCCGACTTCAAAAAAACTCAGGAAGTCCTCGGCGACAGCGTCGAAAAAGGACTCGAGATACTGGAGCGGTGTCGGGAGTGAGCGCGAGGCCGGGCCGACCCCGTGACGAAATATATAACGCATCGAAAAGCAGCGGCACGGAGATCATGTAAAGAAATGGTTGCTTGTTGCGCCTCTTCTCTTATTAAAGATTTTCTTAATATGGCACCGGAAACATTTCCTTATTAAAATTTCGCGCGCTTTATTTTAATAAGGCCTCTGCATTGATTCAGCGGAGAGGTATCAATACAACGCAACACGTTTTCACAACGGCCAGAGGGAATGGTCAAACTCATTCTTGTAATGTTCCATTTTGATTTTATCGAATGATCCAATCCAAATGATTTTCGCGTCCTTTCGGGACAAGCCACATTCCGGATTCTCTTTGATCCATAAAATGATGTCATACATCCGGTATACACGAATATCGTCTATTCCGATGTTGATGCATTCGTCGATTTCGCGCTGAAGAGCCCGTTCATTGGACATGAAAATATGTATACCCAATGTCTTGGCCATCGCAACGGATACGACTTCTCCTTTATGCTTACATCTCCCTTCTGAAAGGATAACGCCCATCGCATCGGATAGTAGCAAACATGTTGCATGGTAATTTTGAAGATCGGCGTCAGACAAATCTTTATCCGGAGAAAGGGGTCTGATGATTTTCTCTTCAACCATCCTGCTAATCTCTGAAGCACACCCGGAAGACAGCAATTCGGTATGAATAATGTATTCGTGCATGTACACTTCTTGCGCTATGTTTCCCAAGACGAGCCTCAATGCGTTGATTTTCTGATATCTGGCAAGATTGATGCAGACGTCCGCATCAACCATCACTTTGCCCAGTTGCCTCATTGATCCTCCGCCAGTGCCTCTAATTCTTCCGATGAGAAGTATTGGGGATCCTCTTCTTCCGATATCCCCATCTCCTCCGGTGTCATGCCAAAGATCGACATCAGTTGTTTCATTTTGGAAAAAGTGATCCGCTCTTTTCGGTAATCCTGAATCGCCAGATCAATGAAGTTAGCAAACTTCTTCGTCTTTGTAATTTCATTATTTCTTGCACAGCGACCCATTCTCTTCTGAAGATGATTGATGCTGTTTTCGCCGTCGCGCGGTACTGCCAGAAGCTTTTCCGCATCAGCGGAGGAGATAATTCCAAGTTCTTCCAGACGCAAGACCGTCATCTTATAGGGAGCGATGTAATAGTCCATTAGGGAGAGAATGAAGTCCATCCGCTTATCATCACTCGACAGCGGATCATTATTCTGAATCCATTTCTTGTACATTCCCTTAATGGTTTCCGCGTTCATCAGGAATTCCGCCGCAAAACGATTGGCAATGAGTTCGTCTTTGCTTGGGTCATCCGCAACGGCTTCTTCCATTCGAATGGGGGAGTCATCATCGGAAGAAGAAATAAGCTTCTCCGGTGTATCCGATGCAACGCCCCAGATATGGGCCAGTTCGTGCGCCGCCGCAAAAATCTGCTTCTCATACGGGAGGTTCGTGTTGATAAATACAAACTTTCTCGGGCTTCCGTCTTCGTATTTATCCTTCTGATAAAACGCCCACAATTTCGAGTCATGAATCGGATAATTGAGCACTTTGCACTCGTTTTCGAGTAAATTAAAAACATCGTCCTTGATATCCCTGTTGACGATGTTTTTGTCTTTTCGCAGACGCGCTATGGCCTCATGGATCTTATCGATGTCTTTCTTCTTGAGACTTCCGCCGTCAGGGTGACTCATACAGGCGGTCCTCCAGCTTCATGTATTCGCGGATGATTTTCTCGACAAATGCAAATTCCTGCGCTTCTCCGGGGCGTCCCATAAACTGCACCTCAGCGGTTGACAGGATTTGCTGACTCGACGGACGCAGCAGCTCATCAACAGAGACGGAAAGCACATCGGCAATACTTGCAATCTCTTTAACATTGATTGCCTTCTGTCCGTTAATGATCTTCTGGACCATTTGTCTGGAAGTATGAAGTCTGCTTGCCAAATCAGTCTTCCTTAAATTCTTGCGATTCAGAACATTCTGAATGTTCTGCCCGACCTCTTCAAAATAGCTCATGCTTCTCCCTCCGGAAATTCAATCGAAAAATGTTCACCCCACGCACACTCCATACAGAGTATAGTGGATTGAGTTTACTTCACGTAACACATTCTGTAAACAATTTGTTTACTTTTCCCGAAGTTTGATCCCGGAGTTTCTCTTGTTCATACAGTACTCGTTCCGCTTAGCCGGTGCAATATGATATATACGGGAATTGCGTTACCGCTCCGCTAACCGTCCGGTCTATTTCCCACAGCAGTTCTTGTATTTCTTTCCGCTCCCGCACGGGCACGGGTCATTCCTCCCCGTTTTTACAGATTCCGCGGGAGAGTGCCCGAAAAGCGGCACGATTTTCGAGCTTGCTTCGCCGCTTCCCGGCTTCACGGATCGTCCGCCTGTTGAACCCATCCCCTTCGGACCGGTCTTCCGCAATTCCTCCGGCGAGTGCCCGAAAAGAAGCCACGACCGCGACCGGTTCTTGAGTGCGATGATCGCCTGCGTCACTGCTTCGGCATCGCGCGTATCTCTAAACTCGACGTTGTAATCTGAAAGGATCGAAAAAATATCCTTGACGGGGGCATCGACACGGCATGCGAAGGCAATGTCGTCGATCAGATGATCGAGCCCTTTGGCGTCCCCAACAATCTCATAAATCGCCTCTTCCAGTCTTTCGCACTCATCAAGCGCCTCGGTGAAATCCGGGTCCGCATATTGGAAAAACTCCTCCGGGGAAGGACGATACCGCGGTCTTCCGGCTCGATTTTCGAGCAACGCCCGAACGGCCTCCTCGCAAACTTCTCCGTCCTCATCCTCGAAAAACCGGTGCACGACATTTTGCTCAAAGAGGCAGAAAACCTCGTTCCTTATCTCCGCCTGATCCAATATTGCGAGAACCTCCGGCACCGCCACTTCTTTGTACTCTTCTTCCAACAGTTCGGTCAAAAGAGAAATCGGCAGAGCCCCGTACAAATTGACTGCGGCGGAAGCAAACCGGATCACATCCTCAGAAAAGGACTTGAACGCGATAAAGTCATCCTCATCGAGCGCCTTGAGCCCCGCCTTCACCTCGTCCGGCACGACAAAAATCAGCTTCTCTTCGTGGCAGAACAATTGCATTAATCCAAAATTCTGAGAAAGATCGTAGTAATCCGGGAGCACAGAATCGACGACATATTCATCCTTTTCGGACACAGTGAGAAAAAACATCCACCTCGAAAAGTCCAACCCGAAAAACAACAGCTCCAGATTTCCCGGGGCGCTGATCTCCTTGGCGATCTTTGCCGCCAGCTCGGCCTTCTTATGTTTCGTAATGTATTTGATCCGGACCATCCGGGCGAGCAAATGAAGGTCGTCCGCCTTTTTACGCGCAAGGATCTCCTCCATGGAGTGAATCGGAGCACAGTGCATCGCGTCCTCTTTATTTAACTTAATGACGGCTTCCTTCACCCTCTGCCTTAATTCGTCTTCGCTGAAAATACTTTTCATCCCGCTCTCCGATCGCAAATATAGATAGGGAAAGTATATGATTATTCGGAA
>JAAYIQ010000165.1 GCA_012523365.1 Clostridiaceae bacterium
GATATAAGGATCACTGGACACGGAGGGATTGTTTTTTGTCGAAGAACAGAATTCTCGTTGTTGAGGATGATCCGGCTATATCGGACGGAATTGCCGTTAACCTTTTATACTCCGGCTACGATCATGTCTTGTTCAGAGACGGAAACGCAGCGGCGCAGGCGCTTTTACAAGATCATTCCTTTGATCTGGCGCTTCTGGATATCATGCTTCCGGGGTTGGACGGATTCGCGCTTTTTGAGCACGTTAAGAAGTACAACATCCCCGTCATATTTATCACGGCCAAGACTGATTCCGCTTCCGAGATCAAAGGCCTTCTGAATGGCGCGGAGGACTATATCGTCAAGCCCTTTGAAGTGATGACGCTTTTGGTACGCATCGAAAAAGTGCTCAATAGGGCGGGAAAACTGGATCAGATCCTGCGCTTTTCGGACATCACCATCGACATTCAGGAACATACCGTCCGCAGAGGCGATGAGGAGATTCTTTTGAAGCCGATGGAATTTGAGGTATTGATCTTGCTTGCCCGGCACAAGAACCGGACGATCCCGCGCGACAAGATACTCAACGAGGTCTGGGGCACGGACTTTTTCGGTGACACACGAACCGTCGATGTTCACATCGCGAATATCAGAAAGAAACTCGGCGTGGACGGACTGATCAGGACGATTCCCAAATACGGATATCGGTTGGAGGGCTGATCGATGCGATTATCAAAAAAAGTATCCCTCATCAGTATTGCGGTCTTGCTCCTGGTCGTTGTTGTCATCGGCGCAGTGCTCTTGAGTTACGCCAAGAGCCAAATTATCCGGCACACGATCGAACAGGCCAAAGCGGAGCATCGGAACCTCAACACCTCGTTTGCGGAAATGACTGCGTATTATTTGGCCGACGGGGACAGCCCGGCGGTTCAACGAACGCTGGTGATCTATTGCTTTTCGCGATTTGCGACGGATACTTCCGTATTGATCCAAGACGGTGAGACCTTGTATACAAGAACCACGCTGGATCCCGCTCAAATATTACCGCTTGGGATCGGGGACGAGCAGAAGGTTTATCGGGGCGAAGTCGAGGGCCGAAACATCCTTCTGGTCGGTCGGATGGTGTCCGTCAATGACTTTTATTACAGCGTCTACCGGGTCGAGGATATCACGTATATTTATAACAACATCCAGCAGATGATTGTTCGCTTCATACTGATCGGCATCGCCGGACTATTCATCGGCACATTGCTGATCCTTCTGCTGATGCACCGATTGACCAAGCCTCTGTTAATGTTGAAAGAAGCCAGCGCCCAAATCGCGCGGGGAGATTATATTATCCGTGCCGATATACATACCCGGGATGAAGTCGGCGAGCTCGCGCAGGATTTTAACGCAATGGCGGATGCCGTTCAATCGCACATCGACAAGTTGACCGACATGAACGAGCGGCAGAGCCTTTTCATCAGCGGTCTTACACACGAGTATAAAACGCCGATGACTTCGATCCTTCTTCATAGTGAAACCCTTCTTACCGCGGATCTGGACAAGAAATCGACGGAGAATTCGCTGGCACACATCCACGACCAGTGCCGATTTCTGGAGCAATTGACGCATAAAATGCTCTCCTTGCTGGTCTTGGA
>JAAYIQ010000021.1 GCA_012523365.1 Clostridiaceae bacterium
CTCCTCGTTCCATTCTCTCACAGCAAGGAAAAAAGGTCTATCTGAACCGTTTCCGGAAGATGATCGAGAATACCCGACGCCGCGAGTTTCTCAAGCGCTGACGGTCCGATCCCGCTTCTGATCAGGACGTCTTCCCGTGTTGAAAAGCTCTTCTCGTTACGCGCCGCGCAAATCGCTCGGGCCATCGCAGAGCTGACGGATGTGATCGCGTTGATTGGCGGAAGGATTTTCCCGGGACCCGCCTTCACGAAACGATCGGCTTGGGAAAGATCCAGATCAAACGGCAGAAACTCGATTCCTCTCGCGTACATTTCCTCAATCAGCTCATAAATATAATACTGCGCTTTTTCGGTCGGCTTGCGCGCCGAAAACCCTTCGTGCAGTTCCGCTTTTTTCGCCTTCACGAGTTCGATTCCCCGACACATCGTATCCCCGTCAAATTCATCTGCCCGAATCGAAAAGAATGCGCAATAATACTCCTCGGGATAATAAACCTTGAACCACGCGATACGAAGGGACGAAATCGCGTATGCAGCGGCATGCGCTTTGGGAAACATGTATTTGATGATCTTACAAGACTCAATATACCACTTCGGCACTCCGTATTCCTGCATTGTTTTTTCCTGATCCGGAAGAAGACCTTTCCCCTTACGCACACGCTCCATGATCCCGAAAGCATCCTTATTCCGGATTCCTTTTTGAATCAGTTCGGTCATGATGCTGTCACGGCAGCCGATCACGTTTTCGAGCGTACAGATATTCTTACGGATCAATTCCTGCGCGTTCCCTTTCCAAACATCCGTTCCGTGGGAAAGACCCATGAGCTGAACCAGATCGAAGAATTTCGAGGGTTTGGTCTCCGCGATCATGTCCCGGGCCATAAATGTACCCATTTCCGAAAGACCGAGTGTTGCCGCTTCGGTCTTGTAGCTTTTGTCCTTGATTCCGAGCGCCTCGTTGGAGATAAAAAGAGACATTACTTTCGGCTCGGGAATCGGTATGGTTCGAACATCGACGCCGGTCAGATCACTGAGCATGCGAAGAACCGTCGGATCATAATGACCCAGAATGTCCAGTTTGAGTATCGTATCGTGCATCGCGTTAAAGTCAAAATGAGTCGTGATCACGCCGGCATCCGACTTGTTGGCCGGGAATTGGATCGGAGTAAACTCGAAAATATCCATCTCCTTGGGAACGACAACGATTCCGCCCGGATGCTGACCGGTCGTTCGTTTCACCCCGAATAAGCCTCTCGCTCTCCTGCGCGTCTCCGCCCGGTTGATCGCTTCCTGCTTCTTTTCGCAAACCTTATTGATCACCGCGATCGCGTTCTTCTCCGCAAAACAGCCGATCGTTCCCGCGCGAAAAGTATGGCTGGTCCCGAACAACTCTTCAACATAACGATGCGCTCTGGATTGGTACTCGCTTGAAAAATTCAGGTCAATATCCGGTTGCTTGTCGCCGTAAAAACCGAGGAAGGTCTCGAACGGGATTTCCTGTCCGTCTCTGTGCATGTCAGTGCCGCAATGCGGGCAGGTCTTATCTGGCAGATCATACCCCGATCCGAAACGTCCGCTTGTATCAAATTCGGAATAGGAACAACCCGGGCATCTGTAATGCGGCGGCAGAGGATTGACCTCCGAAATGCCGCAGAGCGTTGCAACCAGCGAGGACCCGACCGATCCTCTTGAGCCGACGATATAGCCGTCTTCGTTGGATTTCTTGACGAGCATATACGCGATGTAATACATGATCGCGAATCCGTTGCCGATAATTGAATTCAATTCCTTATTCAGTCGTTCCTCAACGACCTGTGACACCTGCCCCCGAAAGGTATAAAGCTCTTCGACCGCACGGCGTGTCACCTCTCGGATTTCATCCGCGGCGGTATCGATAATCGGAGGAAAGGTTCCGTGAGGAAATGGTTTGATATCGGGCGCGACCTTGTCCGCGATCGCATTCGGGTTTGTAACGACAACCTCAAAGGCCCTTTTCGTGCCGAGATAAGAGAATTCATCCAGCATTTCGTGAGTCGTTCTGAAAAAAAGGTCCCCCTGAAACTCCGCGTCCTTGTATTCCATATCCATTAGGAGATACTTCCGGAACTCCCCGTCTCTTTTCTCCAGAAAATGTGCGTCCGTCGTCGCGCAGGCAGGAATCCCGACTGTATCCGCCGCGAAAAGCACCAGCCGATTCAAATTGATCAGATCCTGCTCGTTTGCGATCCCGCTGTCCGAAGAGCGCAGATAAAAAGAGTTATTCGTCAACGGTTGAACCTCAAGATAATCGTATCCCCGGCAAATACCAAGAAACGCCTCATCTTCTTTAAGCGAATGACATGCCTTGTCGAAATCACGATTATTCATCGTGTAGTGCATACGGATTCGACTGAATACTTCTCCGCGCTCACACGCACTCCCGATGAT
Organism: Clostridiaceae bacterium; assembly: GCA_012523365.1. Lineage (GTDB taxonomy): Bacteria > Bacillota > Clostridia > Saccharofermentanales > Saccharofermentanaceae > JAAYCT01. Next base: position 2,427 of record JAAYIQ010000021.1, read on the forward strand.
GAGACCGTCCCGGTAGTACTTCAGCAGGGATTTGGGTATCCTCGGCCGATGCGAATAATACCGGATATGCGATTCGGAAACCAATCGATATAAATGATATAGTCCCAGAATATTCCGAGCCAAAAATACAACGTGCGACACTGTTTCCTTACGCGAAAGAAGTTGTCTGTCCGATGTTCTTCCGGCTTTCTCGTTGAGCTCGGCAAGATCGGTTACGGATAGTCTCAGGATTGCGCCGGCCAAAACGGAAGCGTCGTTCGAAAGGTCCGGATCGCAAGGTACCGTGTTCAACACGACGGCAGTCCGTACTCCGCAGTTTGTCCCTTTGCCGGAAATATCGGCTCTTTCCTCGACCTTATCCCCGGATTCGTTCGTTGACGCATAGATTCCATAACTTTCCGGAAGCTTTTCAAGCTCAAGGATTTCTACTGCGACCGGGTTAAATTTCACACGATTGTTCTCGTGCTTTTCGATATCAACAGCAAATCCCGCATATCGCAAAAAGGATAAAGCTGTCAGTATGTCGACGCCGCAAACCGGAAGGGAGCCGATGAAGTCTGAGACACGAGTCAGCGCGGAAAGCACCTCGTTCCCGGTTTTTCGCTCTCCGGACTCTTCTCCGGGCTCCGTTATAACCGGATCCTTTTCCGGGACGGTAAAGTGCTCGTCGAGTGTGGCGGTGCAACGAAAAACGTCGTCCGAATCCCGTTCGAATCGTGCGGCACGTACGCGTGTAATGCGGTCGAGTTCCGGATCGGATCCGGATGTTTCCACTCGGAGCGCAACAAAGACTTCCGACGGTGTTTTTCCGGCAACCGGCAAATAAACAGGACAGGGCCCGTCGTCGACCAGATATCCCTCCATGCCGTAGATCACTTTAAATTCCGAATCGGGATCGGCTTTACGGATTTTCGCCGCGGCCTCCGCCGCTTCCGGAAAACCCTGGACAACGCCGTGGTCGGTAAGTGCACATGCGCGGTGTCCCATCCGGGCCGCCTCGGAAATCAAATCCGAGACATTAATTACTGCGTCCTTCTCGCTCATTTTGGAGTGGCAGTGCAATTCTACACGTTTGATTTCGGCATCATCACGGCGTTGTTCGGGTGCGTCGGCCAATCGAATGCCGACAACCGATGCCGATAAATCCTTGGTATATCGCGCGTCAAAGCATACATCCGCCTGAAGCCTCGCATAGCCTCCCGATAAAAACGCGTCCGAAAACCGGTCTGCATCCTTGGGCGTGAAAAAGCAGACACACGGAATGCTTCCGGTCCGATCCGTGACGAAAAACTGCGAGCATACCTTGTTTCCTGACTTGGTAAGCTTCATTTCCTCAATTTCGATTTCTCCTTCGAAAAGAACCGTTCCGGTCGACTCATTCATCTCGCCGATCGGAAGAAGCGGTAACGCCGGGTTCATTCTTCCCCAAAAATTCCCTTCATTATCGTGGTTTCTCGGTCTTTTCTCCCGGGTGCCATTCCTTTCCGAAACCGCTTGTCCCGCAAGGGTTTCCCACGTGTTACTTCCGGATTCGGACGGATCGGTCTTCTTATCGGTTATCGACTGGTTTCCTGCGGAATCAGTTCGCGCCTGATCGTTCTCGTTACCTGTCATTGTGCTCTGCCTGGATAAAACCTCAAGTGCATCCCTCATCAACTTCACCTCGTACCGCTCAATACGTTTACGATTCGTATCATCCTTGCTCCCGGTATTTACACGCAACTCGAACAAGCAACGCGACGGAAGATACCGATCCGTAAAAATCTCCGCTTCCTTCGAAAATTCGGACAGCAGACTCGAATCAACCGAACCGGTGACGGATCCGACCACACCGGAACCTTCCGCGTGCAATTCGAGTTCGTAGGTCAATAATCGAAACAGAGGATTTTTTCGCGAAACGGAATCTATAATCCAAGATCTGAGAGGGCCGGCAACACATTCCGACACTTTTTTAACGGCCTCGCCTTCAAGATGAATTCGAACATGCGAAACATTCAATTCCTTCCGGATCTCACGTTCAAAATCGATCAGGACACGACCCTCGGGCACCACTTTTTCGATATTCAAAACCAACTCCAGCCCACATGCATCAGAGTCGAGAAAAACCTTATCTACCTTGCCGCAAATGGGTTCGGCCGCACGAATCAGGCGGTCATTGTCCGAAAATGACCGGACAAACTGGATAAGTTCACTCATGAATTCCGGTTTTGCTCCTCGCTTATTTGTTGTCCGTCGATTCCGAGCCGATCTCGTGAATCGCTTTCATCAGAACGTCGTATACCTCTTCCGGGGAAACCTTTCCGACAATGACACCTCTTTTAAATAAGAGAAATTCGCCTTTTCCGCCGGCAATACCGATATCCGCTTCACGCGCCTCCCCGGGCCCGTTGACCGCGCATCCCATCACCGCAACCTTCAGATGATAAGGCAGGTCCCGAATCAACTCCTCAACCCGCTCAGCGACCTCGATCAGCGGGACGGCGGTTCGTCCGCACGTCGGACAGGAAATCAGCGTCATGCCGCGCCTCCGCAGAGATAAAGACTTCAGGATCGAATATGCCGCTTCGACTTCCGTGACCGGATCCCCGGTCAAAGAGACGCGGATCGTGTCGCCGATACCATCCGCTAAAAGAGTCCCGATCGCGACTGCGGATCGTATGGCCCCCTCCCGAACCGTGCCGGCCTCGGTAAGTCCGACATGAAGCGGATAACGAATTTCCCGGGACAGGAGGCGATAACTCTCGATAGTCAGGAGCGGATCGGATGATTTGATACTTACGACAAGATCGGTAAACCCCGACTCTTCCATGGATTCGACGGCGCTCTTCGCGCTGGCCGCCATGGATTCGCGATTCACTCCCCCGAAGCGGTCGATGAGCACGCGATCAAGCGAGCCGGAGTTGACTCCGACACGTATGGGAATCCCGGCGGATTTGGCGCATGAGGCGATCTTTGAAAGCGCATTTCTGTCTTTGATGTTACCCGGGTTGATCCGGATTTTTGCGGCACCGCCGCGGATCGCCAGGATCGCAAGTTCGGGATCAAAGTGAATATCCGCGATAACCGGAATCGGAGAAGCCTTTACGATTACGGAGAGGGCTTCCGCCGCTTCGCGGTCAGGAATCGATACCCGGGTAATCTCGCATCCGGCTTGGTACAAGCGATCGATTTGCCGAAGCGTCGCATCCGTATCCCTTGTGTCGGTGTTGTTCATCGACTGAACCGCGATCGGACTTCCGTCTCCAATGATCACGTTTCCGATTCGAATCGACTTGGTAACGGCTCTTTTCATATACACCTCTAAACCAGAAGACGAATAATATCAGAAGTAAGAGCAAACGAAACCAAAAGAATAATGATCACGAATCCGATGACATTGATCACCCGCTCCGTCTTCTTGGTAACCTTTTTACCACGGATCGTCTCAATGATCAGCATAATCAAGTCGCTCCCGTCCAGCCCGGGTAACGGAAGCAGGTTGGTGATCGCCAAACCGATCGATATTACCGCGGTGATCATGATCAGGGACTCCGCCTTAACCGAAGTTTTAACATCCGTGTCATTAACGACATCAGAAACGATCGTCACCATGCCCACCGGACCCGATACTACGTTATAAGGTTTTATATCACCCGAAATTGCGCTTCTCACACTGAAAACCGTCAGTTTAAACATCGCAACCGGAAAGACAAACGCTTCGCGAGCGGCTTCCGGAAAGCCGTCTCCGGGCTTCAGATCAAAACCTCTGGGTGAATAAAATGTTTCTGAATACGGCTTTACCGAAACTTCCTTCTCAACTCCGTCCCGGATCAACCGGACAAGAAGAGCGTCTCCCTCTGAACCTCCGATTATCTCAGATATCCCGGGGTCGGTCACGGACACTCCGTTGATTGAAAGAACGGAGTCCTTCTCCAGCATCATCGGCTGACCGTCGTTCTGCCGAGGATCAACCTGAGCGATCTCCCAACCGCCGTTCTCGTCCGGATCGGCGAAAAAGGTTATGCCGAGCCGAAAAGCGGTTTGGGTTTCGGGGACAAGCAGTACGCTGTATTTTTTACCGGTCTCTTTGGATCGAAAACCGACACTCAATGGATCCGATGGCTTCGTCAGAGTCAGCTCCGCATATAAATCGTACTCCGTAAATACGCGATTGCCGTTTATCGAAAGAATTCGGTCCCCGGCCCGGACCGCTGTATTCGCGAGTTGTGTCTCGGGATAGATCTGTGCCTGAACGGTTGTATAGAAGCCCGAAACAGAGAACAGGACCGCCAGAATGACCACGCCCAGAATAACGTTCATGAACGGCCCGGCCAGCGAGACGAGAAGCCTCTTCCATCTTGGCTGGTTCAGGATCATTCGCGGATCATCCGTATCGCTTTCTTCATCTTCCTGATAATCCGAAAAACGCACATACGCACCGAAAGGAATCAGTCGGATGTTATATTCGATATCGTTCTTTTTCCACGAAAAGAGTTTCGGCCCGACAAAGACCGACAACTCATAAACCTTAATCCCAAGGGCCTTTGCGACCAAGTAATGCGCGATTTCATGCGCGGCCGCCAAGACCCCGATACCGATGATAGTAATAATTACCGTGATGACCTGCATTCGTGTCTCCTCGCCTGTGAGTTATAGTCTGCTCAGTTCTTGTTGGACAAATTGCCGTGCCCAACGATCCGTCTCAAAAATGTCGGGCAATGACAGAGTCTTCATTATACCCGACCTTTCGTGAATATTCATACACTTGTGAACGGTCGGAATAATATCGGAATATCGAATTTTCCCTGAAAGAAATGCATTCACCGCCTCTTCGTTCGCAGAATTCATTACTGTCGGCAACGACCCCCCGATTTTCGCGGCATAATAAGCCATTTCTATCGCCGGAAAAACAGTCGTGTCGCAATTCTCAAACGTCAGTCTATTCAGTCCTTCTTCAAAAGGATCGAATCGCTTGGTGATCATCCCGCCCCGATGCGGATAAAAAAGCGCGACTTCGATCGGCAAAATCATGTCCGGCCGCCCCATTTGCGCCAGAACCGATCCGTCGGTCAGCATCACCATCGAATGAATCACACTCTGAGGATGTACGACCACATCGACGCGATCCGCCGGAATATCGAAAAGCCATGTCGCCTCAATAATCTCTAATCCTTTATTCATCATCGTTGCAGAATCAACGGTGATTTTTCCGCCCATGTTCCACGTCGGATGTCTCATGACCTGATCAAAACTAACATCGGCCAGGCTCTCTTTCGAAAAGCCCCGGAAAGGTCCTCCCGAAGCGGTCAGCAGGATGCGTTCCACCTCTTCCGGTTTCCTCCCGGAAAGGCACTGCCATATCGCCGAATGCTCACTGTCGACCGGAAGCACGGATATCTTCTTCTCTTTTGCAAGCGGCATCACAACCGAGCCGCCGGCAACCAGGGTTTCTTTGTTCGCCAGCGCAATATCTTTCCCGGCGCGGATTGCCTCCGTTACCGGTAAAAGGCCCCTCATCCCGACCATTGCCGCGACCACCGTGTCCGCTTCACCGATTGTGGCACAAGCGACATTACCCTCGTCACCGACGGTCACTTCTGTCCGGAATCCCCGCTTTCGAATCAAATCGGAGACCTCCTTCGCGGCTTCATCCGTGCCGACACGAACGAGAGCCGGGGAAAATTCCTCAATTTGCCCGGTCAATATTCGAACGTTTTTCTCGCACGATAAAGCGCAGACCCGGAAGCGGTCCGGATATCGGCGAATAACCTCAAGTGTCTGAAGACCAATGGATCCGGTTGATCCGAGTATCGATATGAACTTCATGACCACTCTCCGTTCAAATCAGAATCAATCCGAAGGCGAAAGCAAGAGGAAGTGAAAAGAACGCACTGTCAAAACGATCCATAACACCGCCGTGCCCCGGAAGAAGCGTTCCGAAATCTTTAATCCCTGCCCAACGCTTAATCGAGGACGCCGTCCAGTCGCCGAACTGAGACACAACCGACAACAGGATCCCCACAAGAATTGATGCCGTAAGAAAAGCCGGAAAAGGCAAGCGCGTCTCAAATCTCGGATAGATCAAAAGCGAGAACACCGCCGCGACAATAGCGGCACACCCGATCATTCCTCCGATACATCCCTCCCATGTCTTCTTTGGGCTGATGTGCGGAACAATTTTGTGTCTTCCGATCAAGACGCCGGTGAAATATGCAAACACATCCGAAATCCATGGGGAAAACAATCCCAAGGCAAAAAACAGCCAGCCGTCGCGCAGAAAAAGCACGGTAATGTTGGCGCATGATAGCGGAAACGAAACGTAAAGTGAAGCTCCGGCAATCGCGATCCCGTCCGCTATTTTTCCGTCAGAAGAATGGGTCAACTGAGGCAAAATGACGACGATCATCGAATACATAAGCACCGCCAGACCATATACCGTAAATGCCGTATACGGTGATGAAACAAACGGATAGAGGGCAACCGGAATAACCGAGAAAGCCGACCCGATAAACAACAACAGACGGACATGGCGCAAATCCTTTTCTCTCAGCGCATTGGACACCTCGTATGCTGCCATAACGGCAACCAGCACCGTCAGCGCAATCAGAGAAAACTTGAAAAAATAGCCGGGCACAACAAAAGCAAGGATTGCGAGTGTAAAAATTATTCCCGTTATAATGCGTTGTATCATATTCGTAAATCCGAATCGGAACGTCCTTTCAGAAGAATTTCGGCTTCCGCTCTATTTTACACGAGCCGATTAAAATAAACGAGTACCATTACTCTTCGGAAAGGCCGCCGAATCTTCGGTCCCGAAGCGAGTAAGCACGAAAAGCATCCTGCAACTCAGAAAGCCCGAAATCCGGCCACAATGTGTTCGAAAACCAAAGTTCCGCGTAAGCCCCTTCCCATAATAAAAAATTGGACATCCTCTGCTCACCGCTCGGACGTATGATCAGATCAGGATCCGGAACATCGGGAAGGTAAAGGTTCTCGCGGATCGTTTCTTCCTGAATGTCTTCCGGCTTCATCAACCCGCGGGACACCTGATCCGCGATTTTTCGACACGCCTGAACAATTTCGTGCCTGCCGCCGTAATTCATGGCGATGATCAGGTCCATACGATCTCTGCCGATCGAATTCTCTTCCGCCCTTTTGCAAACCTCGCGAATATTTTCCGGTAAGGCGCCGATATCACCCGAAAAACGAACACGGATCCCCTCCTGTGCGAGCTCGGGATCGTAACGCTCGAAAAACTCCACAAACAGCTCCATCAGCGCTTGTATTTCACTTTCGGGACGAGCCCAGTTCTCCGTCGAAAAAGCGTATACCGTCAAATAACGGACTCCGGCATTTCCGCAATTTCGACAAAGCACCTTCAGATTCTCGGCACCGGCCCGGTGACCCGCCGACCTCGGAAGATGACGGCCTTTCGCCCATCGGCCGTTCCCGTCCATGATGACGGCCAGGTGCTTCGGTACCGAAGATTGGCCGCTGCCGTTTCCCGTGGCCGTAGAAACCGCTCCGGTCTGAGCCGTTTGGCTTCCGGAACGGGATGCATCGTCTTTTTTTCCCGGCCGCAGAAACATGCTCAGATTTCGAATTGCACGAACGAGCGGACCTTTACGTTGAGAGGGTGACACCATGAATTTCTCCGTCTTCGACAAAAGGGCGGGCCGGTTCGCCCGCCGCTTTCCGAGTTTCATGCGAACTGGAGATCAAATCTCCATTAGATCGTTTTCTTTGTCCGTACTAAGGGTTTCGATTTCTTTGACGTATTTGTCGGTGATTTTCTGGATCTTATCCTCGAATTCCTTCAAATCATCGTCCGTTAACTCTTTCTTCTTGTTCAAGGCACGAAATCGATCAATACCATCCCGCCGGATGTTCCGGACGGCGATCTTTGCTTCTTCCGCATACATATGAACACTCTTGACCAATTCCTTTCTTCTCTCCTCGGACAGGATCGGGAAGAGAAGCCGGATCATCTTGCCGTCGTTTGAAGGGTTTATGCCGAGATCCGAAGCTTGAATCGCCCGCTCAACATCACGAAGGATCGAGGGATCCCACGGTGTAAGCGTGATCATTCTCGGCTCGGGCACTTGAATATTGGCGACTGAGTTCAAAGGGGAAGGAACTCCGTAATACTCCACCGTTATCCGATCCAGAACATGCGGATTGGCGCGGCCGGCACGCAAGGCATTGAAATTCTCACCCAGACTTTTGATCGTCTTCTTCATGCGATTCTCGTACTGATCGTAATCATCCTTACTCAAGATATACATTTTAAACCCCCGTTCCGCTTATCGCTGTGAATTCTATTTTACCAGTGTCCCGATGTTTTCACCGAAAACGATGCGGTATATATTTTCCGGATCCTCCATCGAAAACACTATGATCGCGGTTCGATTATCGCGGCACAAAGCCGCCGCTGTAGCGTCCATAACCTTCAGGTCAAACTTGAGGATATCGTCATGCGTAACCCGGTCAAATCGCTTCGCATCCGGGAACTTGTTCGGATCCTTATCATAAACACCGTCCACCATCGTCGCTTTGCAGAAAACATCCGCCTCGATCTCAGCCGCTCTCAGCGCGGCACCCGTGTCAGTCGAGAAAAAGGGATTCCCGGTTCCGCAAGCGAAGATAACGACGCGTTTCTTTTCAAGGTGACGAATCGCGCGTTTCCTGATATACGGCTCGGCCATTTGTCGAATTTCTACCGCGGACAGCACTCGGGTAACCACTCCCACTTGTTCCAATGCGTCGGAAAGAGCCAAAGAATTCATCATTGTGGCCAACATTCCGATGTGATCCGCCGTTACACGATCCATCATTCCGCTGGTTCTTCCTCGCCAGAAGTTTCCGCCACCGACGACTATGGCTACTTCAACACCGGTATCCGCAACTTTCTTGATCATACGGCTCATGGTCTTGAGAACGGTATCGTCGATACCGAATTTTCTCTCTCCGGCCAAGGCTTCGCCGCTAACCTTCAGAAGAATTCTGCTGTATACCGGTTTATCCATACCGACACCTCCAATTTCAATTCAAACCTCTTATATTCTATACGTTAAAGCCAATAAAGAAAAGTCGCCGTGATGAATTCACGGCGACCAAACTGTTTTATTAGAAATTACGGAGCTTTTACGGGCATCCCTTGATGCAATAACGATCAAAAGTCAATGCAACCGATTACATCTTGATCTGGTTCATAACCTCTTGCGCAAAATTATCTTCTCTTTTTGCCAGACCTTCGCCCATCTCATAACGAGTAAAACGACGAATGGAGATGTTTTCTCCGATGGATGAAATCATTTCCTTGAGAAGGACTTCAATGGTCTTCGAGTCGTCCTTGACAAACTCCTGCTCCATCAGGCAATTATCTTTAAAAAACTTAACCAAAGATCCTTCAATGATTTTGTCCAGGATCTTCTCCGGCTTTCCGTCATTTAAAGCTTTGTTCCGGATTATTTCCTTCTCTTTGGCGATTTCGGACTCGGGAACGTCTTCTCTTTTCACCCATTTGGGATTCGCCGCTGCAATTTGCATGCCGATATCGTGAACAAATGAACGGAACATCTCATTCTTTGCCGCAAAATCAGTCTCGATGTTGACCTCAACCAAGACACCGATCCGCCCGCCGGCATGGATATACGAATCAACAATCCCTTCCGCCGCGATTCTTCCGGACTTTTTAGCAGCAGATGCGATACCCTTCTCACGAAGCCAGGCCACCGCCTTGTCCATATCTCCCTCGCTCTCAATCAGAGCTCTCTTGCAGTCCATTATGCCGGAACCCGTCATCTCGCGCAGTTCCTTAACTTGCGTAGCCGTTACTTCAGCCATTTTTATACCTCCCATATTTTCCGTCGTCCGACCGGACGATCCTTACTCATAATCGTTCATTTGATTACGCTTCCGCGGCTCCCTCGAGAACAACATCCTCGGCAACCTCGACAGCCTCGATAACCTCGGGAACCTCTGCCTCTTCACCCGTAATTTCGGGGGTGACTTCCGTGGTTTTATCGTCCGCGGCTTCGAATTGCTCGCCCTGCTTCGCTTCGATCACGGCATCCGCCATGCGACCGGAAATCAACTTGACGGCGCGAATCGCGTCATCATTGCCGGGGATCACATAATCGACTTCCTCGGGATCACAGTTTGTATCAACGATCGCAACGATCGGAATTCCGAGTCTTCTCGCCTCGGCAACCGCCAGATGCTCTTTCTTGAGGTCCACGATGAAGAGTGCGGCCGGCAAACGGTTCATGGTTTGAATACCACCGAGGTTCTTCTCAAGTTTCTCGGCTTCCAACCGCAACTTCGCAACTTCTTTCTTGGTACGCATCTCAAACGTTCCCTCCTCAGCCATGCGGCGAATCTCGTTCAAACGTCCGATTCTTCTTCTGATTGTGGTGAAGTTGGTGAGCGTTCCGCCGAGCCAACGGTTGTTCATGAAGAACATGCCGCAACGACTCGCTTCTTCCGCAATTGAATCCTGCGCTTGTTTCTTGGTTCCGACGAAAAGAATATATCCTCCGTCCATAGCGACCTGGCGAATAAACATATACGCCTCATCCGCCTTGCGAACCGTTTTCTGCAGATCGATGATGTGGATTCCGTTACGCTCCGTGTAAATGTACTCCGCCATCTTGGGGTTCCAGCGACGGGTCTGGTGTCCGAAATGAACACCTGCTTCAAGGAGCTGTTTCATAGAAATAACCGGCATGATATAATCCTCCTGTTTCTCATCCACGAGTGCGACACCGAGCCTTACGGCACAAAAGGACTGCCTCGTGTGTTTATTTTAGCCATTAGATACTACCATGAGAAATATCAATAATCAAGCCGATTCGTGATAAAATGATCCCAAAAGCCCCAAACCGGAGGAAGAAAATGCAAACCGACACCTTTGATTTTCGCAATGAAGATGATTTTTTCAAAGTCTTGTCCGATATCATATCCGTACCCAGCGTTAAAACAGAACCTTCCGATCATGCTCCGTACGGTGCCGCTACTGCCGCCGCATTGGAGTGTATGTTGAATCACGCGCAAGATCGAGGCCTACGGGTCCGTAATCTGGACGGTCGAGTCGGCTACGCGGAGTGGGGCGACGGCCCGGGAATGGTCGCGGTTCTTTGTCACTTGGATATCGTGCCGCCCGGAGAAGGATGGGAAACCGATCCTTACTCTCTGACGCGCAAAGACGGTCTGCTTGTCGGGCGAGGTATCATCGACAATAAGGGGCCTGCCGTCTGTTCTCTTTTCGCTCTTCTTTCTCTGGCGGAAAGCGGATATAAGCCTCCGTGCCGGATCCGTTTGATATGGGGTTTGGATGAGGAGCACGGGTGTACATGTATGGATCATTACGTCGCCATCGAAGAATTACCCGACGCAGGATTCACACCTGACGCTTCGTTTCCGGCGATTTTCGCTGAGAAAGGAATCCTTCAGTTCAGGCTCACCGGCCCCGGGTCCGAAGCGATCGCCGCAACGGGAGGAGACGCATTCAACATGGTCGCGTCTTCGTGTTCCGTCACGGAACTAACCTCCGGCGAACGCTTTTCGATAATCGGAGTTCCCGCGCACGCATCCACCCCGGAAAAAGGTCTCAGCGCAATTCATGTTGCCGTGTCCGAACTTCCGGAGCAAGTCGCGGTGAAGAGTGATCTGTTAATGTTTATTCGCCGTTACCTGTCGAGCCGGTATGGGATCGACGATCTGGTTTCCTGCGCACACGCGGATATTTCCGGGACATTAACTTTGAATACAGGCCTTCTTCGGATCTCGGAGACCGAATCGATGGCAGGTGTTGATATCCGTTACCCGGTTCACTCAGACGGCAAAGAGATTTTCGATGAAATTCGCGGGAAGGCTGCGGACTTTGGTCTCGATGTTCAAGTGGAAAGCCATTTACTGCCGCTCTTTACCGATCCGGGATCGTCTTCCATGACTGCGCTTCGAGAAGCCTACCGAAGCAACATTCACATGATCTATCGATCTTGGAGTCCCGATTCGACCGATATTCCGGCCGAATACCTTTCGGATGAGCCGATCGCGATCGGCGGCGGTACATACGCGCGTTCGATGCCGGGTATTATCGCTTTCGGTCCGGTTTTTCCGTGGGAAGAAAGTCGAATGCATCAGAAAAACGAATCCTGCTCCGAAAAAGTCATGATTTCTTCGATCTCTTTATATCGTGACGCCATTTATCGTTTATGCGAAACCCTTAAGTCCTGATCAAATTATTATCGCATGCTTCGCTCTGCCGTAATTACCCAACCAACAAAGCCCGTATTATCGTAAAAAAACGCTCGGAGTTACACCATCCGAGCGTTTTGAATTCAGCGAAAGTGAAATCAGGTAAACCGACGAATCGTCGTTACACTATTCATCGAGAAGTAAGCGAGCACCACTTTACGGTTCCGGCTGGATGCATGAACAATCATCCCGCCACCGATATATAATGAGACATGGTCAACGACTCCGTCTCCACTGTAATCATAACAGACCACGTCTCCGATCCTAATCTCCGATTCCGTGACAGCAGTTCCCCTGGCGGCGATCTTCGCGGATTGATGCGGCAGAGATATGTTGTAATAGTTTGCATAGACATAAGCGACATACCCGGAACAATCCATTCCGCTTAAGGACATGCCCGTATATACATACGGAATACCGATCAGCGATTTGGCATAGGTCGGCAAATCCGTGCCGGAAGGATTCACGGGAGTAACCGGAGGCGTCGTTCCCTGGGAGCCGCCCGATCCGGGCTTAGTGGAAGTGACCAAACTGGCCAGTACATATGTGCCCTTCACGGACTTATACCATCCGTTGCTGGTCTTGGCGACCACCTCGACCGGAGAGCCCGCGGAAAGGGTCTTCACAAGCGAGTATGAGGTTCCGGGACCCGACCGAACATTCAGTTCGCCTTTGGCATAATAAGTACCCGAAGCGGCACGCTCGGTAATCCTGGGCTTAGGTGTCGGAGAAGGAGTAGGTGTAGGGGTCGGCGTGGGGGTCGCGATGAAGGATGTGGTCACCAGGGAAGAAAGAATATATCCCTCGCTAACATCCCCGAATTGAACGCGCGTCCAAGCGGATCCGATACCGACTCTCTGCAGAATGTTGGAATAGAAAACTTCATCGATAATCTCCGCAGAGCCCGACGGAGCGGAGCGGATATTGGCTTTATTCACACATACGTAAACAACCGTATTGTCCAACTCAAACTCGGAAAGTGCCAAGAGTTCTTCCGGAACACCCTCTTCATCAAATTGCTCTTCAATTGCGAAAGTATTTTTCTCAAGGAGCAAATCCATACCGGTATCGATTTCATCATCAATCGGAATTTCATCCATCTCGAGCATGACATCTTCGGGGACGAGCTCAGGCTCGTAATATCTCGGGCCCTGATAATTCTCGGGCATGACGGAAAGATAATCCGTCGGGAAAGCCTCTTGACCGGCAGGAATCTGAAGGAAAACGTCTGCCGCTTTCCCGGCACTAAATAGCGGAATAACAGCGGCCATTATCGTCGCTCCCATCAAAATGGAGCCGACGCGCAAAAACCAACGCCCGATATTTAATCGATTTTTACGGGTCCTGGCTATTTCGGAATACCTAGATGATTTCACTCTGCCTCCGTCCGTTTACAGGATAACCTCCGATAAACGGTCTTCTCAAAAAACCGGCAATCGTTGCACACAATTGCGCACCTTTGAGCATATACAAACGTATTATAACCCGAAAGCTCGATTTGATAAAGACTTGCCATCAAAAAGTAACATAAACCATCCCGAATAGTGGCTTTTTTCGTCTATTAAGGGCAAATATATGACATATTATTCCATTTATGCGGCAAATATATGTCCCGGGAACGATTCCGGATAGATGATCCCGCTCCTCTCCCGACTTGCTTTCAGCAACGAAATCGACCTCGAGGACAGTCCCCGAGGCCGAATCAATTTCAAGAAAAGCAACGAAGCAAGGTGTCGTTATTCTTGTTTTTTGCTATCGGAAGTGTCCGTATCGCTCTCTTCAACTTCTTCCGAGACGACTTCGACTTCCTCCGCCGCGTCCTTCGCTTCTTCTGCGACGACTTTGACTTCTTCCGTCACGTCCTTCGCTTCTTCTGCGACGACTTCGACTTCCTCAGTCACGTCCTTCGCTTCTTCTGCGACGACTTCGACTTCCTCCGCCGCGTCCTTCGCTTCTTCTGCGACGACTTTGACTTCTTCATCTGCCGATACTGCCTGTGCGGCATCTTGATCAACATTCTGATCCGCCTCTGCTGTCAGGTCCTCATCGGAATAGTCGGGATTGATCGGCTCAACTTCTTTGATGCTCACACTGATCCTTCGAGTCTCATTGTTCACATCCAGAACTCTGGCTACAATCTCCATTCCCTCGGAAAGAACATCCTCGGGCTTCGTCAGACGAACGGTCGATATCTGTGATACATGACATAAGGCATCCAGACCGGGGGCGAGTTCAATGAACGCGCCGAACTGAAACATACGTACAACTTTGCCGTGTACGATGGACCCGACGGGGAATCGATCCTCAACGTTATGATACGGATCGTCTTCCGCTTTTTTATAGCCGAGAGATATTCTCTTCTTTTCCGGATCAAAATCCTTTACATAAACATTGATACGATCACCGACCGAAACGATCTCTGAAGGATGACGAATGCGATTCCAGGATAGTTCGGAAACATGTACCAGTCCGTCCACTCCTCCGATGTCGACAAACGCGCCGAAATCGGTGATGCTCCGAACAATACCGTCATACCTGGTGCCGACCACGATACTTTCCCAAACTTCGGATGCCTTCTCTTTGCGCATCATATTGAGAAGAGCGCGTCTGGAACCGGAAACGCGAAGTCTGCGCTTATCCGGATCATACTGGGTAACCAAAATTTCCAAAGATTTACCGCGATAGGAGTCCAAATCGTCAACGGTTACCAAATCCAACTGCGTGCGGTGAATATAAATATCAACGCCTCCGTAATTGGCGATTACGCCGTCCTTAACGACATTGGTGACCTTAACGGTGACCGGGACTCTGTTCTCATAAGCCTCTTCGACTTGTGCCTTGTACTTGCCGAAGTCGACATGAGCCTTGGACAATAAAATTTCCTTGCCCATGTCGGAGTTTCGGACACTCCGCACATATACCTCAATTTCCTGATGGGCGTCAATCGCCGCTTCCAGATCGAAATCAGGGTCGCTGAGAAACTCGTGGCGCGGAATCCTTCCTTCGGATTTGTCGTGAACGTCAACATAAACGAACTCGTTATCAGCGGAAGTAATTGCCCCCCTTACCGTTGCGTTCTTTCTGAGTTGCGGAATGTTGTCGACATAATCTCCGAAATTGAATTCGGAATGCTCCTGATTGGCCGAAGCCTGGTTCTCACTCATTGTTCGGATAACCTCCCTGATAATACAATCTGGTGTTGACGCTCCTGCGGTAACTCCAACCCGCAAATCTTCCGATCGAAAAGCGGGGTCGGTAAGGATCGATTTCATATCCTCGACGTCACTTACAAGGAACGTTTTGTCACAACTGGTTTTGCAAACATCAAACAACTTCACGGTGTTTGAACTCGTACCCGATCCGATCACGATCATGCAATCAGAAACGGTTGCGAGCATTGAAGCTTCTCGTTGCCTGTTTTCAGTCGTACTACATATTGTATCAAAAATCTGATCGTTTGCAATTTTTTCCTTGACAATATCGCGAATTTTATTAAATTCACCGGCTGAAAAGGTCGTTTGAGCGATTAATAGGGTATCCGGATCGATTTCTACGCCCCTGAGCTCCTCGGATGTTTTAACGACAAGGATCTTTCCCTTGGCTTCTCCGCAGATTCCGATCACCTCGGGATGCTTCGGGTCTCCTGCGATAATGATCGGTCGCCCCGCCTGGGAGCGTTCCCGGACGATTTGGTGAATTTTCCGGACGAAGGGGCAAGTACAATCGATGATTTCACAGTTTCTCGCTTCGAGTTGATCCAAAACATCCGGAGAGATACCGTGCGCCCGGATGAATACCGTACTTTCCGGATCGATCTCTTCGATCGAATGAACCAGCGTCATCCCTTTTCGAACAAGTTCACGAACGACGGTCTCGTTGTGCGTGATCTCGCCGAGCATATAAAGCGGAAGGTCGGAGCGATCCGTTTTGATGACCTCGAATGCTTTTCGAACGGCCAGATCGACGCCGAAGCAAAAGCCCGAGGATTGAGCAAGCGTAATTTTCATTGCGGGCTCTCCGGGCTTCGGGAGCATCGAATTTCATCGGGAAGATACGAGAGTAATATCGCGAGTGTTTCTTCAGGTGAGTTGTACGTTGTGTCAATAACGATCGCATCCGGTGTTTTGATGAGGGGGGCAAAAGCTCTCGTGGAATCCTGACGATCCCGGTATCGGATGTCGGACAACACCTCTTCGAAGGTCTGTCCGGTTATTCCGCGAACGGCCATCTCCTCGAGCCTTCTACGGGCACGCTCTTCCGCATCGGCAGTGAGGAAAAATTTGTATTGAGCGTTTGGGAGCACGAAACTTCCAATATCACGGCCATCCAGCACGACGTTTTGTTTGCCCGCGATATCCCTTTGCATTTGAACCATCCGCTCCCGTACCGGACGATGTCCGGAAATATCGGAGGCGGCGACGGAAACTCCCGGCATTCGGATACGATTCGTAACGTCCTCCCCATCCAGGATGACTCTCTGGCTTCCGTTTTCGAAAAGAATGTCAAGGCTTAGGTTCGGAATCATTTTTCCGACGGCCTTTTCATCCTTTGGCAATATCCCGAGATCCAAAGCTTTGAGTCCGCAAGCGCGGTACATCGCTCCGGTATCGAGATAAAGGATGCCCAGCGCACGGGCAACCGATCGGGCCAGTGTGCTTTTCCCGGAGCCCGAGGGGCCGTCGATCGCAATTTGAAAATTCTCCATGGTTTCCTCTCCTCCCCGGCCCGGAACAGATTCGCGTCAGATGGCCCGGTGGCCGAGTCCGATCGCAATCTCGTTCAAATGTAAAAGCCCGATACCAAAAAACATGCAAACGCTGATATGGTCATTCAGCCTCGCTATTCCTATCTTCCCGCCGACATTCAGGCCGATCGCTTTCGAGGTGATCTGTGATATCGCTTCTCTTGCGGCACCGGCAAGGGCTCCTTCCTCTACATGAGTGCTCTGGATGATCCCTTCCCGCTGTGCCGCCACAATACAGCGCTCGATTATTTTCGAGACGGATGAAATAAACTCTCCTCCGAAATCGGCGGCAGCCGCGTGAATATTCTGATCCAACAATTTATTCTTAAGTTCGGATTCCTCGTCCCGGGTAAGAGTCAAGGCAATTTTTACCGCCGCCGATGCGGCGATTTTACTGTCAGCAGTATTTTCTTTCATTAAGCACCATCCTCTATACCGTTGATTCCAATTCAGACTCGGGAATTCTCGTGATACGGTCTTTGCCTTTATCATATACTTTGTACTCATCCCAAAGATTTTCCAAAGCCTCAAACGTCTGCTCAATATGTTCACGTCGATGGATGCCGACCGCAACGATCAGAGCATTGATCACGGAAAGCGGCGCCGTCAGGGAATCAACAAATGAGGCCATTTCCGATCTTGCGTAGAGTGCCGCATCCGCATTATCGGCCAGAGGCGAGTCGGGTTTGTCCGTGATTGCCAGAACATGCGCTCCTCTTTGCCGGGCATATTTGATCGACTGAATCGTCCGGGACGAATAACGCGGAAAACTGATCCCGATGATCAAATCGCCGGGGCCGATCGGTAATACCTGCTCGAACACCTCGTTTGCACTGCTTGTATGGATATGCCGTACGTCATCGAAAAGCAGTGTAAAGTAAAAATGCATAAACGAAGATAATGGTGATGAACTCCGGACACCGATCAAATAGATCTTGCGCGCGTCCAGGATCATTTGAACCGCGCGACTGAACGCATCCGTATCCACCAACTCGAGCGTCTGCTTGAGGTTATCAATATCGGTCTGCATAATCGATTTCAAAACCTGAGCGTCACCCACATAACGCTTGGAGGCATTGAGTCTTTGAAGATATGTAAGTTTCTCCTTGAGCTCCTCCTGAAGCATTTTCTGGAAATGAGGATACCCCTCATAACCGAGTTCCATCGTGAATCGTACCACCGTCGATTCCGATACGCCGGTCTGCTCGCCGATTTTGGCCGCGGTCATATATGCCGCCCGCTCGTAATCGGAAAGGATAAAGCGCGCAATCGCTTTCTGGCCTTTACTCATCCGTGGCATATCCGATTCGATCCGATTTACCAATCCACTATATGGTTTTGTTGCCGGTTCGGAATCACCTTGTTGCATGGTTGCATTTCCTCCGAATAGTCGTAATCAAAGAGAACTAATCATATACAGAATACCTTAAAAAAGCGGAAATGAAAGCCTTCTGTCGAAAACTTTCATTTCTTAAGGCTTATAGGATTTCTTAATCAGACAGGCTGATATGCTCCGTCAAAGCTTCCGATCTTGTCGTCGATTCCGTGAAGACGCGCGCGTCTTTCCTTAAAGAATTTCTCTGCAACCTGCGGGAACATCGCCCAGGTGAGAACATCTTCTTCTTGTTCGATATACTCAGACATCTGGGAGCGAACGTTTTCAAGCTCCGGCTCAATATTATCGGCCGGTCGGCAAGTGATCTGCGGCTCATCTCCGAGAATTTTCTTCACGATCTCCTTCGCAATCGGCGACGGGGTTTTCCCGTATTCGCCGCGAACCAAAGCTTTGGATTCCTTCGGCACCATCTTGTAGCGTTCTCCGGTGATCACATTCATAACAGCTTGTGTTCCGACAATTTGGGAGGACGGCGTAACCAACGGCGGAAATCCGAAATCCTCGCGGACACGAGGAACTTCGTTGAGAACATCATTAAACTGATCTTCTTTTCCCGCCTGCTTCAATTGCGACACCAGATTGCTCAACATGCCGCCGGGAACCTGATATTTCAACGCGTTGACGTCGACACCCAGCACCTTGGGATTTAAGAGACCGGAAGCCAGGTATTTTTCACGAAGAGTCACCGCGTAAGCGGAGATCTTGGAAAGAAGATCCAAATCCAACCCGGTATCATACTCGGTGCCCTTGAGCGCGGCCACCAAAGGCTCCGTCGGCGGCTGAGACGTGCCCATCGCCAGCGGAGACAGCGCGCAGTTTACAATATCGACGCCTGCCTCGATCGATTTCAGATAGGTCATACTGCCGGAACCGGACGTGTAATGCGTGTGCATCTCGATCGGGATCTTCACCACTTTTTTAATCGCCGAAACCAGTTCAAACGCTTCGTAAGGAAGTAAGAGGCCCGACATATCCTTAATGCAGATGGAATCCGCTCCCATATCCTCAAGGCGCTTGGCATCTTGGGCAAACACCTCACTCGAATGGAACGGGCTTGTTGTGTATGCAACGGCGGCCTGAACATGTCCGCCTTCTCTCTTGGTCGCCTTCACCGCGCGTTCGATGTTACGATAGTCATTAAGCGCATCGAAAATGCGAACGATATCAATGCCGTTCGCAATCGATTTTTGCACAAAATAATCGACGACATCATCCGCGTAATGTTTGTATCCAAGAAGGTTCTGCCCGCGAAGCAACATCTGAAGACTTGTGTTGGGGCAAGCCTTACGAATTTTCCTCAACCGATCCCAGGGATCCTCGTTAAGAAAACGAACACACGCGTCGAAAGTCGCGCCGCCCCAACACTCCAGGGCGTTATATCCGACCTTATCCAGATCCGCGAGCATCGGCTCCATGTCCTCATAGGTCATTCTCGTCGCGATCAATGACTGATGCGCGTCGCGAAGAATTGTTTCAGTAATTTTTACCATTATTTCATCCTCTCCGAAGAACTTACACGAAAGCGATAAGGGGATCACCGGCGTTGACGGTCGAGCCCTTTTGTACAAAAACCGCACTTACCGTGCCGTCCTTGTGCGCTACGATTTCGTTCTCCATCTTCATTGCTTCCAGAACCAACATCACTTCACCTTTCTTAACCGCCTGTCCGGCCGAGACCGAAACAGACAGGATCGTTCCGGGCATCGGTGCCGGGAGTTTCTCCCCGGATACCGAGTCCGCCGAAACGACGGGAGTCTTCGGTGTTTCCGAAGGTGTCGCGACCGGCGCGGTCGCGGTCGCAACGGCTGCGACCGGTGTTACCGCAGGTGCCGGAGCCGCAGCGGCAAGCGGTACCGCGAATCCCTGTCCGATATCCTCGACCTCAACCTCATAAGCCTTGCCGTCAACCGTAATTTTGTACTTTTTCATCATGTGCATTTCCTCCGTTTCGATATTTATGCTTCCGCAAGCGGGTATGCGCAAAGAAGAATGTCCAGAGCGCTGATGATTCTCGGCCGGGTTGCCGAAGGTGAGATCATTTCATCCACCTGACCCAGAGACGCCGCGATGCCGGCATCCGCGATACTGTCTTTGTATTCATTGACCAACTGAGCGCGCGCCGCAATCGGGTCCTCGCTTCCGGCGATTTTATCGCGGTATAAGATGTGCGCAGCCGTATCCGCAGACAGAATGGACACCTCGGCAGTCGGCCACGCGTATACGGTGTCGGCACCGATCATCTTACTGTTCATGCAAAGATACGCCGTACCGATCGCCTTACCGGCAAGGATCGCAACACGCGGCACATCAGCTGAGGTAAACGCTTCGACCAGGAGGGCGGCATCTTCGAGAATCGCAGAGGTTTCGGTCTTGTAGCCGAACTCAAATCCTTCCGAATTGGTCAGCGTGACGATCGGGATCATAAAACTGTCACAGAATCGAACGAATCTTGCCGCTTTCCGAACGCCCATCGGAGACATCCGGGTCGTCTCGTTACCGATAAAACCGACAACCAATCCGTCCATCTTTCCGATTCCGACCGTCATGTCCGCTCCCGATTCGTTTGCGACAAAAAGAACCCGGCGATTGTCCGCAATTTCCTCGAAAACCGCCTTCGCGGAAATCGGATGAATGTCGGATTCTTCAGCCATCTTGTCCAACACATCGGACGAGCGATTCGGATCGTCTCCGGAAACAACTGCGCGATAAGCGCAGGCACCTTCGTCGGATATCACCGGAATATAATTCAGCAATTCGCGAATTTTCGAAAAGCAATCCGCTTCCGAATCGGAAATAAACGACGCCAAGCCCGTCTTCCGATGCATCTCCGCCGTACCGATGTCCTCCGCGGATACGGACTGCGGATCGTTCAATACCGTCAGAGAAGGACTGTTCGCGAAGAGCCCGGAAACACGTTTAATCATGAATACAAAATCCGATTTTGCGGCCGCGATCGCAAGACCGCCCGGGCAAGGCCCCAGGACCGCCGTAAGAAGCGGGATCACGCCCTTTGCTTCGGATAAAGCGGAAAGAACGGCGCCAAGTCCTTCAAGCGCCAGAACCCCCTCTTCAACCCTCGCTCCGCCCGAACTGTACATTGCGATAAATGGCGCGTTGGAGTCAATCGCCATATCAATCGCCTTAACGATCTTCATCGAATGTGCTCGTCCCATCGATCCGCCGTAAACATCCGGATCCTGAGACGCGGCAAACACCAGCCGTCCTGCGATCGTTCCATATCCGACGGTAACACCGTCACCTTCGACCGGCGGCCGATCAAACGTGTCCGAGAAAGGCCTGGAAACAACCTTGCTGTCCAAACATACAAAACTGTCCGGATCGAAAAGCTCCGACAGTCTGCGATCACTGACTTTCTCCGGGCGGAGACCCGCCGCAGTTTGGGCATACGCTTCTCTAAAAGCAGCCATTTTTTCCATTGAGCCCATTAAATCACCTCTTTCTTCTATATGTCATCGGCTTCCCGCCGCATATACGATTCGTTACGGTTGATCCGTTTCCGGCAAATCCGGGTCTGCCGGTAAGTTTTCGATCGATACCTGTTTTCTCTCCCGTGAACCGGCCGCCTCTTCCAAGGACTTTTCCAGGTCACGGATCGTGCTGTACATCATCAGATCCAAAGCCGGCATCTCCGCGACCGATTCGATTCCAAATTCGAGAAGGAATTGTTTGGTCGTCTCAAACAGAACCGGTCGTCCCGGTGCGTCCAACGTCCCGCACTCTTGAATCCATCCTCTTTCCAGGAGCCGTGCGATAATGCTGTCACTGCTCACGCCGCGCACCGACTCGACCTGAGCGCGCGTGACCGGCTGATTATAGGCAATGACCGCAAGCGTCTCATAGGTAGCCTGTGACATCGGAGGCCGGCTTCTCGGTCTGAAAAACCGATCCATCACAGCCTTCATCTCCGGCTTGGTGCAAATAACATAATCATTCTCGATCCGCCGGACAAGAAGTCCGCATCGCGCGTCACGATAATACCTGTCGGAAAGAACATCGAGCGCTTCCTTAGCGACATCCCGGTCCGTTCCGGTGATTTCGCAGATTCGTTCCAGCGAAACCGGGTCTCCCGACGCGAACAATACGGCTTCCAAAGCTGCCTGCATCTCTTCCCGAGACAGGGAAATATTGTCGGAAAGGGCTTCGGTCATGCCTGGTTCTCCTTTTGAATTCGGTGCGGTTGTTTCATGTACATCCGGCTGTCTTTTCTCGATCGATCCTCTTTCTTGGAAAGAAGAATAACATCATATGGTCTCTCCTGCTCGGCGGAAATCCGATTGCTTCGAAGAAGCTCGAGTACCGCCAGAAAACCGGCCACTTTCTCTGTCGGAGTCGTCTCGGTCGCGGGAAAAATCTCATGGAAGAAAGCCCTTCCTTTTTCCGTGAGTCTTTGCCATACGATTCTCATTTTATCACGGATTGAGACTTTTTCACGTTTTAAAAGATGTGTGATTTTTGAGGAAATATCCGCAAACCGAATTTCATTCCGGGAGCATACGGCCATGATTGAACGATTGAAGCAATCCGGATCAAACTCCTGCGGTACACTTTGAACGGTTATGCCCAGCGTCTTCGGAAGTGAGGGCAAGCGCAAAATGCTGTCCGAGTGATACGCGTACCTTTCGCGAAGATCCTGAGCCAGAATCTTACATCTTCTGTACTGTAAAAGGCGGATCACCAATTCCTCGCGCGGATCCTCACCGTCCTCGACCGCCGCACCCGCACGGATGCCGGGCAGCATCATTTTGGTCTTGATATGGATCAGCGTCGCCGCCATCACGAGAAACTCGGACGCAGCCTCCATATCCGGCGCGCTCATTCCGTGAAGATAGGACATGTATTGGTCGGTGATTTCGGCGATCGGAATATCATAAATATCAATGTCATTTTTCTCGATCAAATGGAAAAGGAGATCAAGAGGTCCTTCAAACCGGTCGATTTTCAAGTCAGGAAATCGATGGGAGGGCATTCGTTTTCTCCTTTACCGTATTATGGATCGTTCAGATACCGATGCGAACCGCTTTACGTACTTCTTCGATGGTTCTCTCGGCTGCCTCGGACGCTTTGCGGGAACCGTCACGAATGATATCGAGAAGCCCGGATTCGTCTTCCAGGAGCTTCTGCCTCTTTTCATAAATCGGAGTATGAAAGCGTGCCATCCTCGCCTGAAGCTTCCGCTTGCATGCGACACAACCGATTGTTCCCTTCCGGCATTGCTCTTCGATATCCGATACCTCGTCCTCGCTGAATACTTTGTGGAACGCGAAAACCGTACACACTTCCGGGTGGCCGGGATCATCCTTGCGAATTCGAGCCGGATCGGTAATCATACTCATCACTTTTTGGGAAACTTCATCCGGGGTGTCCGCAAGCGCGATTGTATTCCCGTAGCTCTTGCTCATCTTGCGACCGTCGGTTCCCGGCAGCACCTTTGATTTTGTAAGAAGCGGCTGAGGCTCCGGAAAAATTGCGCTCTCGTATAAGTAATTAAAACGCCTCGCGATTTCTCTTGTCATTTCCAGATGAGGTATCTGATCTTCACCGACCGGAACATAATCCGCTTTGTACATCAGTATATCCGCGGCCTGCAAGACCGGATAGCCGAGAAACCCATAGGTTGCGATGTCCTTTTCCGTCATGTTGGCCATCATGTCTTTATACGTCGGACAACGCTCGAGCCACGAAAGCGGTGTATTCATCCCCAGAAGAAGATATAACTCCGCATGGGGAGAAACCAATGACTGCAGAAACAGCGTCGCTTTATTCGGATCCAGACCGCTGGCCAGGAAATCCGCCATTAAACTGACCGTGTTCTTATACAGGTCCTTGGTATCATCATAGCCGGTCGTCAGGGCATGCCAATCGGCGATAAAGAAATAGCAATTATAATCATCCTGTAAGCGCACCCAATTCTCCAGTGCACCGAAATAATTCCCGAGATGGATATTCCCGGTCGGCCGAGAGCCGGACAGCACAATTTTCTTACTCATTCATTTCCTCCCGGTATCCGGTTTGACCGGACGTTTATTATCCCATCAAATAATCGAAAAACACTTCGTTCGTGGGCGACAAAAGATCCAAAGGGTACTGAATTATATATCGAAAAGGTGTCTGCACGGCTGTAACGAGCCAATATAACGGGCTGAAATTGAAGATCAAACCGGCAATGATCAAACCGAACAACCCCATAACGAAAAAACGTTCGTACTGATGAAACCGTGCCCGGAGTTTCGTCGGGATGAAAGTCTCCAGTATGTGGTACCCGTCGAGCGGCGGAAAGGGCAGCAGATTAAATGCCATCAACATTAAATTAAAGTGAAAAAACATAAATAGGAATTGCACCGCCAGCGCGTAAGCAAAAAGAGCGCTGGAAGAGGTGAGCGAGAGTCGGTCAACAATTACATTCAAAAGCGTAAACAGACCATACGCCACCCATGCCGAAAAAAAGTTGGCGGTCACTCCCGCAACGCTTACGATTCGCACCATTGCGTCCTTACTCTCGAGCCTGTTCAGTTTACTGTAGTTTACGGGAATCGGCTTGGCCCAGCCGAACCCTACAAACAAGAACATCATCGCGCCGAGCGGCTCGATATGCTTGGCCGGGTTCATTGTTAACCGGCCCATCAATTTTGCCGTATCATCCCCGAGCAAGTGAGCGGAATACCCATGCATAAACTCATGGATGGAAAACGAGTATCCCAACACAAGAAGCAACATGGATACCGTCAGGACCATTTCCTTTATTGACATACCGGACTGAAAAATACTGAAGAGCATAGTTATCTCCCTGTTATGATCCTTGACGGACCGTTGAAAACGTGCAGTTCTCCCCGTTAATATCCCACTCTTTGCTATCCCCGCCCGTTCCCGGAAGAATTTCCGACGCGAGCACTTCGGACGCAATAAACGCCCTGTTTTTCTCGATGATCCTGGAAATCTCATCGTTTCCGGAATATCGAAGAATGATTCGGTCTGTCACATCGTAACCGGACTCCTTGCGATGCGTCTGAACCTTCGAGATTATTTCCCGAACAAAGCCATCCTCGATCAACTCCGGCGTAAGTACCGTATCCAGCGAAACGGTATAATCATGTTCCGACTGAGTCGAAAGGCCCTCCGGTTGAACGGTCTCGATCAGAAGATCATCTTTGCTCAGTTTGCATGTCTCCCCGTCCAACTCAATCGTTACATACCCGAGTTCTTCAAGTTCCGCAACGGACTTTTTACCGGGAAGCGCAAGAATCAGATCCCTCGCGGCGTTCACTCTGGCGCCGAAGCGTTTGCCCAACGTTCTGAATTGAGGTTTCACCGAATAATCCAGAAGCTCACCAGAATCTTTGAGGAAGATAACCTCGCGCACATTGAGCTCCTCCCGAATAATGGCAAGATACTCCTCCGGCAATTCGACCGGGGAAACCGCATACAGCTTAGAGAGCGGCTGGCGGTTCTTGACGGATGCCTGATTCCGGCAAGCCCTGCCTAAGAAAACGATCTTCTGGGCGGTATCCATTAACTTCTCCAGACTGAAATCAATACGTTTCGGTTCCTGTTGAGGAAAATCACACATATGAACCGATAGTTGCACTTCGGGGTTCGAGCTTCTTACAAGATTCTGGTAAATCGATTCCGTAACAAAGGGAACGAACGGCGCAGCGAGCCGTACGAAGCGCTCAAGCACGGTATACAAAGTCATATACGCAGCGGTCTTGTCCCGGGTCATCTCACTCCCCCAATACCGCTCACGACATCGACGGACATACCAGTTGGATAGTTCGTCAACAAAGGCTTCCATCAATCGACTGGATCCGGTGATATCATATCCGGTCATTTTCTCATCCACTTCACCGATCAAAGTATTGAGCCTGGAAAGAATCCACCGGTCCATGACCGACAATTCGCATTCATCGATCGATTTACCCGTCGGATCAAATCCGTCGATGTTGGCGTACATTACATAAAAAGCGTAGGTGTTCCATAGCGTTCCCAGAAATTTCCGCTGGATCTCCGATACCGCGGAGTCCGAGAAACGGCTCGGTAACCACGGAGCGCTTGAACTGCAGAAATACCAACGCGCAGCATCCGCCCCCTGCTTATTCAGGATATCCCAGGGATCGACGACATTCCCCTTGTGTTTACTCATCTTGATGCCGTCCTTGTCCTGAACCAATCCCATGACGATACAGTTCATAAACGGTGACTTCTCGAAAAGCTGGGTGCTGATCGCCAGAAGCGAATAAAACCATCCGCGTGTCTGATCGAGCGCTTCGGAAATAAACTCACAAGGGAAATGCTTCTCAAAGAATTCCTTGTTCTCAAAAGGGTAATGATACTGGGCAAACGGCATCGCTCCGGAATCAAACCAACAGTCGATCACCTCCGATACGCGTGTCATCTGCGCACCGCACTTCCCGCAACGGATGTGCACGCGATCGACATAGGGCTTGTGAAGCTCGATATCATCCGGGCAATCATCGGACAACCGCTTAAGCTCCTCGATCGATCCGACGCAATGACGATGTCCGCACGCACATTCCCATACCGGAAGCGGTGTGCCCCAGTAACGCTCACGAGAGATGCCCCAGTCGACGACATTCTCGAGAAAATTCCCCATTCGTCCGTCCCGGATACTCTCCGGATACCAGGATACGGATCGGTTCGACCGGATCAGCGCATCCTTCACTTTCGTCATCGCGATGAACCATGATGTTCTCGCGTAATAGATCAGTGGGGTATCACAACGCCAGCAAAAGGGGTAATCATGCTCATACGGCATCTTCCGAAGCATTTTGCCCTCAACGTTCAGCTTCTTGATCAGGAGCGGATCCGCATCCTTCACGAATAGGCCCGCAAACTCTTCCGTCTCCTCCGGCATGGTCCCGTCTTCACGCACCAGCTGAACGAAAGGAAGATCATAATCGGCTCCGACACGCGCGTCATCCTCACCGAAAGCCGGCGCAATATGGACGATACCGGTGCCGTCATTCATCGTGACATAATCATCAGCCGTCACTCGAAAAGC
>JAAYIQ010000166.1 GCA_012523365.1 Clostridiaceae bacterium
ATCTTTAACACGATCGGTATCCCGATCGCGGCCGGCGTGCTCTTCCTTTTCGGAGGGCCGCTATTAAATCCGATGTTTGCCGGCGCGGCGATGGCAATGAGCTCGGTTCTGGTCGTTAGTAACGCATTGAGACTTCGGCGGTTTCGCTGAGTAAGCCTTTGCGGTCACGGAAAGCGTACAAGACCTGCTGTTTCGAATTATTAGGACAGACGGTTCACTTCCGTTACTGTCCGGACTCTCATGACGGCGGGAGGGTATAAAATTCCATTGACCGCATCGGCGGGTCGCTCTAGAATGAAGGTGTAGCGGTTCGAATCGATTGGTATCGGCCGACGTGCATCCGCGAGAGCGGGGAGGGGATAAGATGAAACTGATCGCTTACTTTAAGGAAAGATCCAAGGCCTTGTTGTACGCCCTGGCGCGCTTCCCGGCGGTCGTCGCCGCGTTGATCGCGCTGGCGGTCGTGATGACCGTGGAGGTCGCCGCGCAGGAATCGTATCCGAGGCTTACGATGGCGCTGACGGTGACGGTTTTCCTGGCGCTTTTCGCGCATATCCTTCTCGAAAAGGCCGGCTCCATGCTCTTTCGGCTTCTTCCGGTCGCGGTGGCCGGCGCGGGATTTGTCCTATACTATTTTCTCGGCCTGCTTGAATTTGAGGCCGACAATCTGTATTACGGTGCCGGGCGGTACCCGCTTCAGACCGTCGTCGTGTGCGTGATCTTCCTTTTACTGTTCCTGGCGATCCAGAGCCTGAGGCACGGCGTGGTTTTCGGATCGGTGTTTATGAGTGTTTTCAAGGCGTTTTTCACGACGCTTTTATTTTCCGCAGTGATCTGGGGCGGGTTGTCGCTGATCATTGCGGCGATCAACGAATTGCTCTTCCCACTGAACCCGGATACATTTTCATACATCGCGATTTGGGTGTGGATCCTGGTCGCGCCCGTCATTTTCATGTCCTTACTGCTGACGTTCCGTGCGGATGAGGAGGGGCAAACAGCCGACAAGAAGAGGATCTCGATCCCGGCTTTCTTCCGTATATTGCTTTTGTATGTCGTGGTTCCGCTTTTAGCGATCTACACGTTGGTGTTGATCATTTACCTGATCAAGACCGTCCTTACCGGCGAGGGGCGGGAACTTCTGGAACCGTTGATCTTGTCGTACTCGATCGCCGTGATTATGGTCTTTTTTCTGATCAGTGAGATCGAGGGAAAATACCCGGCTATATGTCGCTTCGTCTTTCCGAAAATCATGG
This sequence comes from Clostridiaceae bacterium, assembly GCA_012523365.1. Taxonomy (GTDB): domain Bacteria; phylum Bacillota; class Clostridia; order Saccharofermentanales; family Saccharofermentanaceae; genus JAAYCT01. The sequence continues at coordinate 1,254 of JAAYIQ010000166.1, forward strand.
GTGTGATCGCGCTGTATCAGCTGATCGTTTCTTTGATCAAGGCGGGGAATGAGGGCGTCTTATTCGCCGACTACTTCCTGATCCTGTTCTCGGCGTTCGCGGTCGTCGCCGCGGTGACGATGAGCATTTTGAAGAAGGAGAAAAACCACATTCACATTCTGATCCTTACCGCCTTCGCGCTCTTTTCGATCCTGCCGGTCGTCAATTTTTACGGTGTCAGCGTTCGGAGTCAGCAACAGGTGCTCGTCGATACGCTCGAAAAGAACGGCATGCTTCAGGGAAAAGATGTCGTCGCGAGTGAATCGGTGTCCAAAGAGTCGCAGATCGTCATCACGCGAGCCGCGGAATTTTTGAATCGACAGGGCGAGCTCGACGCGGTCATAAATGTGCCGGGACAGGACACGAAATACTTTGAAAACTTCCGCGCGCTTTTCGGGTTTGAGCCGAAT
>JAAYIQ010000167.1 GCA_012523365.1 Clostridiaceae bacterium
GGATCGGGTAACGCTATGTATACCAGGGCAATTTCATCAATGAAAATCGTTTCGGGACTATCGAGTGTCACTTTCGGTGTCCGATCATTCATTATCGCATCTTCGGATAGACCATTCCCGGATAACGAATACAACTTTTGAACACATAGCATCAATGCATCTTGAATGCCGAGCATAGAACCGGATGAAAGAACACCCAACGAATCGAATTGATAAATCAAACTAACATAATCCACACCGTGAGCATTAACAATCACTTCAATTGATATAGGCAAGCTGATCGCTTCTCCTGCTTTCCCTTCTTCCGTGAAAAAAAATCCGGAAAAACTATCCACCGGTAATTCGTTAATATCCGGATAAAGCGTAATCCAATAAGAGTCTTCCTCCTTCGTCCAGCCATCCGGAAGGATTGAGTCGACATCAAATCTTTCCGTTTCCCCTGCGTCAGAATTAAACAGCCTGACTTCTGTTTCCAGCTCATTGTACGGGAGCCTTCGTATTTTATAATAATCATTAACCACGAGCCCGGTTTTTTCCAGATAAGACCGGGCTATTTCATAGGCAGTCTGCGAATCGGCAAATTCAAAGTCTGTCTCCGAATAATACTCAGAGGACATTCCGAGTGCGAGTTGATATATCATCCGGCCACGTTCAGTATGGCAAAGAGAACTCCAGGGCGTCGTTGCACACTCGTACTCCTGGCCGTCGGGATCAACATATCGGTCCCTATCGCCATAGTGTTCAAGTTCTGCTGTTTCCATCGTCGCCCAAAGCGGCTCGCTTTCGACCATTGTCCAATCATCCTGCCGGAACATGTATCGCTGTGTCTCGGTAAAATCCAAAATGGAGCCCGAAAAAACCGATGCCTCCCCGGGACTTTCCGGGTCCACCGAACACATAAGCGTAGCATCGATGATAATCCGATCGGAAATACGCCCCGTCACATGTTGGTTGAGCACATCCGACCGATCTATTTGGAAATTATCAATAACCAGATTCTCCGGTGAAATGCGAATATCAGACTCTTCGGTTGTTTCAAATTCGAGTTTTGAATAAGAAGTACCGGTTCCGTTATCCGAGCTCCCTTTTGAAGACCCGGTCCCGGAGGAACCGCACGAAGCCGTTGCCAGAATCGTTCCGACAAGGATAACTGCCGCAAATTTCTTCATCATAATCTCCGTAATAACGTACGGGCGCGAAACAAATGCCTCTCGCCCGAACGCTCTGACCTTCAATGTATTTTACATCAAAAAGATATTAGAATCATCTCTGATCTGTTATAGACATCAATCCATGCTCCGAGTCCGACTGCACTCAGCTTAGGTAAAACAAACAAGAATCGTGATCGAATCATATCGATTCGGATCAGCTCGAGAATATAGTGCTTGAGCATGGGGACTCCTTTCTTCCGAGTGATGTATCGCGAATCACGCGTCCGAACTTATTCCACTTGTGAAATATGTCAACCATCTGCCTGCGAGGAAATTTACTTAACTTGCCCGATATTGTATTCTGGTTGCATAGAATCTGAAGCGGAGGAAACCCATTGAAAAAGCCTGTATTATTACTCTTCATTCTTCTTTTACTGGCTTTTTCGGTTGCGTGCGTCGCCGATCATCCTCCATTCGCGGGCAATCAGGTTGAGACGACTTCTGCCGCAGCCGCAGTCGAAACCGTTTCTCCGACTCCGACCGCCATTCCGACTCCGACACCGACCCCGTCACCGACTCCCTCGCCGACGCCGATGCCGGATTGGGTGACGGTTTTCGTAGCGTTTACAAACTACCACGAGGGTGAGCTCGCGGGCATCACCGACGCGCTGGATAAAGCCGGATACCGCGCGGTGATCACCAGTACTCGGACCGGCACCGCAAAAGGCATGAACGGCGGTTGTGTCGAGATCGAAATCGCGATCGACGAGATCGAGGACGTCGGTCTCGGCATCTTTATCGCCGGCGGAAGCGGAGTCGTCGATATTTGGGATGACGAGGTGTTGCTCGAGCTGGTCCGCGGCGCAAACGAACGGGGACTTCTGGTCGCCGGCATCTGCGCGGGGCCGGGGGTGCTCGGTAACGCGGGCGTGCTCGTCGGAAAATCCGCCAGTTGGTACAACGGGCCGAACACGAACGCCGCCATGAGTGAGGCGGGGTGCGAAAATTCCGGACAAGCGGTCACGATCGACGGCAATGCGGTAACGGGAAACGGCCCTTCTGCGGCGACTGAATTCGGTGAGGCTGTCGTCGAAGTCCTGGATTCGATGTAGTCCCGAGTCGATCGATCGGGTCCGCCGTCAACATATCGAAAAAGTTGTTGACGACATGGACGTTTCGCGATAAAATTCGAAGTCCTTCTTCAATATCGACCACTTCTTGCTTCAATATA
>JAAYIQ010000168.1 GCA_012523365.1 Clostridiaceae bacterium
CCGTTGCTCCGGCGGCACCTCGATTCCGGCAATTGTGATCGGCTTGGCTCCATCCATGTACCACAAGAAACACCAAAACCGCCCTCCAAGTAAAGACCAATTTCACGGGATTATTGAGAAGTTACCGAAGACAAGCCGTGCCCGTACCGGCGTATTGACGTTTCTTCCGCAGGAAAACGTCAAGCGGTTTTCGCCTTGGGAAAGAGCCGGGACATCTCCGACGAGCTTCATCCTGCTCACTTCCTGGCCGGTGTGATTGCACACGGACGCCGTCTCACCGCCTTCCCACTCCATATAATGGCCGGTTGCGATCGCTCCTTTGAAAAGGAACTTTCGGCCGTCCAGGACGAAAGAGGGGTCGATCAAATCGTAGTTCCGAATAGGCACCGCCTTCAGTGTTCGGAACCTCAGGTTCTTCGGATCGCCGACGATCATCAGATTGATTTCGGAAACATGCTCGTAGTGGACGATCTCCCGATATTCGTCGAGATAGGATCCGCAGGGTTTCGGCCATTCCACCGGCGGGCGGGTTCCGTTTTCCGCCTCGATCAGCGAAAAGTACCTCCATCCGGAGAAATCGACGTCGATGAAATGGTCGTTGTGTCCGGAAACATACTGGATCGGGCTCTCCACCCGGACATTGATCTTCTGCCCGCCGTTGTCGCCGCGGACCCACAGCCCCATCGCAAGATGCCCCCGCAGATCGATGGTGGGATCAAAGATGCGTGTCGTCATGTTTCCAACAGGTTGTGTTTCGTCGAAGCGTATCAACTCGACGGACGAAGCGGTCTCGTAATCCTCCGCCGAATAACGATTCTCGATCCGAATGGTCGGTCTGGCCGCTTGAAAACGATTGGTTACCACGATCGGGGTCGTCAAATCGGTCATTGCGTCCGAGGCCGGGAAAGAAGCGACCGCGTATTGATAGTCCGCCTCGTAAAAGTCCCAGCGATTGGCATCTTCGCCGTGCCTTTGTAGGACGAAATGGGCGCCGGGTGTCTTGAGCTGATCCAAGATCGACTGCGAAAGACGCTTTGCCCGCCGGAGACGCATATAGTCGGCAAGGATGGCGCCGTTCCTGAATGCCAAAGGCTGGGTCTGGCCGAGGGAAACGTCGAGAAAAGAAAGTCCGTAATCGTGCGCCAATGCTTTGGTCGCCAGATAACGAGTATCCTCGAGATGCATGGGAGGGCACTGAAACGCACTGATCGCTTCACGTGCCGAAGGACAGAGGGCAAGCCAGCCGAACTGTCCGGGAAGGTAGTAGCGTTCCGACAGTTTCTTCAGGGTATCGACATGTCGGTCAAAGTACTGCTGGAATCCTCGGCGCGGGCAGTCCCATTCTCCGACCCGGGACATGGGATACCACAGAAAGCAATAGTCCATCACCGGAACGGTCTGCGTGTATTTCAGAATCTCGTTGATGAAAAACGCGTCGTAGTACGGAACGTACTCACGATGTTCTGTCAGAGCGCCGGTGCCGTCCAGAGCGTCGAGGTAGATCATTCCGAACCCGCCTTCATTGTAGGCCCGGGCCGTCTCTCGCGAGATTTCGCGCACCAGGTCGCTTCCGGGCTGGGAACAGAAAAGGCCATAACGCTGCGTGACGTGCCCGACGGCGGCGCCTTTCTTATGAGACACCGCTTTGGTTCCGTACGCTCCCCGACGACAGTGGGTGAAACCGTACGGCGCATGGTCACTGGCCGATTCGAAAACCATCAACTCATCGTCGATTCGCAAAACGACGCTGTTGGTGATCGAAAACCCGACGATGTTCGAGACATCGGCGGTTGACTCGCCAACCGGCACGAAGGTCGCCTTTTCATCCAGATCGCCGTCCAGCGTAAAGATTCGCATGATATCGAGGTCTTTGTGCGGGACAGGCGCGACAAAACGGCTGTCCTGATGAACGAAGTGGGCATAGGTGAGAATTCCAGTCGTTATCCCGTGCTTGTTGAACTCGCGCGAGACCTCGCGGAAATCGGAAATGCCGTTCGGGTAATACTCCTTATTGAAGACAAAATCCCCCTGCCGAAAAGGCCGGCCCTGATGAAAATATACCTGGTCAACGCCAAAGCGTGAGAGGTGGGTGCACCAGCCTTGAACCTCTTCCCGCCGGATCGGCGTGGACGTGATGATGTAGGTGCCGCGGCTACGGGGATCGTCCAGAGCGAAAGGGCCTCCCGCCGCATGAACGGGCATGTCTGTTTTGCTCCAGAAGGACGTTGAGCATTGCGTATGTGCTAGAGTTTAGCACATCCCGACAGGAGAAGCTCGATGTCGAAGCGAACGCATTTTACGCCTGAACAGAAGGTGGCGATTGTACGGCG
>JAAYIQ010000169.1 GCA_012523365.1 Clostridiaceae bacterium
GGACGAAACCACTCGAAATGCTTTGTTTCGTCGGTACACGAAGCTGTCTCGAGCTCGGGCGGCGCGCGGTCTCGTTTTTGATTAATGATTACCGACTAAACGGAGCATTTCGGCGATTTAGTTGGTATTCGGGCGGCGCGAGGTCTCGTTTTTCATTAATGATTACCGACTAAACGAAGCATTTCGGCGATTTAGTTGGTATTCGAGCGGCGCGCGGTCTCGTTTTTGATTAATGATTACCGACTAAACGAAGCATTTCGGCGATTTAGTCGGTATTCAAGCGGCGGAATATCGCTTTTCGCACGCATCATCGCTCTCGCCTCCGGAACGCTCCTTCCGAGCTGGAATCAAATATTCCAGTATTTCGACCCGAACCACAAGGAGCCTCTGATCCCGCACGGTTCAAAGAAGTTCAAAATGAAAATCTGGAAGTGAAAGTAATGATATCCGGTTGATTATGTGATGTTATGTCAGGCTTCAGCTCTCCGCTTCTCAATCGCGAGGGTATAAGTAATTCGTAATGTTACACTTTCGACCCGCTCCCCGCTTCCTCGGCGTACCGCTCCAGTTTTCTCAACCGATGATGCATTCCGGACTTACCGATCGGCGGATCCATCAGTTCCCCGAGCTCTTTAATGGACAACCCCGGATTCTCGATCAGGACTTCCGCGGCATCTCTTAATTCCTTCGGAAGCCGCACTCCTTCGGCAGAAGTCAGGAGCGACCGGAGACTTTCACCTCTGCGAGCCCCGGCTTCCGCCTGTCGCCTCGCATTTGCGGTATCACAGTTCACCGTTCGATTGACCTGATTCCGAATCTCTTTGTCGGTGCGGATATTTTCGAAAAACAAGAGCGATATATAAGCACCGATCATCGCCAGAAAATCGGCGATCTGCGCGCCTTCCTTCACGTAAAGAATGTTCTTGCCGTTTCGAAGCATCCGGCTCGGCTCAATGTCTTCGGCATGCATCAGAAGGAGGGTCGCCCTTGCGAAAAGCGGATCCTTGATATGAAGCTCGATCCGGTATGTGCGTCTCGGATCAGATGCTACGCCGCACACCATAAATGCGCCTCTCAGCGCAGCCCTTCTCTGACGTGTCGTTATCGCGCCGTCGTCGCTGAACGCTTCCGACCGAAACGCATCGGCGAATTCCGCCATCCGGCAATAATCCGTTTCGGTAACAAAGAGTCCTGTTTCCGAACCCGCCTTACCGACCGGTCGGGTCTCCGAGACGATGCCCTCTTCGCGAAGCAGTCGGGCCAAACGCTCTGCTCCCAAGGGAGAAGAGGATGAAAGAATTCTCATTCCGCCGTCAACCTTCACGGGATTGGAACAGCTGAGCATGGACGCGATTTCGGCGCGAGCTTCTTCCCTGTCACGAACCTGGACCTTCAGGATATCCTTTCGGATGCTTTCCGAGAAACGAGCGGACGGCACGATTACTCCTCCCGGGGTTTATCGGGATCCCGATTGATTACCGCGTAGCGCGGATCCTTACCGATATCGCGGTGGTGTACCGCCGTGTGGATGCCCAAGGCGTTCAGACGGGTTGACATCTCCTCCGCAATAAAAACGGAGCGGTGACGACCGCCGGTACAACCGATGCCGATCATCAGACGCACCTTTCCCTCCCGAACATAGAACGGCATAAGGTATTGGAGCAAATCCGCCTGCTTATCGATATATTCCCCGGTTTCGGGAAAGGTGTTCAGATAGGTCCGTATGACCTCGTCATGCCCGGAACACATCCGCAAGTCGGTCTCATAGAAGGGGTTCGGCAAAAAGCGGACATCGTAGATATTGTCGCAGTCAACGGGTATGCCGTATTTAAATCCGAAGGATTCGATCAAAACGGAGATGCTCTGATTCTCGGTACCTCTGGAGATGATCCTCTGCAACTCCTCCCGCAGAGCCGGGATCGCCATCATTGAGGTATCGACGACATGTGTCGCGCGCTCGCGAAGTTCCTGCAGCATCACACGTTCGCGGGAGATCGCCTCCGACAAACCGATCCCCGTCGCCAGCGGGTGTCTTCTTCTGGTTTCGCGATATCGGTTGACCAAGACCTGATCCGCCGCCTCAAGAAAAATGATCCGGTACGGGCAGGCCAATTGGTCGATCTCCTCCATGGCTGCGTCAAAACCCTTCAACAGCTCGTTACTGCGGATATCGACGACAAAAGCGAGGCGGTCGATACCGTAGCCCTCGCCGCCCTGGCCTTTAATAAAGGTCCGGACCAATTCAGGCAAAATCATCGGCGGCAAATTATCAATGCAAAAATACCCCTGATCTTCCAGATAATTCACGGCCTGGCTCTTGCCGGCCCCCGACATTCCGGTCAAAATAATCAGATCCATAATGCCCCCCACTTCCGCCTATTCTTTGTCAAAACCGATGAAACAGATTTCCGGCTCCAGCATGACACCCGTCTTTTCGAGAACCGTGCCGATGATGTGAGCGCTTAACTGTCGAATATCCTCCGCCGTCGCGTTTCCGGTATTTACGATAAAACCCGCGTGCTTGGTGGAAACCTGAGCTCCGCCGATCGAGAATCCCTTGAGTCCGGACTGCTCAATCAAGGCGCCCGCGTAATGCCCCGGCGGACGTTTAAAGGCACTGCCGCAACTGGGCATATTCAACGGCTGACAGGATGCTCTTTTACCGTTCAGCTCGCTCATTCGTGCGAGAATCGCCTCCGGCTTATCCCGCCCGAGTAACAGATATACCGACAAGAGAACGCCGCCCTTTCTTGAGAAACGGCTGGACCGATATCCCAGCTCCATCTCGTCAACGCGATAGTCCCTTAACGTTCCGTCCGGATCGACGGATCGGGCAAAAACCAATATATCGGACATCTCAGATCCGTAGGCACCCGCGTTCATGTAAACCGCGCCGCCGATGCTTCCGGGTATGCCCCCCGCAAATTCCATTCCGGCTCCGCCCGCTTTCGCGGCACGAACGGCGACCGACGACAACAAGGCACCGGCCTGCACACGATAACAGATTCGCTCCGGTTCATCCGGTATAGGGTTCCCGTCCTTGTCCGACGGCTCCGAAGGCAAGTCTCTTCTCTTCACTTCGGTGATTTCCGAAAAGCGGTCGGCCAACCGAATGATCAACGCTTCCGCCCCGGAGTCCGCGACAACGATATTGGACCCGTTCCCGATGACAATGTACGGGACTCCCAAAGACTTCGCCGCGCGAAGTAACGCGACAGCCTGATCTTCATTTTCCGGTTCGGCAAACAGCCGAGCCGGACCGCCGACACGCATTGTCGTTTGCAAGCGCAAGTCGACATTCTCCCGAAGCAACATTTGCTCGTGAACACCCTCTTCCGCCAGAAGAGAACGCATCACCGGAATATCGGTATCGGAAATCCTCTTCATGTACAACTGCCTCACACCGGTCCGGGGAAGACACGGCCGACCAGATCTCTGGCCGCGTTGTAGCCCATTTTTTTCACGCGGTAATTGATTGCGGCCGCCTCTACGATAATCGCAAGGTTCCGGCCGGGGCCGACGGGTATCGTGATCGAAGGTACCTGGAGACCGAGTATTTCGGTCGTCTCGTCAACGATCCCCAGCCGGTCATAGGTCTTTTTCTCGTCCCACAATTCCAGGTTGATCACAAAATCGATATTTTCTTGCGGCTTGACGGAGGAAACACCGAAGAGCTCCTTGACGTCCAAAATGCCGATGCCGCGAATCTCGATCAGATGCCGGATGATGTCGGGTGCACGCCCGAGAAGTGTGGTCTCGGACACACGACGGATCTCTACCTGGTCGTCCGCGATAAGCCGGTGGCCGCGCTTGACGATCTCAAGAGCCGTCTCGGATTTACCGACACCGCTCTCGCCCAGGATCAGTATACCCTCACCGTTTACCTCAACAAGCACTCCGTGCATCGACACACGCGGAGCCAGTTCGACATTCAGGTGTTTCACCAATGAGCTCATGAATTCCGACGTCGCCTGACTGGTTCGTAAGAGCGGGACACCGGCCTTCTTGGCGGCGACGATGATCTCCTTGTGCGCCTCGTGATTTCGGGTCAGGATCAGGCATGGAATCTTTTTCTCGAAAAGCGCCGTGACTCTCTTCCTTCTCGATTCGGCGGACAGTTTTTCCAGAAACGCATGTTCCATATTACCGATCACCTGAATACGATCCGGTCCGAAATGATCGTAATAACCGGCGAGTTGGAGCCCCGGCCGCGTGACGTCCGCGACGCTGATCCGGATCTGATCCAGATTCCCCGGCGAAAATATCACTTCAAGATCAAACGTTTTGATGATTTCAGATAAAAAAACAATGGAATATGGCATTTGTCTCCCTCCGGTTTCCTTTTTATAAGCGAACCAGTATCTCGTGCGTCTTTCCGTCCGCGAAAAGCGGTATATTCGTCCCGTCGATTTCCTCGCCGTCGCAGGCGATGATCACACCTTCGACCGTCCGGCAGAAGCGCGCCGGCTTCTCGACGACAACATGATAGGAAGCCTTTCCGCTGTTGACGGTATACTCACATCCGGTTTCCTCCGGCCTCAGGACCGGATCGATCCGGATGGAGTCACTTCCGAACGAGAGGCCGAGGCTCATGAAAAGACACAGCAAAAGCCACGTTGAGGTCCCCGACAGCGTCGGTCCGATATTCTCGCCGGTTTCCGAATTGTTGTATTGTGTGCAGAATCTCGGGTTTCCGCAAGTTTCATAGGGAGACGACAGCGTTCGATACGGCAGAATGCAGTCGATCACCCAATAAGCGGTCGTGGTCAGACGTTCCGCAAGCTCCGTGCCGGCGACGTTCCCGGCCGCTTTGAGCATCGCGGCGGCCGCCATCATGTTTGCATGCTTAAAAACCGCGCCGTTCTCGCGATCGCCCGGATAATAGAGTGCGACGTCGATTTTCGGAGCGATTTGCGGATAGTCGACGCCGGTGCACACCCGGAACCCGAACGGTGTTCTGAGGTTCTTGTCGAGTGTATCGAGCATGGTCGCAATCTTCGCTTCGTCCGCACAATCCGAGAGAATCGCCCAGCTGAAGGAATTAAGGAAGTACGTGCCCGCGGCACCTTCTTCGATCTGAAGTCCGTCCCCTCCCGCACCGAGATATCGAAGCGCCGGTTTATCTTTCCGATTAAAAAGCACGCGCGCGAAGTAATCATCCTTCCACGCTTCGCCGACCAGCGAGGATTTGAGCGATGCGGAGGCAAGCTTCAATTCCGAAACAAAAGCGGTGTCGCCGAGTTTCTCAAACATCCGGATCGCGGCGTCAACGGCGACCTTCAAGAGAAAACCGTTCATCACCGACTCTGAGTATTCGGACTCGAATGGCACTTCGCCGTATTTTTTGCCGGACGCCTTGAGTTGTGCCGCGTAAAGCTCCATTTTCTCGGGTCCGCCGACGCAGTCCGGATCCACCCGAAGGCAATCGTTCCAGTCGGCACGATCAATCAGCGGAAGTCCGTGATTTCCGACGGATATCTTGTTCGAATACGCAATGATCGCGCGCAATGTCCCGGACAGAGGTCTTTCGGCTCCCTCCTCACCCGCGACCGGCAACTTCTCCGAGAGGAAATCGTAATCGCCGGTCAGTTCCAGATAACGGTCAACCGCCTGAAAAAGCCACAGCGCGTCGTCCGACCACCAGCCGGGCTCTTTGCCTTTCCAGTAGAAATTATGGTTCGCATAACCGTCCCGGTACACGTTTCCCGCCCATTCGGAGAGAAGGCCGCGAACAAAGTCTGTCCGCCCCATTCCCGCAAAATAGTACATTGAGGCGAAAATGTCCTGGATCTCGCGAAAACCGATCTCCCGGTAGCCCTTCTGCGTCCAGTCAAACGAACGGGACACAAAGGTCTGGTAGAAGACCTGGAACGGGAGGTTGCGATTAACATAGGTTTCGTAATTCCCGTCTTTGGAATGAACCTGCAGATAGGAGGCGTACTTTCTCGTAAAGTCCTCGACCTCACGAAGCGTCCCGGGTAAAGACTCCGGGCGCTCGTATGCGCGATGAAGCGCCGAGAGTTCGGCCTGAACCGTAGTATCCTCCGTAAAATCCGGATTGACCGCATCGGTCGACAGACAGACAAACTGGTCGGCGCGGACCGAAGAGCCGGCCGGCACGGAGAAAGGCGCGGACAGCGCAAAAAAACCCGGCCCTTTACGGGAATGCCGGCACGAAAGGTGTTCCGGATGCTCCGGATGCTCCAACGTTCCGGAACCGACAAACTCGCTGTACTTCGAGCAGAAGCGATCCGGGAAGACCGTGCGGTCCTTTTCGCGAACCATGAGCGTGCAATAACGGATATTGCCCTTGGTCCATTTCGGATTCGGATTAAAGGAAATCGCGCGGATCTCTCCGTCGTCCCCATAGAAAACCTCGGATTGCGCGACGACGGTCGTGAAGATGATGTCCTCACGAAGCGCGTGGATCTCGGATGTACCGAACATACCGGTACAAATGATCCGCAGATCCCGTTGCTGTTCGCCGAGATTCTCAATCTCGATCATCTGCGCTTCGGCGGCGAGCGGGAGACCATCCTTCTGAGGCAAAAGGAAAATCGTTCTCTTGATCCGCAGGCCGCTCTCCATTTCATATTCGATCGTCGTACGATTCTGCGCATGACGGCAGACCGCGGAGCGAAGCCCGGGCTGAACTGCGCTTCCGGAGTAAAAGATTTGCTTGCCGTTCTCGGTCAGATAAAATTGCCGGTTGGCTGGAAAGCCGTTCTCCTCCGGAAGATAATCCCAACGCGTCGCAAGGACCTGCGTATCCGCGTGGGAACGAAAAGAGCCGCGTCCAAGCCGGTCCACGACGCTCTTCGGCGTACTCTGGAGCGGACGTTTCTCGTTCATCCGGTCGCCGATCAGGAGATTGGTAAAATAATGAGGGCCGGGTGCCGGAGCGGCAGGGTCACAGACAAGAACACCCTCGGTGTCAAGCCGGCCGCCCCAGGACGACGAAGCCTCGGCGACGGCGCGGACGGCCGCCTGCCGAACGGAGTCCAGTGCAATCGGCTCCGTATCATTTCCGTCGGTATAATACCCACGCACCATATCGCCGGTGATGACGATCAGCGCGGATTCTTTTTTACGAAAAGCACCGTCAAAGAATTCGTACAGGCGCTCATCCGCAAGCAGAGTCGCAATGACCGGGGCATATACCGGGATTCCGGCGACGCCTGCGACCGGTCGATTGTGAAGCGTTCCTACAAACTGAGCGCTCAGATTTCCCGGCATCGGTATCCGCGGGAACCTGGCACGTAAGACTTCTTCCGCAGTTTTCTGAGGGGTGCGGGCCCTCTCGTTCTTATATGACATATATTCCTCCGTTTAGGCTTTCGATTGATTCTCTTCCGTTATTTCTTCGTCGAATGCCGCGCCGGATCCGGGGCCGCTGGCCATCGCCGGCTCTCCGGTTCCCGTTCGATCGGAAAGCGCGCGAAGGAAGGTCAGAATATCATGAAGGGCTGCTTCGCGATTGAGCTCGTTCAGCATCTCATGACGCCCGCCCGGATAGAGGCGAAGCGCAGAGTCGTGACCGGTGGCGAGAAACCATCCGTTCAATATTTCCGGTCCTTTGCCGTATCCACCGACCGGGTCCATTTCACCCGCGATCAGGAGGATCTTCAGGTCCTTATCGACCGCTCCGGTCCAATTCCGCGCACCGATCGTCCCGAGCATCGAAAAGAGATCCGCGAAGCCCGCCGCCTTGAACTTGAATGTACAGGCCGGGTCCGCGTTATAGGCATTTACGATCCCGTCGTCCCGGGTCAGCCAATCGTTCGGAGTGCGCGCGGGCTTGATCTTCGCGTTGTAGGGACCGAATGCGAGCTTGGTCAGAAACTTTCCGTCGGACTTCGGCCCGAGGACGGCGGATTGAAGTCGCGCAATCGTACGCGCCACACCGACAGGGCCGGGCTTTGCGGTCGTCCCGGAAAGAATAACGCCGTCTGATCCTGTAGTGCCGCGTGATTTAAGATAGCATGATGTAATAAAAGAGCCCATGCTGTGACCGAGAACACAGAACGAAATATCTCCGAGTCCTTCGCGACTTAAGTCTCCGCGAACTGTCTCCAGTACACGATCCATATCGCTTAACAGCAGTTCGACTCCGTCTTTATCCGCAAAATATCCGCGTTCTTCCGTTGCGGGGCTCGTCTCCCCGTGTCCGCGAAGGTCGAAGGCATAGACTCGAATCCCGGCGTCGACCAGCTCGGCCGCCGTCTTCTCGTATCGGCGGATGTGTTCCAACATCCCGTGAACGATCAGCAAAGCGGAAGAAGGCGCATGTTCATCGTCATGCCAGCAAGCACCCTTAAGGAGAAGCCCGTCCCGGGCGGAACATATCATCGGATTGCGAATCAGCATTTTCCACCTCCGAAGCCAGGCCGTATCGGCCGTGACGATCACTCTTAATTATAACCTATAAAGCGCGGACAATCTCGCCTCCGCCGAGCACTTTCTCTCCGGAATAGAAAACGACCGTTTGCCCCGGCGTGATCGCTCGAACCGCCTCGTCAAATCGCACCCCGACGGCTCCGTCGTCGCGCTCAAAAACCGTCGCCGACACTGCCGGCGCAGCGTATCGGATACGGGCATCGGCGAAAAAAGGGTACGAAACCGGGCGGTCCGAGATAAAACGAAGATGATCTGCGATCAATCCTTGCGCGAAAAGTTCATCCGCACCCCCGAGCACGACGCGGTTGTTCCCGGCATCGATCGCCGTCACGAAGAGCGGTTTGTCCGCAGCAATCCCGACTCCCTTTCTCTGACCGACCGTATAGTGAAATATGCCCTTGTGCCGTCCGAGCACGCGACCGTCACGGTCGACAAAATCGCCCTCCTCGGCCGCAATACCGGTCATGCTCACAATAAATCGCGCGTAATCGTTTCGGGGAATAAAACAAATGTCCTGGCTGTCGGGCTTCTCCGATACGGGGAATCCCGCTTCGGCGGCCAGCCTGCGGATATCGCTTTTCGAGAGAGCCGAAATCGGAAAAACCGTCCGGGCGAGCTCCCGCTGACTCATGCCGTAGAGAACATAGGACTGGTCTTTGTCGGTCGCGGCACGCAAGAGGAAATATTCTTTCTCCTCCTCGGAGTATTCGATCCGGGCGTAATGTCCGGTCGCCAAAAAATCATAACCGAGCTCGTCGACGACTTCGAAAAACGCTGAAAATTTGATCTTGTTATTGCAGGATACGCACGGGTTCGGCGTTTTCCCCGAAAGGTACGCGCGCACGAACGGCTCAATCACCTCTTCGCGAAAACGCTCCTCCATGTGAACGATAAAATGCGGGATCCCCAACATATCACAGATTCGCTTCGCGTCCCGGGCGTTCTCCGATCTCATCTCTCCGGACTCCGGGCGCCCGTCTTCAAACTCCTCGTTTCCGATAAGTTCAACGGTGAAACCGGCAACCGTATATCCGGCCCGGACAAGGAGAAGCGCGGCGACCGCGCTGTCGACTCCGCCGCTCATCGCGACGAGCACTTTCCCCGCTCTTCCGGAAATCATACGTACGGGTCGATCATTCAAAAGTTTTCCTCCTCGGAATCAGGGTTCCCCGGCATAATCACGTTCGACCCGATAGTAACGCGAAACAAAAATACCTGCGTTACGCAAGAGTCGATTCTACTCCGTCATTACATCGAAAAGCGCCGGGCTTGTCAAGGCAAGCGGGGATCCCGAAAAAAACCCCCGGATCTCTTTTCTGACCCGGGGGCTTTGCTCACTGTTTATGATCGACTCTGTCACGCGGGCTTTAAGATTCGCCCATCACGACCTCAACGCGATGGCTCGTGCCCTCCGGGAAAACCGGCATGACATTTCCTTCGATCGCTTCGCCGTCGACGGTCACCGAGCGAACACCCTTCTGAACTCCGTCGGGGTTTCGGATCGAAATTTCGTACGTCGCGCCGCGGAATACCCGGGTGATCTTATAGTCCTTCCACGCAGAAGGAATACACGGCTCGACGCGAAGGCCGTCGTATTCGGGCTTGATCCCGAGGATCGCCTGCGAGATCGCTACGAAGTTCCAGGCGGCCGTTCCGGTCAGCCAGGAGTTCTTCGCCTCGCCCATGCGTCCGGCGTCTTTTCCGGCAATCATCTGCGAATATACATACGGCTCCATCCGATGCAGATCACTGATCTCCTCGCGGAATGCGGGGCAGATTTTCTTATACAGTTCAAACGCCCGGTCGCCTCTGCCGAGAACGGTCTCCGCGATCATGATCCACGGATTATTATGGCAGAAAATGCCGGCGTTCTCTTTGTATCCGGGCGGATATGAGGAGCATTCTCCGAGGTTGGAATGATAGGTCTGATAGGCCGGCTGTTGAATGACGATACCGTGTTCGCATTCGAGAATATCGCGAACCGATTCAAGCGCGCGGAGCGCTTTTCCGTCCTCCACGCCGATCCCGGCCATGACGCAAAAGCCCTGCGACTCGATAAAGATTTGTCCCTCATCGCACTCCTTGGACCCGACCTTTGCGCCGAAAGCGTCGTATGCGCGCAGGAACCAGTCTCCGTCATAACCGTGCTCAAGGACCGTTTTTCTCATCATTTCGATCTCTGTCTTTGCCTTTTGAGCTTCGTCATCCATTCCTTTTCGCTTGAAAAGCTCCACCAGTTCCGGGCCGATCGCGACAAACATTCCGGCGATCAGAACCGATTCCGCGACACGCCCGTCCGCGGTCCCGTAGGTCTGGAAGGACTGTCCGGGCTCGGTCGAATGGCAGTTAAGATTCAAGCAGTCGTTCCAGTCCGCGCGGCCGATCAGCGGCAATCCGTGCGGTCCTTTGTTATTGACGACATGGTAGAAAGAAGCGTTCAGGTGCTCAAGGAGCGTCCCGGTATCTTCGGGATTACAGTCATACGGCGTCTGCTCCTCAAGGATCGGGAAATCACCGGTCTCTTTGAGGTACGCCGCCGTTCCGGCAATCAGCCAAAGCGGATCGTCGTTGAAGCCGCCGCCGAGATCGTGGTTGCCCTTCTTCGTAAGAGGCTGATACTGGTGATAACAACCGCCGTCCCGAAACTGCGTCGCCGCGATGTCGAGGATACGCTCTCTCGCGCGCTCCGGGATCTGATGCACAAAGCCCAGAAGGTCCTGCGAGGAATCCCGGAATCCGAGTCCCCTGCCGACTCCGGACTCGAAGTACGAGGCCGAACGGCTCATGTTGAATGTGACCATGCACTGATACGGATTCCAGATATTGACCATACGCGCGGTTTTTTCGTCGGTGATCTCTACTTTGTAAAGATTTAGAAGGCGTGCCCAATACGCTCCGAGGGTGGCAAAAGCCTTGTCGACGGAAGCGTCGTCGGAGAACTTCCCGATCATCTCCGCCGCCGGCTTTTTGTTGATCACATGCAATGCTTCCCATTTCTCTTCAAACGGCAATTCCACGTAACCGAGGATGAAAATGAAGGACTTCTCCTCGCCGGGCTTCAGCGTGATGTTGATTTGATGGCTCGCGCAAGGCTGCCAACCGTCCGCGATCGAGTCTGTCGCCCGCCCTTCCAGAAC
>JAAYIQ010000170.1 GCA_012523365.1 Clostridiaceae bacterium
ACTCCTTTGATTTTTCCGGGGTCGATGTGATCGTGGACGCGATCGATTCGATCGATGACAAGGTCGCGCTGATCCGTAACGCGGTTTCGGCGGAGATTCCGGTCGTCAGTTGTATGGGCGCGGGGAACAAATTGGATCCCGGGGCATTCGAGGTCGCCGATCTGACCCGGACCTCCGTCTGCCCCCTGGCGCGAATTATGCGAAAACGCCTGCGGGACGTCGGGATCGAGCACGTTCGTGTGGTCTATTCGAAAGAAATACCCGTCCGCGGAGAGGGTGTCGGCAGTATCTCATTTGTACCCTCGACCGCGGGATTGCTCCTGGCTTCGGAGGCGATCCGTATGATCATAGACCATAAAACGAACGGAGGAACCGACACATGACTCTGGTTAATAAACTCTCGCAACTGATCGGGAATACCCCGCTTCTGGAACTCCGTAAGTATTCGGCGGCGCAGAATTGTCTTTCGACGATTTGGGGAAAAGCGGAGTGCTTCAACCCGTTATCGTCGGTCAAGGATCGCCTCGCAATGGCACTGATCGACGACGGCGAGCGCCGCGGAAAAATCACAAAGGATACCACGATTATCGAGCCGACGAGCGGGAATACCGGAATCGGACTGGCTTTTATCTGCGCCGAACGCGGATATCGACTGATCCTCACGATGCCGGAAACGATGAGCATCGAACGACGCCAGCTTCTGTCGGTCTTCGGTGCCGAGCTGGTCCTGACGCCGGGCTCCGAAGGTATATCCGGTGCGATCCGAAAAGCGAACGAACTTCTGGAGTCGATTCCGAATTCATGCATGCCCGGACAGTTTACCAATCCGGCAAACCCGCAGGTCCATCGCGAAACGACCGGTCCGGAGATCCTTGCGGATACGGGCGGACAGATCGATTATTTTGTCGCCGGTGTCGGCACCGGCGGGACGATCACCGGAGCGGGGGAATACCTGAAGGAGCATTGCCCGGATGTTAAGATCATCGCTGTCGAGCCCAAGACCTCTCCGGTCCTGTCGGGCGGTCTTCCCGGACCGCACCGGATCCAGGGGATCGGCGCCGGTTTTGTCCCCGCGGTGCTGAACACGAATATCATTGATGAGGTGATCTGTATTTCGGACGACGAAGCGGTCCAAACCGCCAGAAAGCTGGCGCGGACCGAGGGGCTCCTAGTCGGGATCTCATCCGGTGCGGCGCTTTTCGCGGCGACAAAATTGGCGGTACGGGAGCATTGCCGTGACAAAAAGATCGTTGTCATCCTGCCGGACGGCGGAGAACGATATCTTTCCACCGGGCTTTGCGATGTATAATAGATAACATTAAAGATCGAAAAGCGCCGGAGGGAGAGCCGAATTGGATATTAAGAACGAGACGTTACATTATCTCGGCTATACCGGCCAGAGCCTCACCGACGAGGAGGACCGCCGAATCGATGAAGCGATCGCCGAGGTCATCGAGGTTGCGCGCCCGATGACGGTGCACCGCGTGTTTCCGTTGTCGCGCGAAGAGAAAAGACTGTCCGTCCCCGCGGAGTTGGATCTCAATTACTCGAGTTTGCATGAACTCCTCGCCGATGCCGGGGATGTATTGATCCTCGCGGCGACGCTCGGGCTGGAACTCGATCGCCGTTTGCGTTATTATGCAAGAATCGATGCTTCGCGTCTGGTCATTATGGACGCGGCGGCAAGTGCGTTGGTCGAACGGGTCTGCGACAAGCTTCAGGAAGCGCTTCCTTTTGATTCGTATACCTTTCGGTTCAGCCCAGGATACGGTGACGTGCCGCTTCTTTTGCAGAAGCAGATCGTCCGGGTCCTGGAGACACAGAAACGCATTGGCATGACACTGACACGATCACTGCTGATGGTGCCTCAAAAGTCGATCACCGGCATCGTCGGGATCGGCGGTGCTTCCAAGAAAAGAAGTTGTATGGGATGCGCGCTTTTCGAAAATTGTGAATTCCGAAAGAGGGGGACGGTATGCTACGCAACGAAGGAACAAATGCCCGAATAATACTCCGCGAAAAGCTCGGCAAGGAGCTCCTGGTCTTTGACGGTGCCATGGGCTCCCAGCTTCATGCGCGCGGCAGTCTGCCCGGAGAACTGCCGGAGGAATGCAATATCGATCACACGGATTGGATCGTTGATATACATGCCAATTATCTGGAAAGCGGAGCATCCTGCATTCTGACGAACACACTCGGAAGTAACCGTTTTCACCTGGAGGATAGTAAATATTCCGTTCGCGAGGTGATCGATGCCGCGGTTTATAACGGCCGTGCGGCGATCGAGCGGGAACGCTCGCGCTGTGAGCGTGAGGGGATCGACAAGGAATGCTTCCTGTTTTTTAATATCGGACCGCTCGGGCAACTCCTTGCGCCGATCGGGACCCTTTCGTTTGAAGACGCCTACGACGCGTTTGCCGAGCAGGTCGACCTCGTGAAGGATTCGGTCGACGGCGTGCTCATCGAGACGATGAGCGACCCCTACGAGATCAAGGCGGCAGTCCTTGCCGTTAAGGAACATTCGGATCTGCCGGTCCTCGCTTGCATGACCTATGACGCGAACGGCAGGACCCTGACGGGAACGACGCCGGAAGCCGCGGTCACTCTTCTCGAAGGCCTCGGCGTCGACGGACTGGGTGTCAATTGCTCACTCGGTCCCAAGGAGCTCGTTCCGGTCGTCGAAAAGATCCTTGCTGTCGCGTGCAAGCCGGTCATCGTCGAGCCCAATGCCGGGCTCCCCGTTTATACGGACGGGAAAACGAGCTACAACGTCACCGTCGAAGAGTTCGCAACATATATCCGGGGCTTTGTCGAGTCGGGGATCAGCGCGTTCGGCGGCTGCTGCGGTACGACACCCGAATATATCCGTGCCTGTCTTCAAGAACTTCGGGACACACCGTTTGTGCCCCGGGTGAACGCCTCGCAGACGCGCGTTTGCGGTCCGACGGATTGCGTCCGGATCGGCGACCGAACGGTCGTCTGCGGAGAGCGCTTGAATCCGACCGGAAAGAAGAAGCTCAAAGAAGCGCTTGCCAATCATCGCCTCGATGAGGTTTTCTCCGAGGCGATCGCTCAGGAGAAGGCCGGAGCGCACGTCCTCGATGTCAACGTCGGCGTGCCCGGTATCGATGAAGCTCAAACGATGACCGAGGTGATCCGCGGACTTCAGGAGATCATTCGCCTGCCGCTTCAGATCGACAGCTCCGACCCGGAGGTGCTCGAGAGGGCTTGCCGTGTCTATAACGGCAAACCCCTGATCAACTCCGTAAACGGGAAACAGAGTGTCATGGAAGCAGTTTTCCCGATCGCCCGAAGATACGGCGGCGTCGTTATCGCCCTCACGATCGATGAGAACGGTGTGCCGGATTCTGCGGACGCGCGCGTCGCGATCGCCGAAAGGATCATCAAGACCGCCGCCTCCTACGGGATCGATAAATCCGATATCATCGTCGACTGCCTTGTGCTGACCGCGTCTGCCCAACAGGAGGGCGCCTTACAGACCCTTGAGGCGGTTCGGCGAGTTCGTGAGGCGCTTGGAGTGCATACGATCCTCGGGGTCAGTAATATATCCTTCGGACTACCCAACCGACCTTTGATCAACAAGACCTTTTTGGGTATGGCGCTCTATGCCGGACTTGATGTCCCGATCATCAACCCGCTCGACCGTGAGCTCATGGGTGTGATCGACGCCTTTGAAGTACTTTCCGCGAAGGATCGCGACAGTACGGACTATGTTCGTCGGCATGCCGGGGATATCAATACCGCCGTTCAGGGCTCATACATCGATACGAATCGAACCGTAAACGACACATCATCCGGCGCTTCATCCCATGATGAATCGATCGGCGCACTGGTTCGTTCCGGACGAAAAGACATCATCGCCCGTGCCGTCGAGCGCGAACTGGACGATTCGCAACCGCTTTCGATCATTAACGAGCTCCTGATCCCCGCGCTTCGTGAGGTCGGTGATCTTTACGAGAAGGGGACAATATTCCTGCCGCAGTTGATCTCCGCCGCAGAGGCCGCCAAAACGGCTTTCGGAGTCCTGAACGAGCGGATCGTATCCGAAGGGAAATCCGAAGGCAAGGGCCCCGTATTGCTCGCGACGGTCGAAGGAGATATCCACGATATCGGTAAGAATATCGTTAAGGTCGTCCTCGAGAGTTACGGATTCGCGGTGGTCGATCTGGGCAAAGATGTCCCTACGAACAAAGTGGTCTCCGCCGCACTTCAATATCGACCGAAGTTGATCGGACTGTCGGCGCTCATGACCACGACGGTCACCTCCATGAAGAAAACGATCGAAGCACTCAAGGATATCCCGGATATTTGTCCGGTGATCGTCGGCGGCGCCGTATTGACCGGGGATATCGCGCGCGGGATCGGCGCGGATTTCTACGCCAAGGACGCGATGGAAACGGTGGCGATTGCCGAATCGCTGATTTCCGGCCGGAGCAGGGAACAGGAGTAAGAAATGGAGATTCGCGTATTTCGAACGCCGAGAAAATGGATTGTGAATCCCAAACTGAAGTATTACGGAGCCGCCGCTGTAGTTTATATGCTACTGAGTGGCGTTATGCTTTATCTTTTTCCTCTGGAGTACAGAGGCCCCGTCCTTTGGATCGCCGGTGCGCTTTCGGTTCTGGTCGGATTTACCGGGATCGCGATGATCGTTCTCGGTGCCCGGCAGGACCCGGATTTCATCCATTCTTTTGCGATAACCGGCACGGGTGAACTCTATCATGTTTTATTGTGGATTCCCGGAAGGGATACGGAATTCAAATCCTTTCCCGATAATCTCAACCCTTCGAAAATTCTCGATAATCGTAAACACAACTTCTCGGATGTGGCCGGTTTCATTCAAACGGCCGACTTTATCGAATGCGTTCGCCTATGTATCGAAGGGGGGACTTCGAATAATCCGTTCCGGCAGTACATATCCATCCGTCCGATGCGAAATCCCCAGGTAATTCGTCGAATGTTTGATTATGATCTGATATCATATACGTCGGGCGATTTGAACCGACCCCATACCGCGAGTCTCAACCGCCGAACCGACGGTTATGATCAAGTGATTCTTTCGGTTAATAGAATCTGAAAAGAATCATTAAATCCATCCCGAACCGATTGAGAGAAAATGAATTGACCAGACTTCGTAAAAAGAAAAATATAACTACTCGTTTGAAGGCGTGTTCCGGGTATTGGTTTGAGGTACCGGTCGCGAACCGCGGCGCCTGGCGCGCCTCGTGCGGTATGCCCGAAGATTGTCCCCTATATTTGGAACTCGGTTGCGGTAAAGGACGATTTGTACTGAACGTCGCCCGTCGGAATCCGGATGCTTGTTTTATCGCTCTCGAAAAGGAAGAGTCGGTCATTCTCGCCGCGATCGAGGCGGCGTGTGCGGAGGGGTTGACCAACGTTTTTTTTCTTTGCGCGGATGCCGTTCTGATCAAAAATTATTTTGCACCCGCGGAAATAGACCGTATTTATATCAATTTCTGTGATCCGTGGTCACGCAAGAATAAGCCGAAGCGCCGGTTGACTTACAGGGAGTATTTGGAGAACTATAAACTTCTTCTGAGTCCGAACGGACAAATCCACTTCAAAACCGACGACGACCGGCTTTTCGAGTTTTCGTTGAATGAATTTAATGCCGCGGGATTTGAATGCAGAAACGTAACGCTTGATCTTCACAACAGTCCCTTCGACGCCGAGAATGTCAGGACCGAATTCGAAGTAAAATTTGCGGAGCAGGGAATACCGATCAAACGGGTAGAGGCCGTTCGAATGCCTTAGTGTGTCGGGGGCATAGAAATCCCGTTCCGAACGATTCAATGATCGGAATCGTCAAAAAGTAGAGAAACCGAGGGATCCGCTTCTCGTTTTTTGTCCTCCGAGCAGGCGGTTTTCGGTTGTAATCGTTCATCATTTAAGGTAGAATTTTCATGGTGCAAGGCACCGTTACAGTGTTATCACCCTGAAAAGGGAATTGTTAGGAGGAATAGAGATGGCAATTAAGGTTGGAATTAATGGTTTTGGACGTATCGGACGATTGGTATTCCGCGCTACCGTTGCAAATCCGAATGTTGAGGTGGTCGCAATCAACGATCCTTTTATCGATCCGGATTACATGGGGTATATGCTCCGTTACGATACGGTTCACGGTCGTTTCAAGGGCACGATCGAGACCGGCGAAGACACCATCACCGTTGAAGGTACGAAGATCAAGGTCTTTGCCTGTATGGACGCCAAGGAGATCGACTGGAAATCCGTCGGAGCCGATTACATCATTGAGGCAACCGGTGTTTATACCACGACCGAGAAATGCGAAGCCCACTTTGTCGGCGGAGCGAAGAAGGTCATCATTACCGCTCCCGCCAAGGACAACACACCGATGTTCGTTGTGGGTGTCAATCACGAGAAATACAATAAGGACATGAAGGTCGTCTCCAATGCTTCCTGCACGACCAACTGCCTGGCCCCCGTCGCCAAGATCCTGAATGACAAATACGGCATCGTCGAGGGTCTCATGACCACCGTTCACGCGACGACCGCTACCCAGAAGACCGTCGACGGCCCTTCCAAGAAGGACTGGAGAGGCGGACGCGGTGCTGCTTTCAACATTATCCCTTCCTCCACCGGTGCTGCTAAGGCTGTCGGTAAGGTCATTCCCGAGCTCAACGGTAAGTTGACCGGTATGGCTTTCCGTGTTCCGACCGCAGACGTTTCCGTTGTTGACCTGACGGTTCGCCTCGATAAGGGCGCTTCTTACGATGAGATCAAAGCCGTGATGAAGGCCGCTTCAGAGAATGAGTTCAAGGGTATCCTCGGCTATACTGAAGACAAGGTTGTTTCTTCGGATTTCATCGGCGATGACCGTGCTTCCATCTTTGATGCGGATGCCGGCATTTCCCTGAACCCGAACTTTGTGAAGATTGTATCCTGGTATGACAATGAGTGGGGTTATTCCAACATGGTCATTCGTCTTCTTGAGCACATGGCTTGCGTTGACGCGAAGTAATCTCTCCCGGGATTCATAATCGAATGGATAAACTTCCCGCGGCGCAAGTCGTGGGAAGTTTTCTGTTTGTTTTCATGGCAAACGCGCTTCTCCTTTAAGTTTGATGCGCTTCGCTGTATAATATTAATAAGTCAGTGGATTCCCACCGAGGTATAAGGAGGAATATTTTATGGCACTTTTTGATCCTAAGGCGAAGGCGATCTCATCTCTCCAGAAATCAATCGAAGAGAAGAATGCCGGTATCGTGAAGTATTTTGACGAGATAGGAAGACTTTATTACGGACAATATAAGGATCCGTCTACCGATGTATCCAAGGATATCAATTCCAGATGCGATGCGATTTCAACATTGTTCATGGATATTGAAGCGCACAAATTGAAGATCCTTTTCGAAAAGGGCCTGAAGATTTGCGCGAGTTGCAAGAAGGAGAATCCCTTGGATCATGCTTTTTGCGCCGGATGCGGTACGAAGTTCCCGGAGGGATCCGACAAACAAGTTGAGTTGCCCGTATCGGAAAGCCCCGCGGAGAGCGAGCTTCCGACGCCGGAATAGTCTTCGGCCCGTCATCAAAGAACGTGTGTATCAAGACAAAAGTGTGTCGGAGGATTTCTCCTCCGACACACCTTTCATTTTAGCACAAATAGTTTTTGGATGCTTACGTGTTTGTTACAAGAAATTTCACAACCATTCGATATAATCGAATTATGAACAGTTAAAAGCCGTTCATGAGAACAAAAGCCGGAAGGATGTGATTCAATGAAGATCACTACACAGGGAAACGGAGTCCATATCGGACAGAGACTTGAGGAAAAGATCGAATCAAAGCTTTCGAAATTCGAGAAGCATTTCGGAGAGGAAGGTAACTTTAACATCAAGATCGTTCCGGAACGGGAACTCAACAGAGTGGAGCTGACCCTTAAGCTTCAGAACAGAATTTTTCGAGCGGAGGCTCGAGACGAAGAGATCCTCACAGCCGTTGACCGAACCATTGATAAGTTGGAGTCTCAGATCAGACGCCAGAAGACAAGAATCGAGAAACAGATCCGGGATTATTCTTACGTAAAGGAGTATTTGAAAGACGTTCCGGAGGAT
>JAAYIQ010000171.1 GCA_012523365.1 Clostridiaceae bacterium
CCTGTCAAAGGCCCCTTATTCAGGCCGCACGAGGTCATCTCCGCCTGCGGTATCGATCCGTCCGGCAAGACTTCGATCGGCTCACAACAGGCCTGCCGGCTATAATTCGTACCGTTCGTATGTCGGTGATAGAACACATACCAGCGGCCTTTGATTTGTATGATACTCCCGTGATTGTTTCCGCCGTAAAACATCGGACGGACGGCAGGTTTATAGGTATCGATATTGAAGTCATTATTCGCGACTATGGTGCCCCGGAATGTAAATCCTTCGACGGGAGACTTTGAGGTCGCATAACAGAGCTCCGAATACAGGATCGATGAGTAAATGAAGTAATATGTGTCGCCGATTTTCCGGATGGAAGGAGCTTCGAAGAAGCTGTGACCCTCAAAGCTTGTTCCGGTTGAGTACGGGGCACTCGGAACGATGGTTCTCGGCTCTTCGATCACCGTAAGCATGTCCGGTCCGAGAACCGTCACCGTCGGTCCCTGACGGCTTCTGTCTTCCGGCATGCAAAATCCGGTATACATATATATGCGGTCGCCCTCGGCAAGAACACCGGGATCAAACTGAGGCATGTCTCCCTCCCGCTCTCCGAGGATCGACCCGTCCGAATGATGTACATAGCCCAGAAATTCATATTTGCCCGCAGGATGATTACAGACGGCAACCGAAACGATGCCGAGTCGGCTCAGTACATAGAAGAGATAGTAACGTCCGTCCGGCCCGACCGCTACGTCGGGAGCATAAAGACACATGTCCCCGTCCAAGTTGCGGGGGTCATCCGTACGTTCGTAAATCACGCCTTCATAACGCCAATCGGAAAGGTCTTCTTCGGGAGCGGACCAGCACACATAATCGTTCAGGCAATACGTATAGCCGTTAAACCGATCGTGTGATCCGTAATGATAGACGCGTCCGTTAAAAAGGTACGGTTCCCCGTCGGGGATATACTCCCAGGACGGCAGAAAAGGATTTACCGCCTGCTTCTTCTGAACCGGATTCTCATCTCTCATCTCTGTATTTCCTTTCGAATAATCTCAGGTCGATCTGTTATCGGATTTCTCGTTCCTCATTCCGATCATTCGCCTTGTACGAGTTCATTTTACGCGCCGACGGATTAAGGGCGCAAGGAGTATTTCAATATTGAGGGCGGATATTGCTTTTTATTTTATTACGAAGCATAATCATTATAGGCGGTAAACCGGATATGCTCGACCGCCCGACTGTGAGGATCAGCCGATGCGACGCCTGTTGTGTACGATCTTTTCGATCCTGTTTGTTATTACCGTGATCACCTCGTGTCGTACATTCGACATGACCGCCACGGATGCGAAATATGCTCCCGAAGTCTCCGTAGGATCCTCTTTCGCCCAGGCGACTCCCGCTCCGACGGAAGAGGAGACAGAGGCCTTCCCCGAGGCGATTGCTTGGCCGCTTCCGACCGATCCGATCAACGATCCGCCGGAGATCCGGATCACACTGACCGCCGTCGGAGACATCATCATGCACAAGGCGGTTACGGACGGGGGTCGGACCAATCAGGGGAAGTCCCCTGCGGAATACGACTATACCTACTCGTTTCAGTATATTCGATCGATTCTCAAAGAAAGTGATCTGGCTGTAGGAAACTTCGAAGGCACGCTCGCGGGTCCTCCGTACACCGGGTTTCCCCATTTCAGCGGACCCGACGCGATTGCGGACGCTCTTTACGATGCCGGTTTTCGAGTAATGTGCACTGCGAACAACCACTCCATCGACAAGGGTTTTGACGGCCTTGTGCGGACCGCGACGGTCTTGAGAGAGAAAAAGTTTACGGTCATCGGAACCCGGCCGGATGAAGATTCTCCCATTGACGCGATTGTTGACTTAAGCGGCATTAAGGTCGGCCTCATCAATTATTCTTTTGAGACCATCGGAACCCGAACGCGAAAAGCGTTGAACGGGATCCCGTTACCGGAGGGCTCCGATCCGCTGATCAACTCCTTCAACCCGAATCGCTCCGCGGCTTTCGAGAAGGATATGGAAGCGATTATCGATGACGTTGAGCGTCTGAGACGTGAAGGTGCAGAGTTTATCTGCCTTTTTGTGCACTGGGGTACCGAATATACTACCCGAAGCGCAACTTGGCAAAGAGACATGGCCCAGAGACTTTGCGACGCCGGAGTCGGCTTGATCATCGGACATCACCCGCACGTTCTTCAGGAAATCGATGTCCTCACATCCCAAACAAACGGCAATCAAACACTGGTCTACTATTCAACCGGAAACTTTTACGGAAACTGGGCATTCGGGACGCTCGGAACCTCCGGAAAGACCCAGGACGGTATGATCGCCCGTGTGACCTTGGTCAAAACAACGGACGGCGTGCGCATCGAAAAGGGCGAATACATCCCAACTTTTGTCGTCCGGACTCCGAGGGGGCCCGGAATGAAACATTACATCATACCGACGATTCCCGCCTCAACGAATCCGGAGCAATATAAAACCACCGAGAACGAGATGAACGCTTCCATCCGACGCGTCGAAAAAATCCTCTCCGGATGCACGGGGACAGACGAGATTCCGGTTTCCATGGCGGATCTCTGATCGCTTGCACCGCTGAATCGTTACCCTTGTATCTCCTCCCGTTGCTTCTTCGAAAGAGAGGCAAGCACCAGTGAATATGATTCCGAGAGCATATCCCGGAAAACCTCGTCCGGTACGTCGCCTTCCAGATAAAGGGAATTCCAGTGTTCCTTGTTCATATAGTAACCTGGGACGATGTCCTTGTACTGCTCCCTGAGAAATCGTCCGAATGTCGGCTCGAGCTTAACGGTCGCAATGGGCTTGCCGAATTTGTCTCCGCCCAGCATAACGAACATTTTACCGCCGACCATATAGCGCGTCGCCTGCCACTCCTCCTTGAAATCCTTCTTCGCACCCTTTTTCGCGAGACAGTATTCATCCATCCATGTATATTTCATCCGCCGCACCCCCTCAAGGCTCATTATGTGTGAAAACCGTTAAACTCGCCGATCTGCCGGTTCCGATAGACCAGGTCTTTTCGGTCCGCAAATCCATTCTTCTCCCAAAAAGCGTTGCCCTTCTCGTTATTGCTCAGGACGACCAACGCGACCTTCAGGATGCCTTCGTCGCGAAGCGCCCGGAGAGCTTCGTCGAGAAGCTTTTCGCCGATACCGCGGTTCTGATGATCCTCCCGCACCGCCAGATGGTAAATCAAAGCGCGGCGCCCGTCGTGGCCGGAAAGGACCGCACCGACCACCCGTCCGTCCTCCTCGGCGACAAAGCACGTGTCGGGATTTCGCCGCAAATATTTGTCGATCCCGGCCCGGGAATCGTCGACATCATTAAGTCCCATTCCGGGCGTACCGA
>JAAYIQ010000172.1 GCA_012523365.1 Clostridiaceae bacterium
GATGATGAAATGTACTACATTCTCCTTGATGAGGTACAGCTAGTACGGGAGTTTGAGGATGTTCTGAACAGTTTTTTATATATCGGAAACGCGGATATCTATGTAACGGGAATCAACGCGAAATTTCTCTCAAAAGATATCATTACCGAATTCAGAGGCCGAGGGGATCAGGTTCATCTTTTTCCGCTTTCGTTTTCTGAATTTATGAGGGCGTTTTCCGGGGACAAGCGCGAAGGCTGGTTTTTTTCGGAGATGATAATGACCAGCCGAACATCCTAAGTTCCGGATTTCGTTGTGTCGGGAAATACATTCTGATGACCTATGGCAAGTGAGAAAATGAAAGAGCGCAAGGCCCTTGAAACTACTCATTCATTGGGTCATCCATCGCTATAATGAAGAAAGATTGCGCATATTTTACCGACCTTTTCGCTGGGCGAATTGACTATCGGACGTGAAATATATATAATTATCGTTGAGAAGTAGAATGATAATATACTAAAGTTTTCAATGGAGACTGGGATGGAGATTAAACGCGATCAATATTTAAACCAACTCATCAGCTTTGCTTGGGATGGACAGGTCAAGGTCATCACGGGTATCCGCAGGTGCGGCAAATCGTATCTGTTACGCACCTTATATAGAAATTTTCTGCTTGGCTCCGGCGTTAACGATGATCATATTATTAGTATCGAGCTTGATATTGCGCGGGATATACGTTATCGGAATCCGCTTAATCTTGCCGAATACGTGAAAAGCAGAATCGAAGGCAAGGATGATCCATTCTATCTGTTCGTCGATGAAATCCAGATGTCCGACGAGGTTCCCAATCCCTATAATGCGACTGGAAAAGCCATCACTTTTTATGATGCGCTGAATGATCTCAGGTCAATTCCCAATCTGGATGTCTATGTAACCGGCAGCAATTCCAAGATGCTGTCCAGTGATATTTTGACGGAGTTCCGCGGACGCAGCGATGAAATCCGGGTACATCCCCTCTCTTTTTCCGAATACTATGCGTTTGTCGGAGGCGATAAAAACGACGCCTTTGATCACTACTCTTTTTTTGGCGGAATGCCTCTCGTTCTTTCACGTCCGAATGATGAAGCGAGGAAGGCTTATCTGGTATCCTTGTTTTCGGAGGTTTATATCAAGGACATCATTGAGCGCAAAAGAATTACCCGCGAAGATGTGCTGTCGGATATTCTTAATCTGCTCTGTTCGTCCGTCGGCTCATTGACCAATCCCACGAAAGTAGCCCATTCAATCAATTCAATGAAGAAGCTGAAACGCGATGATCAGGTTTCTCAGAACACGGTGAAATCCTACATGGGACATTTGGAGGATGCGTTCCTTTTTAGTGAATGCAAACGCTATGACGTGAAAGGCAAATCCTATTTCGATTACCCGAACAAGTATTACTGTGAGGACATCGGCCTTCGTAATGCCCGTATCGGCTTTCGACAGCAGGAGTTGACACACATCATGGAAAACATCGTTTACAACGAGTTAATTATTCGGCGCGCAAGCGTTGACATTGGCATCGTTTATTCAAACGAAAAAGGGGAAGACAAAAAGCAAAAACGTATTGCAAGAGAGATTGACTTTATCGCTTCCAAGGGCGGCATTAAAGTCTATATCCAGTCCGCATATGCGCTGGAGACCGATAGCAAGGTCGAAACGGAAATGAAACCGTTTTCCCTGACCGGAGATTCCTTCCCGAAAATTGTTGTGAGGCATGATGTCCGAAAGCGTTGGTATGACGACAATGGCGTATTGAACATCGGCATTGTAGATTTCCTGCTAGACGATTCCCTGTTCTAGGCGGTTCTCCCGGGCTGTATAATCAGGTCCGGGACAACAAGGGAATTTTTCAAAATGTCTATACCAACACTCGGTATGAAATGGCACAGGAAAGCATGCCGATGATGGCGATGGGCAAGTCGATCGATATCGCGCCTGAAGACGTTGAGGTCACGGATACCGCAATGTTTGTGTGGGAGATTTTGTAGGGTGGACGCACCATGAACAGACTCGAACAGGTTCGCGAATACGTAAATGATGTGCTCCTGCGCGTGCCGGATCCCGATTTTCGAGTGTGCGGATATTCGCATTTGTACGGCGTTTCGCTGATGTGTGTGCTGATCGCAAATAAAAGAGGCGAGAACGTCGAACTGGCGGCGATCGCCGGCATGCTTCACGATATTTACACGTTCACCGCTATGGACTCTAAGGGCCACGCTCGAAAAGGTGCCGTGATGGCCCGGGAGATCCTTACATCCATGGGGATATTCGTTGAGGATGAAATCGAGATGATTTGCGGCGCGATCCACAATCACGGCGGAAAGGAAAGCAAGCATTCACCGTTTGACGAGGTGTTGATCGACGCCGATGTCCTTCAGCATTGTTTCTATGATCCGCAATTGGGGGTGTTCGAACGCGAAAAGGAGCGGTTTGAGGCGCTGAAAAAAGAGTTCGGGCTTTGATTTGCTTATGAATCATATCAAATAGCAAATCGAATCAGTGAGCATATAAAACAAAATATCGAAGAAGTTGAAACGGAGGAGAACTCAGATATTCGGGAATTTCGAATCACCAAAAACGGACAAGAATAACGTACTGTTTGCAGAAATATAAGTTATACAAGGAAAGAAAAGGGATACCGCAGGATTTGAGGAATGTGTGATCGCCGCCCGTTATCCCATGGTAGAGGAACGTTTACTGATCCGGCAAGTTTTCGGCAAAGGTTTGGCGAGAGGGGCTTATCCGGTGGATGAGGGGATCCTCGTCATGAATGTTCAGACCGTATACCAGATATACTCCTTGCTTACCGATCAGTACCATAACGGAAGATTTGTTACGCTGGCCGATTTGGATCGCGGTTTCGCAAGAGTTGAATATGTAAAACGCGGGGAGAACATTGAGGAGAAATTGAAGAGTTGCTTTCCGCAAGACGGGGATGCTGTGTGTTTTGCCGGCTCCGGTATCATGTCCGCGCATATCGCGGAGAATGATGAATGCTTTTCGGACTCAATATCCTTTGCGGCAATCGGGCAATCGGCAAATATCTCCAACGACGCGGCCTGTAAAGGGTGTGGAATGTGCAGTCGAAAATGTCCGGCCGGTGTGAATGTCAAAAAAATCGTGAAACGAAGAGAAAAGGACAAGCAGGCGGACATCTCGGACTTGGGAGCGGAAAACTGCATTCATTGCGGCAGTTGTACTTTTTTTGCAGAGCCGGGAAAGACATTTCGGAGTATCTCGAAAAGGAGTAAGTACAGGAAGGAACTTATCTTTATGGAACGAAGAGGCAGAAACACAAAACAAAAAATCATGCAGGAATCCATGAAGCTGTTTTCGATCAGTGGTTTCGACACGGTCTCGATCCGGACCATAGCGGAAGCGGTGGGCGTCGGAAACAGCGCCTTATATAAGCACTTCAGAAGCAAGAAAGAAATCCTCGATGAAATCGTTTCCTATTCCGTCGAATATTATCTGGAAATGGGAAAACAACAAATGATGCAGATCCACGGTTTGGAAGACCTGCAAAAAGCTTGTCTTACAATGTTTGATTTCCAAACGAAAGATGAGTGGATGGTCATGTTCCGAAGGTTGCTGGTCATCGAGCAATTTAAGGATCCTGAGATGGCGGCGATCTATCGGAAGTTTTTCATCGATTTGCCATTACGATCACAGGGAGATCTTTTCAGACAGCTCATGATAAAGGGC
>JAAYIQ010000173.1 GCA_012523365.1 Clostridiaceae bacterium
GCGGCGCCCACACCAGCGACACGCCGTTGCCTTGAACCGTCCGCGCCCCGAAATCTCCGTCGTCCACGCGCTGAGCGACGCGGATCCCCTGCGGTACGGACGCGATCAGAATAATGAGAAGCGGGATTCCGAGCACCAACCGCAGACGCGCGTGCTTAGAAGGTCGAGGGACGGGGGCTTCCGGAACGGGGTCGATTATATCGGAAGTGTTCATCGCTAGGATCCTCTGTTAATGGTTCCGTCTTCGCTTCAAGTCGGTAACTCGAAAGATCGGTCCGGGTAAACCAGCCTGTGATGATTTTACTTACATTTTATCAGACGAACACCGGCGTCTCCTGAAAAATTACGAGAATTCATTGATGTCATCGAAAAGCGCACGGTCAAGCGGAAAACTAAATATAGAAGGGGGTGTCAACCGGCAGGAGTGTCTTCAAAAAGTGCGAATTCTTCGCATTCTCATGCGAGCGGGTCTCCGTTACGGGAGATTCACTTGAGCAACAACAAAATAATTCGGCGGATTTGTATAAAAATTATCTGTTTCGATAATGGAAAACCCAGCTTTTTCGATAAGACATTCAAGCTCTCTCATTTTATACTTTCTTGTATAAGGAATAATTCCTATCGTGCTAAGAAATGACTGAAATACGTTTAGTATTGACTTTTTCTCACCAAGGCAATCCGTCACAGATATGAAAAGCCCTCCGCTTTTCAAAATATGACGTATTCTTATTAATATTTCATCAATGTCCTCTAAAAAATACAAAATATTGAAAGCAAGAACGACATCAAAGGATTGATCTTTGATCGTATCGCTCATAATATCACATGTCGTAAAATTGACATTCTTTATATCGTGTTTTTCCATCTTCTTCTTCGCTAGATCGATCATATTATCAGAGATATCTATTGCACGGATTTCTTTGACATTTTTTGCAAGTTCAACCGTTGTTATCCCTGTGCCACAAGCAAAATCCAAGACTGAATACGTATCTTTCAGATAACATCGGGTTTTTTCAATTGTCCGCGTATAAGCTTTTGAATATTTGCCGGTTACTTGTTTGTCATATCTACCGGATATTTTATTCCAAAATTTTTCTGTTCTATCCATCTTTTCACCTCGATTTGTTTACTGAAAATGATCTGTAACGTTCCCGGGGTATATGACGTTTGCCTGAAGAGCGAATGTGCCGAAGGACAAGGAGCGGGGCGACGCCTTATCTGTCGCGTGTTCGGTGCCGTAAGAATACATATGACCGGTTTATATCAATATATGTTCCGGTTTTTCCCCGTATTTCGCTTTGGCACAACTATGCAAGTACCCAAGATGCCAGGCAATATGTCTTAACTGCGCCAGGATATGATCCAGTTTTGTCATGCTGATCGTTTTATGATTGCTTCTCAAGTATAGTTCGTCTTCGTTTATATTCGACAGATATTTCCGGACATTTCGTTTTATTTCCAGATAATACTGTAACAGAGTGTTTTTATTAAGCTGATTTTCGCTTTTCACTTCCGGATTGTTCATATTTTCTTTGTGAAACTCCGGATACTCATAATCAATGGGGTCAATGAATATCCTGTCGATAGAATTCAGCATATGGTAAAACTGTTGCCAAACCGGAAACCCATTAATCACTTCCGTAAAATCTTTTTCGGAATAAAAGTCAAACAAGATATCTATGCTCGCAAATGTGTTTTCAGTGTGCCGGGTGATAATTGATAATAAATCATTCAATTTCTCATTCATAAAATACCCTCATTCTTATGGCTCCCGACGTTTCGCCAATGCCGTTTCAAACCCTCTTCGCCTACCATCTGTTCCTGTGAATGACTTGATCCAGAGGATGTTCTTTTTGAGTAAGGCGGACAGCGTCCGACCGGGGTTTGCCGATCGCGATAAAGCACGGCATCAAGTAGTCTTCCGGAAAATTCAGGACAGCTCGTGCCCATTCTCCTTCATTGCCCAGAGGGATGCGCAGGGTTGCCGCATAGCCCTCAGCGGTAGCGGCAAGGAGCATGTTTTCGATACTGCACCATATGGAGGCGAAGCCGTTCAGGTGTGAAAGATTCTCCGGGTGCATCAGATCGGTCTTCTGCTTGAAAAGCGGGATCACGACGCAGGAAGCTTCCGCGAACATCCGGTATTGCTTCGGGATGGCATCCTTATAAACATTCTGCTGGCAGGTGTCGTTGAGATTCCAATCTTTTAGTATGGCGCCGATTTCTTCTTCCGATATGGTCTTCGGAATTCGGTCGATCAACTTCAAAACGACGTTCTTATCCTTGATCACAACATAATGCCAATCCCGCATGTGGTCATTGCTCGGTGCCTTCATGGCAGCGGAAATGATTCGCTCAACCGTCTCATCGTTGATGGAGACGTTATCAAAATCGCGAATGGTTCGTCTTGAGTTGACAACATCGTAGTAATCCATAGTGGCCTCCCTAATCGTGCGTCCGGGTTTTTCGAAAAATGCCGAAGTTATGAGAGCTTACCGGCAACAAGATCATTATAGCAAACACTTCGAAAACAAACAATTGTTCCTTTTTTCAAA
>JAAYIQ010000174.1 GCA_012523365.1 Clostridiaceae bacterium
AGGAGCCACGGTCGTAGGAGCGATCCCCTGTGTTTCAATCTTTGTAAAAGGTTCTGCGACGGCATCGATCAAATCGGAAAGATCCGTTATGATCCATTCCTTGTCGTCATATTCCAAATCCAGCGTAACGTCATATTCTTCCGTCGGAGCCTTCTTGGCCTTGATCGCGTCCTCAATATCCTCGAGTTCGTAATCTTCATCCAGATCATCCATGATCTTGTCTAAATCGATGGCGGTAATCGTTACCTTACAGGTAGCCTCTTCATCTTCACTGTCGCCCTTGATCTTACCTATTTCATATCCTATTTTCTCGAATGCGATCACCATCAGGTCTTCGGCGTCCTTATCGCTAAACTTAAGCTTTGAGAAACCCTTGTCCGATATAAGATCGGACTTGAAATCGTCGTCCGCAAATGACCCGTCCGCAATCGAATCTAAAAAATCGGAAACCACTGTTTCAATGTCCTCGGAGTCGTCTCTTTTACCCACGCTATCGAGCAGACCGCACGAAGATAAAAATAAAGACGTTATGATTACGAAGACGATCGCAACCGTAATCTTCCTTCCGTACTTCATAATATCTGTACCTCCCAAAATTAATCAGCTAACATTATAGCATACATTTTACACCTCTGAGACAGGAAAAACCATTCGCTGACATCTTTATTTAACGAAATAAAACGCAGTCGATTCCCGGGCGAACTCAGGCTTCACTATCAATCGTCTTTCCTTTATAGATCCTGTAACGGATGATGGCGGCTGTCGTTGCCAGGATACGCAAGATGGCAACGGCCGCTATGGAAAAGACCATCGCTTGCCTGTTTTCGCCGAACAGATTGTAAAAATGGACTCCGGTCATCGGCATAATCACGTTTGAAACCAAAATCACCGTACTGTAAATTGCAATCGCCAGAGTCTTATTGACGCTCGGTATCACCTCTAAAAGGCAAAGCAAGATCGAGAACTGAAATGCACTGTATGTTGAAGATCCGATGCAATGAAACAAATAGTAGAAACCAACGCCTGCCCGGAGAGGCAGTAACAAAGAAGTGAGCATGACAAGTGAGCAGAATGCGAAGCCCGCGATGCCGATGATAAATACGAAACGAATCCCTTTGGTCGCTGATATTCGCGTCCACAGCCCCATCGTCAGAAATTGAGTGAGCGCAGATAACACTGCAACCAGGCTCATTTGAACCTCGCTTAACTCCAGATACCTAAATTGGGCGATGAAATAAATAGACCAATCCATTTGCCAGCTTGCATAAACCAAGAGCGCGACGCCCAGGAAGCCGAGAAACGTTCTGGACCGAAACGTCGAGATCGCTGTCCGAACAAGTCCCGAAAATCGAAACGGATTCGGATTCGATTTGGGTTCAACATGAATTTTCCGAAGCAGGAGAAGCTGACCGAAAGCGAGAGGCAGAGCCAGATAATAGTAGATCTGATGGACGAAAATCTTCAGAGGTCCGGAAGCGATCGTTAATATCATTCCGATAATCAAAGGAAATACGATACCGACAGCCGTATTCATTTTGGTTCGATGCGCGAAAATCTCATTACGGTCGAGCGGCAACGCAACATCCGAAAAAAATGACTGCCACGAAGATCCGTAAAGCGACATCGGGAAATTGACCATGACGAGTAGAACGATCAGTGCGGTCACAGGATTATGAGATATTAAAGGAACCGTTCCGACCAAGAAATACATGATGCCGAGAAGCATGGCCGCAATGATGACCATAATGCGTTTGTTCTTCAATCGGTCCGTCACGATTGCGAATGGAATCAGACAGATCATACCGACAATCGGCGGCAAGGAGGAAATCATTCCGAGCTGATATGAAGACGCCCCGAGGCGGGAAGCAAACAATTGATTGTTATTGTTGCAAAGTGTGATGATCAGCGTGAAAAGCACTCCTTCAGCGGATAATATCGCCGCCAAACGATGTGGCGTCGAAAACATCTTCTTCCCGGCATTCACGGTTGCCCGAAAAGCAGTTCCATAAGTCTCCCGGAGCTTATTCAACGCACATTCACCTCTCTTCCTGCCCTCATTATCATGTTGCGGGATCAAAGAAACAATAGACAGAATCGAAAGTGACACAATTCCAAAATTGCGATGGTATTTGCTGTTATTTTTATTCTCATCGACGGGTTTTGGGTTGCCAAATCGTAGTTATATCCCCAATTGTGTGTTTTGTCGTCACAATTTCCCTCAATTTATGATTTTTCCTGTCGAATCGTTTATAATGATTTCTAGAGTTTTATGGTGTTTAACTGAGGTGCTTGATCATGTCAACGAATCCGCACATTCTGATTTGCGATGACGACCCGGTTGTTCACGAGTCTTTGGGGCTTTATCTGGAAAACGAGCATTTCTCTTATTCCAGCGCCTTTGACGGTAAGGAAGCACTTGCGCATGTCGCTTCGGATCGACCCGATCTGATCATCCTTGATTTAATGATGCCCGAGAAGCCGGGCATCGAGGTGTGCCGTGAAATTCGTAAAACACTGACCACGCCGATCATTATCCTGACTGCCAAAGGCGAGGAAATCGACCGGGTTTTGGGTCTTGAACTCGGTGCGGACGACTATATTGTCAAACCCTTTTCGCCGAGAGAAGTGATTGCCCGGATCAAGGCTGTGTTGCGGCGGATCAATGAGCCTCAGGAAAACGCTCCCGTTCTTCGGTTTGAAGGACTTGAGATCAATATCGACAACTATCAGGTCAAGGTGAAGGGCGAGCTCGTTCCTTGCACACCCAAAGAAGTGGAGATCCTGCACCTTTTAGCGTCTCATGCCGGTCAGGTAATGGATCGAGAACAAATCCTCTCATTGGTTTGGGGTTATGATTATTTCGGCGACACCCGAACCGTTGACACTCATATCAAGCGTATTCGCCAGAAGGTCGCCTATGATGATGCTCCGTGGTCATTAGTCACCGTTTACGGAGTAGGATATAAATTTGAGGTCGCCTCTTAATGTTTCGAAGCGTCTTTTTACGCCGAATTCTCACCATGGTGCTCATTTCGCTGGTGATCGCGGGAGCTCTTTCGGCCGGTCTTTTTTTCATCGCGTCGATCAGTACGGTTAAAAAGATGACGACGGAAGACACATACAATCGGGCAATTCTGCTCTCCGGTTATTTCTCCAAACACCCTGACGAGATGTCGGGAGGCGAGGGATCCCCGACCGAATTAATGGTCAACGATCGTCTCATCGGCTCTTATGTGCTGGTATATGACGCAAACGCATACCTTCTTCAGCAGTCAACGGAGCGCCACACTGAAGATACGGAGATTCTGGCTCCGCTCAAGAATCACGTCACCTCGGAGCTTTTGACCAACAAGCAGGAACTGTATATAAGCGACGTCATTCCGAGCCGCGGAATCTTTGATCAGATCATTGTCGCACAGGCCCCGATCATGTCCGGAGGCGAACTGATCGGTTACGTGATCGTCGGAACGCCCACACGTGATTCCTCCGGTATGCTTTTGGACTTTGTGGAGATCCTTATCATTTCAACCTTTGTTGTATCGCTCGGCATGCTGATGCCGATTTATTTCGGTACCATGCGGCTGGTCCTTCCTCTTCGAAGAGTCAACGAAGTTGCTATGGCAATGGGACAGGGTGACTTTTCCGTCCGGGCGGATTCGAATGTTCGCGGTGAGGTCGGAGAATTGGCACAATCTTTTAACGAGCTTGCCGAGAGACTTTCCCGCTCGATCACGGATCTGACGATGGAGAGGAACCGTTTGAAGGAGATTTTCGATGTTATCTCTGAAGGTATCGTATCAGTCGACACCGAATTGAGAACCGTCTATTCTAACCCGGCGATATCGACGCTTTTCGAGAATGCGAGTGCCCGGAACCTTTTTACCGAAAGACTCCAGACGATCCCATTTGAAGAAGTTTGGGACGATTTCACCAAATGTATCAACGAAGGGGTTACGGTGGAACGAACGATCGAGGATAAGGACAATGCTTATCTTTCCACGATTGTGCCGACTTTTGATAATGAAAGACAAATCGCCGGAGCGACCGGCTTCTTCCGGGACATCACCGAATCGGAGCGTTTGGAGCAGACCCGACGTGATTATGTCGCAAATGTATCCCATGAGCTCCGCACACCGTTGACGGCACTTCGGGGTCTGGTCGAGCCCTTGGCCGACGGAATGGTCAAAAACGAGACCGACCGCAAGAGATATTACGGGATCATTCTGCATGAGACGATGCGACTGTCGAGACTGATCGACGACATGCTCGAGTTATCCAGGCTTCAGGCGAGAACGCTTGCCTTTAAGACCTTCCCGTTTGATTTGAATACCTTACTCTCAGAGATCGAAACCAAGTTCAAACCCGTCATGACGGATGCAAATCTGGCGTTTCGAATCGAATATAGGACCGGTCCTTTACCGACGGTCATGGGCAATCCGGACCGGGTCGAGCAGATTCTGGTCATTTTGATGGATAATGCCAAAAAATACACCGCTTCCGGAGGATCAATCACGATCTCATCGGAGTTCAACGAGGACACCAACAAGGTGCATGTTTCCGTCATCGATACCGGACAGGGAATCCACGAGTACGACATCGACCATATTTTCGATCGTTTTTATAAGGCCGATCGTGCGCGCGGCAAAAAGGGCACCGGTTTAGGCCTGTCGATTGCCAGAGAACTTTTGAACTACATGGGCGAAACGATTACCGTGCAGAGCGTCTACGGCGAAGGCACGACCTTCACGTTCACTCTGACACGCGTTCAGGGCACTATGTGGTATTGATTCGGGGGATTTCATGACAAATACAGCAGCAAACGCTTCCGAAGGAATGCGAATCAATCGGTATCTTGCTTCCGCGGGAGTCTGTTCCCGTCGAAAAGCGGACGAGTTGGTCGCAGCGGGTGAGGTAACCGTCGACGGTAGGGTCGCAACAACGGGAGAGCGTGTTTCCGCGGGTCAGGTTATTTGTCTCCGGGGCCGTCAGTTAACCGTTCGCTCCGATCACATCTATATCGCGCTGAATAAGCCGGAGGGGATCACCTGCACCGCTTCGCGTGAGGATCCCGATAACGTGATCGATTTTTTGGGCTTTGAGCGCCGCATTTTTCCTGTCGGCAGGCTGGACAAGCCTTCCTCGGGACTTCTTCTTCTGACCGACGACGGAGAAACCGCCAATCGAATCCTCCGGACCGACGGTTTCCATGAGAAGGAATATCAGGTCCGCGTCGACCAACCGATTGACGACAATTTTATTCGATCCATGACTGCCGGCGTACCGATCCTCGATACCGTCACCCTACCCTGCAAAATCATAAAAACCGGGCCGGCATCCTTTACGATCGTATTAACGCAGGGATTGAACCGTCAGATCCGTCGGATGTGCGAATATAACGGAAGGAAGGTCGTTGAACTTTCCCGAACGCGGATCATGAATATCCGGCTGGGAAATCTTCCGATCGGAAAGTGGCGGAATCTGACCGATAAAGAAGTCGATGAACTTATGTCGCTTCTGTCCCGTG
>JAAYIQ010000022.1 GCA_012523365.1 Clostridiaceae bacterium
CGGGCTCCTTTTCCAGGGCCCGGACGGAGCCGACGATCCGCCGGTTTTCGACAAGCTTCAGGAGGAAAAGCGGATCCGCCGCGCTCGAAAGATCGACGAGGAGCGCCTCTTTGGTCTCGGTCATCGGAGCGATATTCGGATTCCCTGCCCGGTCGGCCTCTTTTTGAAAACAGAGTTTCTGAAGTCTGAGGATCTCTTCGACATCCCCGGGCTCCGCGAACTCCGCCGCCGGGAAAATATACTCGATACCGGCGTCGCGAATCGCCTTCTTCGTATACGGGCAAACGGCGATACAAAGGCCGCACAGGCTCAATCCCGGCTTGGTTTTCCATGTCCTTTGAATACATGCCCTCCGGCATGATACAGCGCTGAAAAATTCTTCGCGGCGCTTTTCGACCGACCAGTTCGGACCGAGAATCGCCTCACCCGGGCAGTTCCGGAGGCATGCGTCACAATCGCCGCAAAAAGATATATCAATCGGATTCGATTCCGGCAGGGGCGCGTCTGTCAGAACCGATGTCAACCGGATCGCGGAGACGCGCTCGCGGGTGACCAGAAGCGCGTTTTTCCCGATCCAGCCGAGGCCGGCGCGCGTCGCGACGGTCTTATGGGGAAGGATAGTCGAGTGAGTCGCGCGCTCGTACGTGACGTTGTCGCGCGATAGCGCGATTGCCCTGAATCCGGCTTCGCGCCAGGCGCCCATCCGGGTCAGTTCTTCGCGAAGAAGTTCGAAATCGAATTCGGCCTTTGGGTTTGCGCGCACAGCGACACCTCCTCCTGATCAATGAATACGATCATAGTACGTCAGCGGCGATAAGCTTGACAAGGACGGAGAATGAATGTGGAACGCGCGTTCACATCGGACCGGAAGTAATTGCTTCCGTAAATTCTTTTCACGAGTTGTCATCTTTTCAAACTGCCCGCGTTCTAATAACATTTCCGATTGCTTCGGCAGTGGATTCGCGAACACCTGCCTCCTGCGCGAATACGCTCCATTTTCCGACCGCTTCCGCGACTTCAACGATGATTTTTCTACACTTCGATGAGGGGATATCCATAATGGTTCCGCTCGTCACCAGGTCTTCCTCTGTTATGGATAATCTTTTCCCGTTGACGGTCATTTGGTGCGAAGACAGCCATCGATTTTCCGGATCATACGCAAACGTCACATCGTATGCCGGCGAAAGTCTCCATTTTCCGGATCGGTCCATAAGAAAAGACATATTCTTGACATGATCGTCCTGATTGACCGCCAAGACATTAAACACCAATCGTCTGAAAAGTTGTTCGATATCAACAGCGGGTAATCCGATCCTCTTTCCATACATCGCCGCTTGCTCATATCCGCACAGTCCCGGCACGTTATAATCTATATGCGCCAATGCTCCGAGCGTTTGCATGTGGATCTTATCACCCGCGTCACCGATGCGATCGAATCGGCGGGTCATAAAATGACTTCTGCCGCTCTCTTTATAGATCCGGCATTCATTCATAAGAACGCCGGCCGTAACGGCCATCCGGTAATATGCGTATTCAATCGCAGTGTATTGCGGCTCATCGGTCATCGCATGGTCCCCGTTCCCGCTTACTCCGTCAAATTTCATCAGCCAGTATCCGTAACCGTCACCGGCACGGATCTGTCCGGACCGGACGTCATTTGTCTCTTCGTTCCATGCGATGACTGCTTTCGCCCGGGCGCCGCCCGCAGAAGTTCCGAGTTTCAGAAGATGTTGCGCCTCGATACTCTCGGTCATCGATAAACGGAGGTGTTCTCTGTCGTTTAATATATCCGACGCAAGTCGTACCATCTCCGAAAGATCAACCCGCTCCGCCTCATTGTTCTGCGGACCGGTCGAGGGAACATATTCGAGCGCGCCCATGCCTCTTTTTCCGGTGTAACAAAGACGCTCGATAACATTAAACGAATCCGGCGATCTTCCCTGGCTCGAAAGCCATTGATTGATGACCGCATTTCCGAATCTGTCCGGCAATGAATCCGAGATCATTCCCGGCGCTCCGTGAAACACGGCTCCCGTCAACTCGGGAAATCGATAAACCCGACTCGAGATCGGCATGAAGATCGGAGATACTTCGATCCCTCTTTGCGCAAAATCCCGGTCATATTCAAAGGATACGATCCCGTCTTCCAAATGAATAATGCCGATACGAGTCCCCCATAGAAACACCTCTGCCGTGTTCATTTCTCATCTCCCCAACGAATACGATCGCCCGACCGATCCGGCTTCTTCCTTGCGCGAACCCGAATTTGAGCTTTCTCTTCGCTTAAATAATACGATGGTCTTTTTGTGTTATCCGGAACCAACAAATTCAGATGATCCGCCAAATCCAGGGCCGATAATATCTTGACCAGGTTGCCGAGTTGTATGTCTTCGCCGCCTTCAAATCTGGAGATGCTTCGCTCGGACACTCCGGATTTATCCGCCAACTCCTTCTGGGTCATCGGATAATCAATGCGATATCTTTTGATCCTTTTTGCCAACATCGCGATAAACGCCGCGGATGTCATGTTCTCCGTCACGCCAATCCCCCCACATCACTGTTTTCTACACCATAACATGAAAAAATATAATTTGCAATATTTGGCTGGTAATAGTTTTTTGGGGATTATAACGCGCCATTTATTACGTTTTATCCAACACGTGTCACGTTGAGATTTTATCGCATTTTGACTGCTTTACGGGTTTTCTTTCCCAAACCGAAACCATTCTGGTACCTTATCTACTTTTACTGTTCATTTCATTGTGTTAACCTTATTATAATTTGCCGGGTGTCGAGGATGCCCGGCAGACTTTTTTTAAAGAGAAGGACAATAATATGATGGAAACCATTCGTTCAGAATCGCCGGCCAAAATGACGCCGGCGCGGATCATCGGCATCTTCTTTGCGGTGATCGGAATCTTTGCTTTTCAGCAGTTCGCGAGTATCGTCGGCTCAAGAATCTCAGACCCGATCAACTACGGATCGCTTGATCCCAGTCGGGCATTCTTGCCGGTCAGTGTCCATCATGTCATTCAGGCGCTGATTGCACTCGTACCGCTTCTGATTCTCGGGAAACTCTTTCGCATCGATTTCGGTTTTCGAAAAGGCGAAGTCCGGCTCGGCATGAAGATCGTCGGCATCATGAGCGCCGTGCTCTTCGTGTATACGATCCTTTCCTACATCATCGGGTACGCGTTTGATTTGATCCGCCCGTACGGTTATCCGCTCACCGCGCGTAATATTACCGGTACACTGGCATTTCAGCTCTTTTTCTCCGGACCTTCGGAAGAGATTCTTTTCCGCGCCCTGCCGATCGCTTTTCTGGCGTATGTGATGCGCAGCCGCTCGAAAACCGCCTCCGCGATCAATGTGCTGATCGTCGCGCTTTTGTTTTCGATCGCACATATCCGGTGGTCGTTCGGCCCGACCGGCCTGTCCTTCAGCTACGACGTGATCCAGCTGATCTTCGCGTTCGCGCTCGGCTCCGTGCAGGGCTTCGTTTTTCTGAAGACCAAGAGCGTCTACTATTCGATGGCGATTCACAGCATCAGTAACGTACTCTCGGTGGGGATCGGGTATGCAATTGCGCATTGGGTATTGGGACAGTAGTCATATTGAAGTCCCTTCTCCGGATCCTTCTATCCCATGAACACCCCAATATGCCTTTCTTCCGTGGCCTTATCCCGGTTCCTCCTCCGCGCACCAAAATGATGCATTCTCAGCTTTGTTAAATGTAGTAATAAATACTTGACAAGGAGGATTATACAAATGAGAATCCATAGAAATCGAAAACTTTTAGTAATCACGTGTCTTCTTGCCATAGCCATTTATCCGATCAATTTGCGGGCAGGTTATGTTCCTGAAGCGATTCAGGGCTATTATCGTCAAGCAATAGCGAATAAAGCGATAGAAATATCGAATCAAAATACCGACTATGACAAATACAACAGGCTTGGTCCGACTTCATTTGATTGTAGTGGGTTTGCATATTATGTATACAAGAAATGCGGGTACTCTATTTCCTCTGTCTGTGCCGCATCACAAGCCAAGGAGATGGAAGAGGATGGTTTGCTCGTTACCTCGAAGAAAGCCGGAGATCTGATTTTTTACGATTATACCAAAGCACCGAATGGTAGATATCTGGACATTGATCATGTATCCATATATGTTGGATATGGTATGATGGTTGATGCATCTTCCTCACGCGACTGCATTGTATACCGCTCGTTTACCATAATGCAGAAAGACATCGTTATGATGGCAAAACCGGCAGATTTCCTGTAATGCCCGTAATTTTCAATCCAATCTATTTGCGTCGTACCGCCCGAACGCACACCTCATATTGTAATATCCATACAAGCGAATTGAAAAATGAATCGAGGAAAATCTGTGCATTCTGTAAAGCGAATCGCGATTACCACACTGTCTTTTCTCTTGGGGTGGAGCGTCGTTGCCTGTTCCCCGGCAAAAGGATCTTCGGAACGGATCGTAGCTGCTTATTTTGACGTTGTGGAGCATTCATTTTCAGCGGAATACGAGGAAAACGTGCTGATTCTTGAGGATCGCATCGTCGCAAGCTTTGTCGTATATCCTGAGGATGACATCGAAGCGTTTTCCTCCGTTTTGACCCCAGAGGTTCTTTCGGAGCATAATCGGCTTCTCCCGGAACGTCGTTTGGAAATATATGATTTTGACGGAAATCTCATTCATCGTATAGCTCTCGATGACATTCTGGTTCCGACAGATACCTCCCCGATTCTTCTTGAATCCCCGGCCGGCGGCTTCTGTGTGTTTTCTCCGTACACGGAACTGGATTCTTCCGACGCAAGC
Organism: Clostridiaceae bacterium; assembly: GCA_012523365.1. Lineage (GTDB taxonomy): Bacteria > Bacillota > Clostridia > Saccharofermentanales > Saccharofermentanaceae > JAAYCT01. Next base: position 4,831 of record JAAYIQ010000022.1, read on the forward strand.
TGTCAACTTGCTTATTTCAGCGATACGGGTACGCATGTAAAGACGCAAACAATTACCATAGACCGCAACGATCTGAACTTCGTTGATTCGGCGTGTATTCTGCCAAACGGTAAACTTTGCGTTTTGGGTACAACTGCCAATTGGACAAGTCAGCTTTATATTTTTTCGGAAAAAGGCCGCGCTGAGCATTCGATATCAACTAAAGAGTTTCTCTTTCAAGGGAATTTGCTTCTGATCAACGAACAACTGTATCTTTACGCCTCGATGGTCCGGGAGGAGTTGCCCCGGGGCGCTTTATTTTCGATCGACACCGCTTCGGGAAAAATCAGTGAGCCAACACTTCTTCCAATGGAATATCCGGTTGATGCTTCTGTATTGACCGACGGAGAGGCGTGTTATGGTTATGACCGGCAAAAACTGGTGGAATATGATCTGAATACCGGAGAAGTTCGGGCAATTGTATGCTGGTATGATACGGAAATCAGCGTCAATCCGATCGCCGCGTTGAAAATTTTCCCGAATCAGAAGATGGTTTGTGTAGGCTTTTCGCTTGTAACCGACAAGAACACGATTTCCGTGCTTACCGGAACAGACCGGGATCCCCTTGCGAATAAGAGACAAATCGTCGTCGCCGGTCTAGATCTTGAAGACAACGATATTGTCCGAAAACATGTCTATTCCTTCGAAAACGCCCATCCGGAATGCCGGGTAATCCTGCGCGACTACATGGACGAAATAAGCCCTGAGCTTTCCTGGGAGCAGATGATTCCGGAGCTTCGCCGGATTATTCTCAATGATTTCTTTCTGGACAATGCGCCGGATATATACCTTGACATCAATCAAAACCTGTCCCTGATCGACTATTCGGTCAAGGACGATTTGTTGAATTTATCTCCCTATCTGGGAAATTTGTCCGAAGAAAACTATATCCTGGATGTTGTGCTTGGCGCTGAGACCGGCGGAAATGTCTATTGCGTACCGACAAGCTTTACGGTGAACTGCTTTTCAGGGCCTCCGGACATTATTCAGGGGCGGAGGAATTGGACCATTAAAGATTTTGATCAAATGGCCACCGGATTACCGGCGGAAACCTCGGCGCAATCCATTTTTACCAAACAGCAATTGCTTTCATGGGCACTCAAGTCTTCCATGCGCGAATTTATCGACTATGAACAGTTACGGGCGGATTTTTCAAGCGTCTCTTTCATTTCTCTTCTTGCGTGGGCAAACCGTTATGGTTCGGAGGAATCATTCGATACACGGGATGCCGCCTTGGATTTTGAGTGGATTGGCGGTATCGAATCTGTTCTACAAGGCTACGATGTGTCAAGCGGAAATTTTCGGACCTATATCGGATTTCCGGGAGAACAATCGAAGTCACTTTGTTATTATCCGCGCTATATCCTGGCCATATCGTCGGCTACCGAAACACCGGATTTATGCTGGGACTTTATTGCACTCGCTCTTTCCGACGAATTTCAGAGCACAAATTTCCCTTATGATAATCCGGTCAACCGGAATGCCGTTCAATCGTCGATTGATGCTTCTCTGGCACTTTTGGAAAGCTTTGGCACGGGCGGGGACCCGTACGTGAACGCAGACAAGGAAACCGCGGTCGCCATCTATTGGGACATTCTGGAAAGAGCGGATAACATGCTTACTAACAGTGACTCCGTTTCAGCCATCGTTACGGAGGAATCCCCGGCTTATTTTGCCGGACAGAAAACCGCGGACGAGGTGGCGCGGATCATACAGAACAGAGTTCAGGTTATGCTTGATGAGCGTCGTTGAACGATATTAATCGAATCGCTTATCCTTCAGTGGCCACTTCGTACACAAGGAGGTTTTTTATGCGTTTATATCCATTGAAAACGGGACTTTTGATCGGGATTGTTCTTCCGGTTCTGCTTTCTTTTGCCGGGTGTTATAAAGCCTTTCCGGCGGAAACGAGTACGATCGCCCAATCAAGCAAAATCACAGTGGAATCGACAGATACAACCGAGCCCGGTCGATCAACCGTGTCCTCGGATACGGATCCGATCGAGTCCTCCGCTTCTCTTCGACCGCCTATGAATCCCATCACAGCCGACGATTTTCGCGCTGTCTGCAAGAATCTCCAATATTCTGTTCGCGAATTGACCCCCCTCGAGGGAAGCAACGAGGTTGCGCTTCTGCGTAGCTCGAGCGGAAATAACGAGTATTACCTGACTTTTTCGAAATTTTCCGACGAAGAGTGTGCCAAGGAACGTATGCGGGAGAGATATGATTCACTAAAAAGGGGCGAAGAGGAAGCGGGGCCTATCAGTGAAATATCTTTTTCCGAAATGGAGGGGTACGATATCATCGTCGCAAAAGACGAAAAACTCCCATCGTACACGATCTGTTTACGGGTAAACACTGTAATCATCGAGGCTTACTGCTTCAGCACCAAACCCGGAGATATTGGCGTGATCAATGATTTTTTTACGTTCTTCGGGTATGTTGTCGAAGGATCCGGTTAATCATTCAAATACGCGAACCTCTTCTCCGACGGCATGCGTCTTTTTTCGTTGTCGGCGGCCGGAGATTTAACGGTATACTCTCCCACGATCTATGCTCCTCCGTATTCACATAAAAACGCGACCGCATGGGGGATGCGGCCGCGTCTCTGAATCCGTTCTTCCGGTTTTTACTCGACGTCCTGCAACGCGTCGAAGCCTTCCTCCCCGGTACGAACCTTGATCACATTGAGCGCCTTATAGATAAAGATCTTTCCGTCTCCGATATTTCCGGTGTAGAGAGCTTTCTTGGCCTCCGCGACCACAAGGTCGACCGGAACCTTACTGACGACGATCTCAACCTTGATCTTCGGCAGAAGCGTCGTCTCCATCTTGATACCGCGGTAGTACTCGGTCCGCCCTCCCTGTACCCCGTAGCCGAGGACTTGCGTGACGGTCATACCGGTGATTCCGATCTTGTCCATCGCTTCCTTCAGCACTTCAAACTTGTTCTGTTTCGTGATAATCTCGATCTTGGTGATCGGGACATCCGAAGCGATCGGCGTCGCCGTTGCGGTCTTCATCTGAACAGGGACCGCTTCATCGATATGGACCGTACCTTCCGGCATCGGAGCAACCAATGCGGCCGAGCCGTTCGTCACCAGATCCAATCCGCTTCGATCGATGATCGAAAAGTCGGCGTACGCACTCTCGAGTCCATGCTCGCAGATATCGAGTCCGAGGATCTCCTCTTCCTTCGGAACGCGAAGACCGACGGTTTTCTTGATGATCATGAAGACGACCGTCATGGTAACGGCGACCCACCCGATCACGGAGATGACTCCGAGAGACTGGATACCGAGCATTTTGAATCCACCGCCGTAGAACAGACCGCCGTCCGTCGCAAACAATCCGACCATGATCGTTCCGGCTGCGCCGCAAATTCCATGGACGCCGACCGCACCGACCGGATCGTCGACTTTGGCGATTTTGTCGACAAACTCGATCCCGACAAAAACCAGGATACCGCTGATGACACCGATCGCCGCCGCACCGCTCGGAGTGACCGCGTCACATCCTGCAGTGATGCCGACCAATCCGGCAAGGGCACCGTTCAGGGTCATCGAAACGTCGGGTTTCTTGTAACGGATCCATGTTAAGAGCAAAACGGCGAACGCGGCGGCTGCAGCAGCCAGGTTGGTCGTTACAAAAATCGATCCCATCGCGGGGATCGCGTCTCCCTCTGCGGAAACCGTAGAACCGCCGTTAAATCCGAACCAGCAAAACCAAAGAATAAATACACCGAGCGCCGCCA
>JAAYIQ010000175.1 GCA_012523365.1 Clostridiaceae bacterium
AACTGGCGGAACGAACCACCGCCCTCAGAGCGGCATTCATGCCCGGGGCATCTCCCCCGCTGGTCAGAACGCCGATTGTAGTCACCTTCGGGCGCTCCGCTTCCGGAATCAAATCATAATTGGTCGCGACAAGATTCTTGAGGTCAGGCAAATTCGTAAGCGAGTATTCCTCAGACATATATCGATCCTTTCGGCAGGTCCTGTTACGATAACCCGCAATAAATTTGTTCCGGTGGTACGTGAAAAAACCTATTCCATTATACATATTCGGCGCAAAAACTTAAATCATGAGAACATAATCGTTTTCAAAAAAATTGGTTCAGACGATCACCACGTTATCGCGACCGCAAACCCCCGTGATCTCCCGTAAAATCTCCTCGCTCAACTCGACGGAAAAGCGGTCCGGAAGCTTGACGGACTTCTTTTCGCGCGAGAAATAAACAATGACCGGTACTGCGCCCCGAAAATACGAAAGTGTCGCGAGGATCCTCCGGTACCCCGCGTCCGATTCGGATCCGTGATAGCAGATTGCTAATTTGCCTTTTTGTCGGGATTCCTTATCGCACGGAGCGACCCGCTCCTCCTCCGGGCCCGGCGGTTCGGGAATATTCGGGGCGTCCGTCAAGACTTGGGGGTCCGGGCAATCGATCGTTCCGAACAGATCTCTTCCGGGTTCGGGTGCGTCGAATGCAGGCATGACCGGATCGTGCCGGGTCTGCGTCGTCGAGCGATACTCGTCGTTCCGTTTTAAGTCTTCGAAATTTTCGGCGATCAGCTTGGGTTCCTCTTCCTCCCGAAAGCTGATTTTACCCGTCACCAGCAAAGCCCGGTTCTCCTTCAGTATGTGCGCATATTCCCGATATGTGTTCGGAAAAACAATCACCTCAAAGGGACCGGTAATGTCCTCCATCTGAACGAACGCCATCAGATCCTGTTTCTTGGTCGTTTTGGTCGTCGTCGAAACGATCAACCCCGCCATGATAACGCGCTGTTGGTCGTGAATTTTGCGGTCGTCGACCGCCCCTTCCTCATCCTGTTCCGTGCGGAACATCGAGCTGTCTGCCGTCGTTATTTCCGCGATTGATCGTGTGTACTCCTCAAGCGGATGCCCGGAAACATAGATGCCGAGCACCTCCTTCTCGCGCGAGAGGATCTCGAAGGTCGAAAACTCTTCGATATCCGGGTATTGCGGCTCGCTCTCTGTTTGGGACCGATCTGAATCTTCCATCGAAAAAAACGACAACTGGCCTTCCATCGTATGTTTTCTGGTGTTCTGGAGTTGCGTGATAAACGGATCGGCTGCTGCGACCAGCTTGGCTCTCGGCACGCCGAATCGATCCAGAGCTGACGCGAAAATCAGGCTCTCGACCATCTTCTTGTTAACCTCAAGCCGCTCCGTCCTTCTCAAAAAATCTCCGAATGAAACGTACGGACCGTCCGTGTTTCTGTCCTCGATCATTCGGTTGATCGCGGCCTCACCGACATTCTTGACGGCCGACAGACCGATTCGGATGCGACCTTTCCCCTCTGTGGTGAATTTGGCCTGACTGGAATTGATGTCGGGCGGCAAAACCTCAAGACCCATTCGTTTACAGCAACCGATATACCACGCCGCCTGTGAGAGATTCCCGCGATAACTGTTCAGCATGGCGGCCATGAACTCGGTCGGGTAATAGTGTTTCAGATATGCGGTGAAGTATCCGACCACGGCATAGGCCGCCGCGTGGGACTTGTTAAAAGCGTATCCGGCAAAATGTGCCACTTCATCGAATATTTTCTCCGCCGTCTTTTCGGGGACACCCCGTTTGATCGCGCCGTCGACCTTTCTCTTCAGTTCGTCATATCCGCCGTAAATAAACGTCTTGCGGTACTTTTCCATGATTGAAGCCTTCTTCTTCGACATCGCTCTTCGGATATTGTCCGATTGCCCCATCGAAAAACCCGCGACATCGCGAACGATTTGCATGACCTGTTCCTGGTAGACCATACATCCGTAGGTTACGTTCAGAATCGGCTCCAAAAGCGGGTGACGATATCGGATCAGCGACAGATCGTGCCTCGCTTTTACGTATTGAGGAATCTGATCCATCGGCCCGGGTCGATATAGCGAAATACCCGCGATGATGTCTTCCAGCGAAGTCGGGGTCAATTCCTTCATAAAGGACGTCATACCGGATGATTCAAGTTGAAAAACACCCTCGGTATCCCCTCTGCCGATCAACTCAAACACGCTCGGATCATCCATTGGAATTCGGTCGAAATCGATTTGAACACCCCGGTTTCGAAAGACCATCTCCGCTGTATCCCGCATGACCGTCAACGTTCTCAGCCCAAGAAAGTCAAACTTGAGGAGGCCAATCGCCTCCACGTTGTTCTTATCGAACTGAACAACCACCGAATCCTCGTTCTTGGCAAGCGGAGCGAGATCGGTAAGCGGGACACTGGATATGACGACTCCAGCCGCGTGGGTGGAAGCATGCCTCGGCATCCCCTCAAATTTCATCGCCGTATCCAGAACCTGCCGGGCAATCGTGTTCCCTTCATATTCGCCCTTAAGTTCCGGTGACATCTCCAGCGCCTTTGCGATCGTCATTCCGAGCGCCGCAGGGATCATTTTGGCCATCCGGTCGGATTGAGCATAAGGAACGTCCAAAGCCCGCGCGACATCCCGCACACAGGCCCTTGCCGCAAGCGTTCCGAACGTAATGACCTGAGCGACACGATCCTTACCGTATTTGTCCGTAACGTAATCGATCACTTCCTGTCTTCGTTCATAGCAAAAATCGATGTCGAAGTCCGGCATGCTGACGCGTTCGCTGTTGAGGAACCGTTCGAAAATTAATCCGTAGCGAATCGGATCGATGTTCGTGATCCCCAGCGCATAAGCGACAAGCGATCCGGCACCGGATCCTCTGCCCGGGCCGACGATAATCTCATGATCACGTGCGTACTTGATGAAGTCCCAAACGATCAAATAATAATCCGTGTATCCCATATCATTAATGACACCGAGTTCATAATCAAGCCGTTCCCGGTATTCGAAAATTTTATCCTCATCATCGACATCCGAGATTCTCTTCCGGAGACCCTCGTCCGATATGTACTTCAGAAAGTCCGCATGGTCCGAAAAATCGGGCGGGATCTCAAAGGTCGGCAAATGGATCCGTCCGAAAGTATATCCGGCGTGACACATGCTCGCGATTCGCGAGGTATTCTCGATCGCGGACGGAACACTTGCGAAGTACTCAAGCATGTCGGATTCGGACTTAACATAAAAATCATCCGTCGGCATTCTCATCCGGTCGGTATCGGAAACTCTTTTCCCGGTCTGCATGCAAAGAAGAACGTCATGTGCATCTGCGTCGGCCCGGTTCAGGTAATGACAATCATTCGTCGCGACAAGCGGAATGCCGGTCTCGTTCGAAATCGCAATCAGGCGCTGATTTACCCGGGCCTGAGCAGGAATCTGATTGCTTTGAATCTCAAGATAGAAGTGATCCTTTCCGAAAATCGCCTCATATTTCAACGCGACTTCCCGGGCCTTGGAGAAATCCTCGCGCAGAATCGCCTGCGGGATTTCGCCCGCAAGGCAGGCGGAAAGCGCGATCAGACCTTCGTGATACTCGGAAAGTAATTCGAAATCGATTCTGGGCCGATAATAAAAACCTTCGGTAAAGCCTTTCGATACCAGTCGGTTCAGATTCACCAAACCTTCCTGATTCTTGGCTAAAAGCACCAAATGATAGGGGTCCCGATCCTCTGAGCCCTCCTTAAGCAACCGACTGCGCGGAGCGACGTAACATTCACAGCCCAAAATCGGGTGGATTCCTTCCTCCTGCATAATGCGAAAGAAATCGACTGTGCCGTACATGACCCCGTGATCGGTGACGGCACACGAGGACATGCCCAATTCCTTGAGCTTCCTGGCCAGTTCGCGAATGCGAATGGCCCCGTCCAGAAGGCTGTACTCGGTGTGCAGATGCAAATGGGTAAAACCCTTCAGCGGAGAGGTTTCGGGATCCATTATGTTATCCTTTCCCTGTTAAATCGTTACCCCTTAAGAATGATCAGCATGTCTCTGAGACGGGCGGCCTCTTCAAAATCAAGGCGTTTCGCCGCTTCTTTCATCTCTTTCTCGATGCGTACGACCAGCTTGCCGCGCTCCGACTCCGTCATCGGCGGCTTCTTGCCGTCCGCCAGAAGCGCGGCATTATCCGCTTGGATTTCGCCGTCCGCCCCCAGTTCCTCAATGGTATCCAGAACATTCCGGACTTCTTTAACGATACTTCTCGGGGTAATTCCGTTCTTCTTATTATAAGCGATTTGTATCTCCCGGCGACGGTTCGTTTCGGAAATCGCCCCGAACATGGAATCGGTTACGTTGTCCGCGTACAGGATGACCCGCCCGTTCACGTTACGGGCCGCTCTCCCGATAATCTGAATCAATGATCTTGCCGAGCGAAGGAAACCCTCTTTATCGGCATCGAGTATCATCAGAAGGGATACCTCCGGAAGATCCAGACCTTCACGAAGCAGATTGATGCCGACCAGCACATCAAATTTGCCCTGTCTCAGATCCCGAAGGATCTTCATACGTTCGACCGTTTCCACATCGGAGTGCAGGTATTTCACTTTGATTTTCTCGTCGGCCAGAAAATCGGTCAGATCCTCGGCCATTTTCTTCGTCAGCGTCAGGACCAATGTTCGGTCTCCGCGCTTGGTGTTTTCGCGAATCTCGCCGAGAATATCATCGATCTGCCCTTCCACAGGCCGGACGGCAATTTCCGGATCCACCAATCCGGTCGGCCGGATGATCTGCTCCGCGGTGTTCAAGCTGTGTTCCGACTCATAAACGGACGGAGTAGCCGAAACAAAAATCGCCTGTCCCATCCTTTTTTCAAATTCCGCAAACGTCAGCGGTCGGTTATCAAAAGCCGACGGCAAGCGGAACCCGTACCCGACAAGGCTCTCCTTGCGCGAACGGTCGCCGTTGTACATCGCACCGACCTGCGGGATCGTCACGTGTGATTCGTCGATCATCAGGAGATAATCCTTCGGGAAAAAGTCCATGAGCGTGTATGGAGGCGATCCCGGCTTTCTCTGCGACAGATGACGCGAATAATTCTCGATCCCCTTACAGAATCCGGTTTCCCGAAGCATCTCCAAATCATAACGCGTACGTTGCTCCAAACGGTATGCCTCGATGACCTTGCCCTGACTCCGGAGCTCCTCCACCCGGAGTTCCAACTCCTCTTCAATGGTTTCCGTTGCGCGGTTCAACTTCTCATCGCCGGTCGCGTAATGAGAAGCCGGAAAAATCGATGTGTAATTGCGAGCAAACATCGTCTTGCCGCTGACATGATGGACCTCGGTGATTTTCTCGATCTCGTCGCCGAAAAAACTGACGCGTGTCAGGAGTTCCTCCGACCAGGGCGGAAAGATGTCGATCGTATCTCCCCGTACGCGAAAAGCGCCCCGGCTCAACTCATAATCGTTCCGAACATACCGGATCGAAATCAATTCCCGGATTACCCGGTCTCTCGACTTCTTCATTCCCGGGCGCAGGCTGACCATCAAATCCCGGTAATCTCCCGGATCTCCCAACCCATATATGCAGGAGACCGATGCCACCACGATCACATCGCGGCGCTCTAAAAGCGATGATGTCGCACTGTGTCGCATCCGGTCGATCTCGTCATTGATCGCGGAATCCTTCTCGATATATGTATCCGAAGCCGCAATGTACGCCTCCGGTTGGTAGTAGTCATAGTACGAAACAAAAAACTCAACGGCGTTATTCGGAAAAAGCGCCTTAAACTCCGCGCATAATTGAGCGGCCAGAGTTTTGTTGTGCGCGATGATCAGCGCAGGCCGTTGCGTACGCTCGATGATCTTTGCCATCGTGAAAGTCTTTCCGGAACCGGTCACGCCGAGCAGCGTCTGAGCGGGCAATCCGCGACCGAGTCCGTCGACCAGACTGTCGATCGCCGCCGGCTGATCTCCCATCGGTTTCATGTCGCTCTCGATGCGAAAAGGGGTCATGGGGACGAGATCGGAATTATTATGCAAATCATCGGGCTTACCGGACAATACGATCACCTCCAAGAAAAAGAATATCATTAAGAGAACAATTGTTCAATTCATCGACGGTGTATGAATTCGCTAATTTAAGAATTGTCCGGCACCGGGTGATGACAACCATTTCTCAATTCTGATCAAAATATGAAAGAAAAAAATAAAAAATTGCAGAAATGTTCTTACATTCAACCGAATCAGTAATATAATGTTATGCAAACGACAATCTAAGGAGGCCGAGCTCATGTTTCCGACAATCAAGATAACCCAGACCACTCAACCGAGAAAGCGTCCGGTTCCGGGAGATTCTCTTCCCTTCGGCACTTTTTTCACCGACCATATGTTTTCGATGGACTATGTCGAGGGTCAAGGGTGGATCAATCCGCGCATCGAGCCGTTCGGCGACATCACCATCCCTCCGACTGCGATGGTCTTTCATTATGGACAGGCGGTTTTCGAGGGACTCAAGGCTTATCGGTGCCCCGATGATTCGATCAATCTTTTTCGGCCGCTTTTGAATTACGAGCGTCTGAACATATCCGACGAGCGTCTGGTGATTCCGCCGCTCGATACGGAATTTTGCGTTCACGCGACCAAGGAACTGGTTCGTCTGGATCGCGGATGGATTCCGTCCGGAGAGGGAGAATCACTCTATATCCGACCCTTTGTCTTCGCAACCGATCCTTATCTGGGCGTACGCCCTTCGAAGACATACCGCTTCATGATCCTGCTTTCTCCCTCCGGCGCATATTACCCGCAAGGAATCGATCCCGTCAAAATTTACGT
>JAAYIQ010000176.1 GCA_012523365.1 Clostridiaceae bacterium
GCCATGTCCTGGGTGCTTGTTCTCCGTTTGCCGGATTGCTGTTTCTTTGAATAGTCGGTGTAGTTTGAAACCGAATCATAGTCGACGATCATACTGATCTCACCAAAGCGGTCGCAGACCCGCTCGATCCCTCCGAGCCGGCGAATCAGCATCGCCGTCGCAATATTGTCCGAGGATGTAAGCGACAAACCGGATAGTGAGCGAATGAAATATTGTGCGCCGTAATTTCGATTCGCGATAACGCCCGGCCCTTCGGTCTGGTCCTCTTCTTTATAGGTCATCACCTCTTTAAAGGACAGAATACCGGTCCTCGCTTCTTCGTATAAGGCCAGATTGATTGGCAAATTGATCGCGCCTCCGACGACGAACGGTGATAAATCGTTCCAACCGAACTCTTCGTTGTTTTTCAGGTTCACGTAATAAAAGCCGATTCGTGCGTCCGACGCTCCCTGAATGTATTCGCGGACGGTTTGCTTCAGCTTGGCCAAAGCGATGTCCCGGTCTTTGTGAGTCACCGTCTGCAGCATGCCGCTGTACTTAAAAAATATATCGGTCTCCTCCGGCGGAGGCTCCGGCAAATTGGTATTTCGGGTCGAATCCGTGTTGTCGGAGCCCGAATCGATGGGCTCGACGGAGGAATCCGAGGTCTGGGAGGCGCTGTCTGACGTTGCGTTCGAAGAATCGGATGTCCCGAACGGTTCGGATCCGTCGGCGGTTGGATCTGTCTCCGGGATTGTATGACTATTATCCGATCGCGAAGCAATGCCTGTCGGGAAAGCCTCGTCGATTTCTCTCTTGGTGCCCAGGACGTATAAAACCAACAACAGAGCCAGGATGACAACGATGACCAGCACCAAAACAAAAATATTGCGAACCTGCCGCTTCCCCTTGAGGCGGCTTGCGGATGATACATAAAGTGATTTCGGATTCTTCATTTCGCTTTGCTTTCCTGTCGAAAAATCAGAACAATCCTTCGATGATTCCGTTGTCGTGAATGTCGATGCTTTCGGCCGCCGGTTTCGGCGGGAGTCCCGGCATCGTAACGATGGAGCCGGTCAAAACGACTAAATATCCCGCGCCGGACGAGAGATAAACATCGCGGACGGTGAGTGTGTAATCGCGCGGTCGGCCCAAGGCCTTTGCGTCGTCAGACAGTGAGTATTGTGTCTTGGCGACGCAGATCGGAAGCCCGCCGAATCCGAGCTCTTCGAAAGCGCGAATTTTCTCTTCCGCCTCGGGAAGTATATTCACGTCGGACGCTCCGTAGATGCCGGTCGCGAGGGCTCTGATTTTGTCTTCTACGCGAATATCCAATTCGTACATAAAGCGGGGGGGGGCGCTGAGACTTTTGTCTTCCAGCACCGAAAGAACGGCCTCGGCGAGATCCAACCCGCCTTCTCCGCCGCGGACAAACACATCTGCGGGTGCGAAAAGAGCTCCGTGATCCGTACACAACTTGCGCAGACAGGCAAGTTCTTCTTCCGTGTCCGTGAGGAATCGGTTGCCGGCGACAATGCAGGGGATACCGAATCGATTCATGTTCTCGATGTGCTTTTCGAGATTCGAAAAACCATGAAGCAAGGCATCCGTGTTCGGAACCGACAGTTCCGATTTCGGAATGCCGGCGTTATATTTGAGTGATCGTACGGTGGCGACCAGTACGACGGCATCCGGCCAGATTCCGGCTGTCCTGCACTTGATGTCCAAGAATTTCTCGGCACCGAGATCCGCGCCGAAGCCCGCCTCCGTTACCAGAATGTCGGAGAGCTTAAGCCCCATGCGGGTGGCGATGATGCTGTTGCATCCGTGCGAAATGTTTGCAAAGGGTCCGCCGTGAACCAAGGCGGGAACGTGCTCTACCGTTTGCACCAGATTCGGACAAATCGCGTCTTTGAGCAGAACGGCCATGGCGCCCTCGGCGTTCAGATCGCCGGCGGTGATGATTAAGCCATCGACATCGTACGCGACAGAAATCGACGCGAGACGAGCCTTCAGATCATCCATGTCGGTGGAAAGACAGAGGATCGCCATGACTTCGGAGGCTGCGGTGATCGAAAAGACTTCCTTGCGCTCGACGCCCGAATTACCGCCTCCGACACCGACCGTGACATTCCGGAGAGCCCTGTCATTCATGTCGAGACAGCGCTTCCAAAGGATGCGCTTGGGATCGATTCGGAGGGCGTTACCCTGGAACAGATGATTGTCGAGCATGGCGGCCAGGAGATTGTTGGCTGATGTGATCGCGTGCAGATCTCCCGTGAAATGGAGGTTAATGTCATCCATCGGCAGGACCTGGGAGTAGCCGCCGCCGGCCGCTCCGCCCTTGACACCGAATACGGGACCCAAAGAGGGCTCCCGAAGCGCGAGCATGACCTTTTTGTTAAGCTTAGCCAGCGCCTGCGCCAACCCGATGCTGACGGTGGTTTTGCCTTCACCCGCCGGGGTCGGATTCATCGCGGTAACGAGAATCAGCTTGCCGTTCGGGCGGTTCCGGTTCTTTTCGAAAAGAGACAACGGCAGTTTTGCCTTGTATTTTCCGTAAGCGTCCAGATCCGAAGGGTTAATCCCCAATCCTTCCGCGATTTCGGTGATGGGGAGCATAGGGGTGCTTCTAGCAATTTCGACATCACTGAGCATGGCGTTACGGTTCCTTTCCGATGTGGTCGCGGCCTTGGCGTTCGGTTGAAATTCTCTCGGAGGCTTTATCCCGCGAGGCGGAGAGAATGAATGCGGAGGGTCTGTCCCGTGAACCGGAGAGAATGGACGGAAACCACAATATTTGGCGCTTTTTGTCTAAAATGACCACTATCAGTTGTGTCTGAAGTTGACAATTCGTCAAAATATTGTTATAATCCGGAATCAGTAGGATTGGTACAGACCGCCGATTGAATTTCAGTATAGGACATGAAAAGTTGTCAGGCAAGTGTTGTTAACGGGTTCGTTGAGCCGGGTCAGGGTTTTCATGTTGAAGGAGAGGAATTATGCGGTCCGTCGCGGATTTTTCAGTTCCCCGCGGCGTGGTATGGATATAGCGGAGGTACGAAGGTGATCATTAAATCGGACTTGGATGCATGCAGAAAAGATCTTCAGAACTTCATCGGAACCAGAATTCGTCTGACCTCGAACGGCGGACGGAAGCGCATCATTGTCCATGAAGGAATACTCGATCATTGTTATCCGAACGTTTTTACCGTTCGTTGTTTGCGACAGAACAGCGAAACGGCTCCGGAGGTCGTTTCCTACAGTTATGTGGACGTGTTGACCAAGGCGGTGGAGATTGCAATGATTGCCGGAGTAGCCGTCAGCGCCGGCTGACATGTTCCGGAATCCGTTTTCGGAAAAAGGCATGAAGATGTATGATAAAGCCGCCCTCATCGTTTGCGGGGCGGTTTTAAATTTCGGGGAATCGATATGAGCACTTTTTATCAAACGACAGAGGCGTTTGCCAAAATCAACCTCTTTCTGCGCATCGTCGGGATCAGGAAGGATGGCTATCACCAGCTCTCCACGCTGATGCAATCCGTGTCTCTTTCGGACACGGTGTCGTTGGAAATGGCCCTCAGCGGAGGGAAATCTCAAGAAGTACCCGATATCGTACTGTCCCATAATGTTCCCGGATTGCCGACCGATCGCAAGAATACGATGTACCGGGCGGCCGAGATTTTTTGTGCGCATAAGGGACTTTCCGGTGCTTCGATCCGCATCCGGGCCGATAAGCGGATTCCTTCCCAAGCGGGCTTGGGCGGAGGAAGTGCGGACGCGGCGGCCGTTCTTCTGCTTTTAAATCAGGGAGCCCCGGAGCCGCTGACAAAGGATGCGTTGCGAGGGGTTGCCGCGATTGTCGGGGCGGACGTTCCGTTTTTCATTGACGGCGGGGCGGCGCTTTGTGAGGGCGTCGGCGAAAGAATTACGCATGTTCATCCTTTTGCCGGGTTACCGGTCCTGATTGCGAAACCCGGTAAGGGAGTGTCGACTCCAAGAGCATATCAACGATATGACGCGAAAAAGATCCCTTTCTCGCCCGATCCGTTTCCGTCCGGTGCCGACGCAAGCGTTTTTCGGACATCGGAAGCTCCGGTGAGCGAACGATTCGCGGGCCTTCGGCCTTGGCTGGGGAATGATCTCGAAGAAACGGCGATCGATATCGTGCCGGAAATCGAGCCGATGCTTGCCTTTCTTAAGGGTGTCGGCTCCGGCTACTCGGCCGTGACCGGTTCGGGCAGTGCGATGTTTGCCGTTTTCGATGATCGCGGGTCAAGAGATCGGGCCGCACGGGCGTTTGCCGACAGATTCGGGAGCAATTGCGTCCTGTTTTCATGCGAAACGATCGAAAAGCCCCGATAACTCGCAAACATACGGTCGGATCGTCCGTTTCCTGTTGACAGATGTGCTCGTTGCCTTGTATAATTCTAACGCTGTTCGGAGTCGCCGAACTTTTCGATGATACAAGCTTTCGGAGGAGCCAACCACATGAAGATGACATATCAGCCCAAGAAAAGACACAGATCCAAAGAGCACGGCTTTATGAAAAGAATGAGCACGGCCGGCGGGAGAGACGTTCTCAAGAGAAGAAGACTCAAGGGAAGAAAACGTCTGTCGGCTTGAGGACACCTTCCCGGGGTCCTTATTTTTTAGCACCCGGGAATCGGAATAATGACGAAACAAAGCTCTCAGCCGCTTCGGTTCAATTATGAATTTTCTCGTGTATATAAACGCGGGAAGCCTCTTTCGGGAAGGTATATCGTTGTACATTTTTTTAGGCGACCGAAGGGTATTTGCCATAACACGACTCCGATTCCCCCGGACATCAACCGCGTGGGATTCACCGGAAATCGCCGAATAAAGGGCGCAGTCCGGAGAAATCGGGCGAAGAGGCTTTTGCGTGAGAGTTATCGTCTTCTGAAAGACGGCTTGCCCGGCGGGTATGATTTTATCGTCATGATGCGATATGCGGACCCACTTCCGTCGTTTATCGATACTTACGAGGATATGAGGCGTCTTTTCGGTCAACTGGTCCGCTCGGGGAGCAAGACGAATGATTAAATCCTGGATGCTTCGGGCAATCCGTTTCTACAAGAAGAAAATATCGCCGCATATGGCTCCGGCCTGCAAATATATACCGACCTGCTCCGAATACGCGATCGACGCGATCGAGAAGTATGGCGCTTTCCGGGGATTCTTTATGGCGGTATGGAGAATTCTGCGCTGTAACCCCTTTAGCAAGGGCGGTTATGACCCGGTAAAATAAGTTGCGAATAAAGGTCATCCTTTGTTATGATATACTAGTTGGATCGGTATGATAAGCGCCGATCCCAAGGAGAATAATCGATGAATCTGAATGTCTTTCTTCTCTCGTCTCTCGGTATTTTCGAACCGCTGAATATCTTGTTCGGATTGATGACGAGAATTTTTTATCAGTTTTTCAACAGCTACGGATTGGCAATCATTGCTTTGACTATCGTCGTTCGCGGACTCCTGATCCCGCTGAATGTCCGGTCGCAGAGATCCATGGTCAAACAACAGGCGCTTTCAGCGCAACAAGCGGAGATTCGCAGGAAGTATCCGGACGACAAGCAAAAGCAAAACGAAGAGATCAGCAAGCTTTTGCAGGAGAACGGGGCTGCGTCCTTCGGCGGATGCTTGCTTCCGCTTCTTCAGTTGTTTTTCATCATTCCGATCTACGACGTCGTTCGTTCTCCGTTGCGCTATATTACACAGGTATCAAAGGAAAACATTTTGTTGCTCGGCGAGTTTTTGTCGATCAAAGGTGTTGAGCATAACAGCATTTCAATTGTAACTGCGCTTCAGAAAAGTCCGGAACTGCTTCGCGAGGCCGTGAACAAAGGATTGCTCGGAATCAGCCAGCTGGTGGACATGCATTTTCTCGGACTTGATTTGTCACTGACACCGCAATGGAACCCGAAGGTGCTTTTCGGACCGGATTGGAAATTGTATGTTCCTCTTCTGGTCTTGCCGGTGCTTGTTCTCGGTACTACACTGCTTCAGACCCGCATCACGAATCTGCTCAAGCCGGACCGAAAGGCCGAACAGGCGGCGAAGGAAGCCAAGGAGCGCGCTCGCGTCAATCCGGCCAGGAAAGATCAGGCGTCGGAGAACTCCTCTATGCAGTCGACGATGAAGATCATGCTCTGGCTGATGCCCGTGATGATGCTGTACTTCACGTTCTCGCTCCCCGCTGCGATGGCCTTCTACTGGATCATTGGTAATATCATGGGCATCCTTCAACAATTTATCATTTACTTCCTTTTCACCAAGCCACTGGAAGCGAAGAAGGCTGAGATGGAAGTGCTTAAGGCGATGGCTTTCTCAAAGAATGCGAATCCTGACGTGGGTACCTCACAGACTCCCCGTAAGCAAAAAAAGAAATACTAATCGGTTCCCGAACGAACCGGTTTGCTGGAGGCAGAGATATGGAAAAAACCGTTAC
>JAAYIQ010000177.1 GCA_012523365.1 Clostridiaceae bacterium
TATCCGAAGCTTAAGTGATCGACCTCGATCGCGTAATCATTGTTTGCCATACCGACTCCTCTCACTCCAATGTAAGCGCGTAGTTGAGCGCTTCGAGATTGCTTCTCATGATCGAAAAATAATCTTCCCCGGCATCGATCTGCTCCTGGGTCAGGCCGCCGATCGGGAGGAGCGCTTTTGTTTCACAGCCGGTTTCCCGGGCGATCGCTTCGGCGACCTTCGGGCTTCCGAGCGCCTCGAAAAAGATGACGCGCACATGATAGCGCCCGGTCATTTCAATGATCTCGCGCATACGAGCGGCGTCGGGTTCTGCGTCCGCCGAAATCCCGCGGATCGGGATCTGGCGGAGACCGTAGGCTTTGCATAAATATCCGAAGGCCTCGTGAGAGACGACGATGTACGGTTTTTCTATAGAGGAGAGCGCGGCGCGGTACTCGCCGTCGAGGGCATCGAGGTCCGTCGCGTACTTCTCGTAGTTCGCGCGATAATCTTTCTCGTGATCCGGGTCCGCGCGGCAGAACGCCTCGCAGATTGATTTCATTTGAATTTTCGCGTTTGCCGGGTCGAGCCAGACGTGCGGGTCGAATGAACTATTGTTGTGGTCGTGCTCTTCCGTTTCGTTCTCAGGATCGTGGTCGTGCTCTTCCGTTTCGTTCTCAGGATCGTGGTCTTCGTCGGCATCATGTTCATGTTCCGCCTCTGCTTCGTCGTGGTCAGCCTCCGCTTCCTCGCCGTCCAGCGAGTACGCGCCGGGTAAAATCAGGGGGACATCGAATGAGGTGTCTATCGTGAGAAGTGACGGATTCCGGATCGAGGACAAGACCTTATCGGCCCACATCTCCATCCCCGCGCCGCTCATGATAAAAACGTCCGCTTCCTCAAAGGTCTTCATGTCGGTCGTGGAGGGCTCCCAGGCGTGCGGTTCGAAGCCCGCCGGGATCAGTTGAACGACCGAGACATGGTCGCCGCCGATTTTCCGCGCGAAGTCCGCCATCGGATAGATGCTGGCGATGACCTTGAGCTGATCCTTACGAGCAGAGGAGAAGGGAGATGCGGAGCACCCGGCCGTCATCAGGGAAAAAACCAGGACCGATACGATAATGAGCGCGAGTAGTTTCAGATAATGCCGCATGCCGACCTCCCGTAGATGCGAAAAATTCGCAATTGCAAATTCAGGATACTACGGGACGCGATCGGATGTCAATTGCGCAGGTATTTTTGGATCTGAAGAATTGTCTCGCGGCTGATAATGTGTTCGATCGCGCAGGCGTCGCGGTCGGCGATTTCTTCGGGCACGCCGAGGATCTCCGTGAAGAGCGATTTCAGGACGCTGTGCTTTCCTGCGAGAAACGCGGCGGCTTCGGCTCCGGGCCCGGTCAGATAGATCTCCTGGTACTTTTTCCGGGAGACGTAGCCCTGCTCCGAAAGAACGTTGATCGCGTTATTGACGCTGGCTTTCGAGACGCCGAGGTGCGCGGCGATGTCGCTGACGCGAACCCCGCCTTCCTGCGCGGAGAGCTCATAAATGGTTTCCAGATAATTTTGCATCGCGATGCTTAATTCTTCCATGTGTGATCCCTCGTTGACTACGATCCCGAAGACGGGGTCGAATCGTCCGCTCGAAAAACGCGGTTGCTTCCGTCCATCGGCCAGCGCCGGAGCCCGAGCATATCCGCGGCGAGCGGACAGACATCCAGAAGGCTCCCGCCCTCGCCGAGACGCCCGGCGTCGACGGCCGGACCGGAAGCGGCATAAAAGACCTGATAGTTCTCGTTGTCGAGCGGGTAGCCGTGCTGGCCTTTAGAAAAGTGCCCGAACGTGTAACCGCGCGCGGCCGCAAAACCGCGCTCAAACTCCCGGGAAGCTCCGGATACGCGCATTTCCTCCGCGGTCAATTCGCGCGCGACCCCGGAGATCTTCAGAAAATCATCCGTGAAGGCGTCGATTTCTTCTCGATGGTCCGGACTGAAGATGTTTAAAAAGCAACAGCCGTGAGAGCAGTGAAAATAGGCGTCTTCCGTGGATATCCCGGCCTCCGAAAGCAGTTGATTCGGGTGGATCGCGGTGTGTACATCCATGCAGCTGTGGTCGCTGAAAATAATGACGGAGGTCGTGTCGGCTCTCGGCCCGGTCCATGCTGCGTCGAGGATCGTTCCGATCCGCGTGTCCAGACGCCGAAGCGCCTCCGCCGCCTCCGGCGAGGTCGCGCCGTGCCGGTGCTTGGTGCCGTCGACGTCTAAAAGATGGATCATAAAAAGGTCTGCCTTGTTCTTTTGAAGAAGCCGCACGGAGATCGACGTGACCAGCTCGTCCCCGTGGCCGACACCGGTCGCGGTAACTTCGCGCAGATGGCGAAACAAAGAGGAAAAAATAAACCGTTTGTTGCCGTACCGGAAGGTCCGGAACATCCGTCTCAGAAAGGACATTTTGCCGGCGATCTCCGGAAAATTATAGCGGGCGCCGGACGCTCCGGTCACCGGAAACATCAGCGAGCAAACGCTGAGATCCGCCTTCATCGCCTCGGAAGGAAGCGTGGGCACCTCGAAATGACGGACGTGGAAGCGCCAGTGCTCGCCCTTGGTGCCCGGCAACTGGATATCGTTATCGACGATCCCGTGCTTACAGGCCGGAACGCCGGTCTGGATCGACGCGTGGATCGGGTAGGTATTCGAGATGAAAAGCGAGTCGACCTTCCGCATGAGAGTTCCCCGCTTTGCGATCCGCGGGAAATTCGGCATCGAAAGAAGCGCATCGACCTCGTGGTCGCCGACCGCGTCCAGAGAAATCAAGACCAATCTCGGTTTATCGCTCATCGTGGGCCTCCCGCGTACCTCATCACTTACTTTTACCATTATAAATGATATTTCTCTCACATAAATTGCGGGATGTAACAAAATTCGAGAAAATTCAACCTTATTTGCAACAAAACATGCGAATAATCGGACTCGATTGCGACATAACGGGCGATTTTTCGGAGGGAAATGCGACATTTTTTGATTCGGATCACGCTTCCGGGCGCCTCGCCGATGCCTGGCACTCGTGATATCATATTCAGTACAGGGAACGCGACTTTTCGGGCGATACAGATCGCCGGAATCGGGATATGAAAGAGGGCATCATGAAGGAAACAGCAACAGAGTTCCAGGATTTTACCGAGCCGAATCCGAACAGAAGGGTTTTTCTGGTCGTTCTGGACAGTCTGGGGATCGGGCGCGCGCCGGACGCGGCGCTTTTCGGGGATGAGGGGACGAACACCCTTGCGTCGATCGCTTCGTCCGATCGATTTGTGATTCCGAATCTGACCCGACTTGGGCTCCTGTCGATCCCGGGCGTCGCCGGGGATATCGGGGAGCGCCGCGGCGACGGGAAGACTCCGGCTTTGCCGCAGAAGCCGGAGGGTGCCTTCGGGCGTCTGACGGAGCGATCCAACGGCAAGGACACGACGATCGGGCACTGGGAGATCGCGGGGATCGTTTCTCCGACACCGCTTCCGGTCTACCCCGATGGGTTTCCCGACGAGGTGATCTCTGAATTCGAGCGGAGGGTCGGCCGAAAGGTCCTTTGTAACCGACCGTATTCCGGCACGGAAGTCATCCGTGAATATGGGCGGGAGCATATCGGGACCGGCGCTTTGATCGTTTACACTTCGGCGGACAGCGTGTTTCAGATCGCCGCGCACGAGGAGATCGTGCCGCTTCAAGAGCTTTACCGATACTGTGAAATTGCGCGGGAGGTCCTCTCCGGCGAGCACGCGGTCGGACGGGTGATCGCGCGGCCGTTTGTCGGGGAATACCCGGATTATGTCCGAACGTCCAACCGGCACGATTATTCATTACCGCCTCCCGCTCCGACGATCCTGGATTTACTGTCCGATAAGGGCGCGGACGTGATATCGATCGGAAAGATCTTCGATATTTTCGCGGGAAAAGGGATCACGTCCTCGATTCGTACGAGCGGAAACGCCGACGGAGTCGGGCGTTTGATCGAGGCGATGCAAGACGATTTCGCGGGACTTTGCTTTATCAACCTCGTGGATTTTGACAGCAAATACGGACACCGGAACGACGTGGACGGATATGCCGGGGCGCTTTCCGAATTTGATCGGGCATTACCGGATATCCTTTCGGGCTTGGGCGAGAATGACCTTCTCCTGATCACCGCCGACCACGGCTGTGACCCGGGAAATCCGTCGACCGATCACTCGCGCGAGACGGTGCCGCTTCTGGCGGGCGGACCCGGCGTCCGGTCGGGTGCGGACATCGGGATCCGCGAGACTTTCGCGGACATCGCGATGACGATCGCGGAATATCTCGGGGTAACAGAAGAGGCGAGCACAGTCCTCACAGGGACATCGTTTCTTAAAGAGATCATCACGGTGGAGGACGGAAAATGAGCGGGAAAGATGAGCGGACCGGGGGAATCGTAGTGACCGACCGGGAGCGGGTGATCCTTTCGATCACCGATCACACGCTTCTGCGGCCGGATATGACCCGGGAAGAACTGATCAAGCTCTGCGATGAGGGGCTTTTGTACGGGACGGCGTCCGTCTGCATCCCGCCGTCGTTTGTAGCGGCGGCGGCCGAATACCTCGCCGGCCGGCTTCCCGTCTGTACGGTAATCGGCTTTCCGAACGGGTATTCGACGACCGGGACGAAGATATTTGAAATCGCCGACGCGATCCGAAACGGGGCCGACGAGCTCGATGTCGTCATTCCGATCGGTGCGCTCAGGGAGGGGCGGACGGATCTTGTGCTGGACGAACTGCGGGCACTGCGGGCGGCTTCGTCCGGGAAGCTCCTCAAGGTGATCATCGAGACCTGCCTCCTTGATGAGGCGGAAAAGATCCGGATGTGCGAGATCGTCACCGAGGTCGGTGCGGACTTTATAAAGACTTCGACCGGCTTTTCGAAAAGCGGCGCGACCGTCGAGGATGTTCGGCTCTTGCGGGCGCACGCCGGTCCGGCGGTGAAGGTCAAGGCCGCGGGCGGGATTTCCTCTTTGGAAGACGCGGAGGCGATGATGGAATCCGGTGCCGAAAGGCTCGGCACCAGTCGGATCGTGAAGTTGGTTGCGGGAGCTATTGGAGCAGGTTATTAGAGATTGATTGCGGGAAAGACCGGCGGCGGCTATTAGGGATTGATTGCGGGAAAGACCGGCGGCGGGTATTGGAGAGGAAAACGGCGGGGGGCACCGGGAATCGGGAACCGCAGATGCGGGACGACAGGGTGCTTTTCGATCAAAGGAGGGCGCGAAAAGATGAAAAGAAAAATGAGTGTTTCGGATCGACAATTGATCGACGCCGCCGAGAAGGCTCGCGAATCGGCGTATTGCCCGTATTCGGGATTTTCGGTCGGCGCGGCGTTACTGTGCGCGGACCAAAACGTCGTCACCGGCTGTAATGTCGAAAACGCGGCGTTTATTTCCGTGTGCGCGGAGCAAACCGCGGTTTGCAAGGCGATCAGTGAGGGGAAGAGAGATTTTCGGGCGATCGCGGTCATCGGCGCGCCTGAGGATGCGCCCGGGCAATATTGCCCGCCCTGCGGGAAATGCCGGCAGATTTTAGCGGAATTCTGTGATCCCGAAACCTTCGAAATCATTCTTTATGACACGGATGATTCCTGCAGGGTGTTTACGCTCGGCGAACTGCTGCCGGAATCATTCGGCGGCAAAGGATCCGCGGACGGCAAGTAGCCCTTTTTCCCGGAAAGAGTCAGGATCATCACGACGCTTCCCAGAACGGCAAA
>JAAYIQ010000178.1 GCA_012523365.1 Clostridiaceae bacterium
CGCCGCTAAAGACCTTGATTTTATCGTTTGACGATTATCACGCGATGATTTCGAAACGTGAGGATACCGCGGGCGTGGTTGTCAATCCGTTCGGTGATTCGTTTGTCATAGCGCGAGAGGCGATGAATACGCTGAAGGAGCACAAGGAGCGGACGGAAAAGGGCGCGACAGCGATCGAAGCGGAGAAGGAGACATAAGTGGTGCTCGGAGAGCCACGGGTTCATCCGGATCGGATAAAGGAGAAGAAGTGATGAAAAAGCAAGTCGTGAATGCATACTGTTTTGAGGTGAAATGTCCGGAGTGTAAGCGGACAAAGAAAATATACTATACGTTGCCTGATTTTGGTGATCCGCCGATTATCCTAAAATGCAGGGAATGTGGCGAGCTATATTGGTATACGCCGGAGGACGATGCATATATCCGTCCAATTCACGATCAATTGGCGGGGAAAAATTGTGTTTCATGCCGTGCGGTCCTTCACGAGTCGTTATGCCCTACGCACAAAAATATCAAATGCTGCAGTCAAGCCGTGTCCCTGGACGATGATTTCTATTTATCCGATCCTCAAAAAAGCGTAATGGAAGAGGTTAAGGTAAACCTTATCTACTCGTGATTTCAAAGCAAATGCGCCGGGTTTTGCAATTTGTCCGGGATAAACGTGCCTTCGGAAATTACTATCCGATCCGGGAGGAATTCCTTCCGATCATTGCAAATAGAGGGTTTGGTACAGGTAGCTTAGTAAATTGTCTAGAAAAAGGTTGACGACCCTAGCGGCGATGCCGTTTTTCGTACTCTACAGGAATGCTGATTTGCCGATGCAGTCGTAGCTTTTTTGTATCAGCCATTTCATCATTGAATCCCAAACGATAACGGCGTATACTTATGATGTAAAGAAAAAGCGGTATTCCGTGATTGTTGGGAGGCTTTTTGAATGGAAATTGCAAAGATATCTACCAAGGGTCAGGTTACACTTCCGATCGACGTGCGCCGTAAACTCGACCTGAAGGAGGGGGATCACCTTCTGATTTCGGAGGAGAATGGTCGTTACTATATTGAAAATGCGGAACATGTTCAGCACATTCTATCCGAGAGAGCTTTTGCATATTCATCTGAGAATGTGGAAGCGAAGTTGGATGAAGCGGACCTGCAGGCGGCGGAAACTCAAGAGCGTTTTTCGGCGGAGGAAGTATTTGATCGCGTAAGGAGAAATACTCGTGCCGGAGCGTAAGTATAGACTGGTCTTTCTTCCTTTAGCTGAAGAGGATCTTACAGGCATTGTCATATACATCAGTCACCAGCTTCAAAATCCTACCGGTGCTATGCATGTCATGGACCGGATTCGGGATGCAATTATTTAAAGAAGCACAGCACCCGAATCATTTCAGAAGTTTGAGTCGGTAAAGTACCGGTCAGAGACATATTATCGGATCAATGTCGGAAAGAGTTTTTCGATATTCTATGTTGTTAAAGGAAAGACAATGGAAGTTCGACGCATTCTATATTCGGCAAGAGACATTGATTCTTTGCTTTTATGAGGGCAGTTTGAACTGCAGTGAATAAGGAGACCTACCATGGCAGAAAACGCTCATCCGACCCCTTCCCCCTCTGACATCCTCGACCGCGCGATCCTTTTCGCGACGGA
>JAAYIQ010000023.1 GCA_012523365.1 Clostridiaceae bacterium
ATACTGGAGGAATACCGCGCACCCGCATCGGTACTTACGGAGCTGAACACACTGCGCACCGACCTGTCCTTCCTCTCGAAAAGCAACGCAACATATGGCTTGGTCCACTATGATTTCGAGCCGGACATACGCTTTCCGATCCGGTCCTTATCGGTGATGTGTCCTTCAATCCAACAAGTCGAGTAACCATATGCCTCGATCGCCAGAAGCATGCTCATGATCGCGGCAGAATAATCCTGAACCTGAAAGCAGCGATCGCGATACGCGATGATTTTCTTTGTGAGCACACAAATCATTGCGGGAGCCGTTTCGCCGATCGGCGGTCGAATCGCGTCGTGCAGACGGCGAAGGATCGTCGGATCGTCGACTGCGATCAGAAAAGTCGTCTGCTTATTACAACCGGACGGCGCCGCCAGTCCTGCTTTCATGATGTTCATCAGCATCTCCTGCGGGACCGGCTGATCCTTATACTTTCCCCGATAACTTCTACGATCAGAAATGACTTCAGTTACATTTTTCATATCCATGTCTCCTCAGGCGATCATGTGCAGGTCGTTTGTATTTTTGAATCATATTCGATAGAATCATGTTTAATATATTATAGAATGGCGAATTGGTTGGGGGGCGTTCATGAAAAAGTATATCACGATCTATGTATTTCTTTTATTGCCCGTTTTTCTATTGTCTTCCTGTATGAGCTTGTTTCTGCCCAAGGAGCCGGAGCCCTTTCAAACGGGTATACTTGCCGGTCCGATATACCTGAATTTTCAGGCAAATCTGAAATTTTCGGTCCCGATCGGTTGGACGGCATATGCCGGAGCGGAGGCTCAGGCCGAAACCCAAAAAGTCGTGGATAGCGAAATAGGAAACATAAAGGGGCTGTCTTTTTCCGAATTGGATTTCGTCTGTGTCAATTATAACACCGGATCGAATGTCCTCATCGGCTATGATCTGATACCCCGGAACGATGATTTTGATAAGATAATCGATAAAACCATCGAGAATCTCAAGAAACAAGCAACGGACACCGGAATCGTGATAACCATCATCGATTCCTTCGATCAAACGATTGCGGGCCGAGATTATCGCGTCGAAGTAGCGGAAAGCACGATGCGGGGGATCACCATTCATACATATATGTGCTTCGCAAAAATCGATTCATATGCCTGCATGATTTTCGTGGTTCCGAACGACTGTGTCGATCCGAACGAGACGTTTGACAACATAATCGCAAATATTTCCGAAGCCGCGTAAAAATCGAAAAACAGACGATACGGCGACCGGCTCAAACGCTTTGAAAAGCGTTTCGAGCCGGTTGTTTGTTTCGCCTGTTTCCGGGTCCGCCTTACTTTCGTTATGCCTTTTTTCTGCGTATTAAGTACCGCGCAAAAACAATGCCTCCGGCGATCACTCCCGCGGCTCCGCCGACAATTGCGATCCCGAGGAGGACCTTTTGCAAAGTCCCGCCCTTATCTTCGTCCTGATCGTCCTTTATATCGCGATCGGCATCGTCATCATTGCTCGTCTCGGTCTTTTCCGTATCGGATGTCTCGGGAAAAGAATAATTCAAACGAACCTGCCCCGTCAGGGTCACGGTCGCGACTATTGTGTTTCCGTTAACGACATACTGCGTTGAATCATTAAAGCCGTAATCGCCGTTCGGCGTCAGTAAAACAGACGCCCGATATATCGTCTTCTCCTTGAAAACGTCATCCAAACTCTGCTTCCAGACCCCCTCTTGACCCTCGACATTGTATTCCCAGTATGATTCGGCCTCATCGATCGCAAAACCTCCGCCTTGCGCCCCGATCGACCACGCAGAGGACGTTGTCGCCCCGGTCTGCGGAGGAACGATTTTGATTTCCGCACGCTCGATAATCATTTTTGCGACCGCTCTGGTTTCGGAGAATTCACAGCCGGGTCTCCGACACGACCTAATTTCCTGCATCGGATTGTTCGGATCAATTCTCCAATCCTCAAGATCATGACCTAATGCCGGTATGGATTCTCGCTCGGTCACTCCGCACAAGCATTCCCGGGCGCGAATTCCTTCCTCGGTGCAACCGGGTTCCGTAGTGATCATCCACGGCCCGAATTGATGGACATGTTCTTTGCCGGTATAAACAACCTTGACAATCGACATATCCTCGACGTTCATCGAATATGTCACTCCTAAATAGGAGTTGCGAACAATACAGTAGTAGTATTTCGTACCGGTTTCATTGCTTCCGTTAAGAGAGAGGTGCTTTGTGGTTGCACCGGAAATAACATCTCCGACACCGATGTAATTATTGTTACTCACGTACCATGTATAGGTCAGTGTGCCGATATCTTTCGGTTGAAGCTGGATGTTGGCCGTGATGGTATACTCCTCCATTTTGTCGAGTTCGATATTGGTTGAGTTATATGAAACCATCGGTATCGGTTCATAAACGGTAACGGCGATCACGTTACTGTATGACCTTGAGATCTCGCTTCCGATTGTATTGGTCACCATACAAACATAATACCGGGTACCGGATACCGACGTATTACAGGTGAATGTCGAAGAATATTCACCGATAATCGCCATGATGCTCGGAAGAGTGCCGTTCGGCGTTTCATACCACTGATACTCGAGTGTTCCGCCGTCGGATACCGAGGCGGAGACCGTTAGCCGGGTAACCGAGTTGCGAGCCGCAAAAACCGGATCGATATTGCCGATCACCGGTGCTTGCGGAGTCATTGCGGCCAGAGCGGTCGGAACAAAAAGGCCGATCAGGATCAGCACCGACACAATTAAAGCCAATTTCTTCATAACATGCATTGCCCCCGTTTCATATTTGGTTTCCTCATAACCGACAAGAAATAATGAATGATTCAATTGAAACACCCTTAAGCGAAAAGCGAACGGTTTAAGTTTCTTTACGCAAATCGTATACGATCATAAAATCGGAGCCGAAAGCCGAATTCGATATCGCAACAGGGTAGTCGTCCGAGGTAATCAAATTATTGCCGGTAAAAATCCACTTATCGTAACTCCATCCCTTCTCCACCTCCATTGCCATGGCCGGCGGCGATTGGTTCATCATCAAAAAGTCTCCGTACAGACTATTCGGATCGGCCGGAGAATTCAGGAGGAGAATTCGTGATTTATACGATTCCGGCAGAATGTTATGCGCTTTCCAAAGGCCGTCGGACGTATACCAGTCAACGGCACATATCGAGATCTTACGATCTCCGCCTTCTTGATCGACCAGTTTCATCAATAAGTTAACCTGAGAGACATTCCAATAGTCAAACTCGTAATTCTGAATCGGATCGGTACCTGCGATCGGATTATAGTATACGTATTGGAACGGATGGCTGAGGATAATGATCACAATCATCGCCAGCAAGTGCACACCGATTGCCCCTGCGGCAACCGCCTTCATTTTCCCCTTCAACAAGTCAATGATCGATTTGGCGGCTCCTACGGCCAGAACAATCATCGGTCCGTAAAGAAAATACAAATGCCGCCAACTGTTATAAAGGATCGGGCGTTTGATCATAACAAAAAGGAGAAAAACCCAGATATATACCATACACATGATATAGTACGGGGTGGCAGTCGAGCGGGTCTTCTCACGCTTTTCGCGAATGAACTTCCGGATCGAAAAGTAGTTTCCCGCGATCCATAACAAAAGGATCAGTATCGGCGTCGTCACCGCGATCATAACCGGAATATAGTGCCACGGTACCGGTCGATGTGCCGTACCGAGATAGAAAACAAGACCCGGCCAGTCCTCATAATTGGAAGAGCGGGTAATCACATACTCTATAAACTTCAGTGGTTCTCTCCATGCGGCCGGTGTGATCAGATACGAAAAGCCGAGAAAGGTGAGCACTGCAGTGACTCCGACCGCAAAACTCCTCCTCGACCATTTCTTCTCAACAGTCAGGTTGATTATGTACATCAGCCCCAGAAGACCGAACAGCATCACGGCCGTGATCCTCATATTGGTCGCAACGGCCGAAGCCGCCGCGAAAAGAACCGCAAACAGGAATTTCCCGGAACGGATCATCTGGATACCGAGCGCAAGGCAAATCAGGACCAGCGCCATTGTGACCATATCCTTGCTGTTATAATGACCCTCCGCAAAAAATCTCGGACTCAGATACAGGAAAAGACTGCCGAGCAAACCGTACTTCCAGTCTCCGGTCAGGTGTTTGCATACAAAATAGAGCGCGATCACACCCGCCATAAAGATTCCGAACGTATACATATGCCATCTGAGCATCAGTGTTCTCTGCCCTCCCACGCTCTCCTTTGCGAAAAGTGCCGGGGCAAAAGGATAATAGATCGATTGTCCGTGATCCATGTCCGGATTCTCGGTGTAGTCGGGGAACGCGATGCCGGTTGCAGATCGGGTCGGTTCATTCTTCTCGCCCTGAAACAGACCAATATACTCTCTGATATTTGAGCCCAATGTG
Organism: Clostridiaceae bacterium; assembly: GCA_012523365.1. Classification (GTDB taxonomy): domain Bacteria; phylum Bacillota; class Clostridia; order Saccharofermentanales; family Saccharofermentanaceae; genus JAAYCT01. Next base: position 4,453 of record JAAYIQ010000023.1, read on the forward strand.
CGTATTTCCAACACCTCGTCCCACGGCATTCCGTAATCCGGAGTCACCAGAAATCCGCAAAGTGTCATCACGATAAAGACGGCGATCACAATGATCCGACCGTAACGATTTAATTTCTCCATCTTTTGAATCCTTTCAATCCTTATGTCATAAACGGCAGTCCGGATATCATAATATGCGTAACATATTAATGGGTCAATACAATTACTTGCATATCCGGTATTGTAAATATACTTTCCCTGCTACTTAACCTTAAATTCCAAGGCTTCCCCGATTTGTAGCATGTCCTGCCCGATTACGATGAGTTTGTATTCGCCGTCCGGCCAAATCTCATCATCATCAAAGACCAGACTTGCCGAAATCCCGTCGGGGAAATCATCGACTACCGTGATCACATACTCTCCGACGAGTCTGCCGCCGTTCGAATCAAGAACAACTGCCGTTACAACAAGGCCTTTGAATGTTTGATTGAATTCAAAATACATGCCGATATGCTTCGTATTTCCGGAAGAAAAAACATCTGTTTTCTTTACGGCTACGGTATCAAAAATCTCAAAGCGCGTAATTGCGTCCCGAACTTTCCGGGAACTGTACTTCACCTGAGTCATATCGTATTTCTTAAGATAACTGTCCCGCTCCTTCTTGGTGAGGACTCCTTCTTCATAAAGTTCCACAGCCGCTATCGCGGTGGCCGTCCTGAGTGTTTGCTCCGCAACGCTCGGTTCTTCGAGTTCGGGAGACTTGATAAAGTCCGGAATATTTTTGATCACCCAACGATCTCCTTCGGCGGAAATGATCATTTCAAACCGAACTGTATCTTCGATCATTACCATATCCGGATTCTTCATTTCTTCAAGAAACAACTCTTCAAGAAGCGAGTAAAACACATCCATGGATGCTTTTGAAGGATCGCCGTGAAGCTCGGTCAACTGAAACTTCAGCATCTCGCAATACAATTCTACATTTAGTGATACCTTCGCCCAAATTTCATCAAAATTAGGGTATTCGACGACCGCCTCCACTGTACATTTCTCTTCTCCGAATTCAGTGTCTCCGGGGACAATACTGCATTTCAAAAAAAACTCGTTGCGGACCTTGTCCTCTTCCTCATCCGTAACCGTCTCGGCTACGAGGTCCTTATTGGTGAAAAACTCTTTGATTTTGTCGTCTTCTCCGGATTGAAGCGCAAGCAAAAGATCGCCGAGAACATCTTGGGGATCGCCCGCACCGGTATACAAATTAATGTCGGCATAAGGTTTCCCGAGTGTGATCGCGATCTCGGAAGATGCGGATACCCGCCATATTTTTTCTATATCATCGTATTCCATGAAAAGAAGCACATCATCTGTCTTCTTCGGTGCGTCGGCGGCGGTAAGTTTATTCGTCAGACTCTCGACCGTGATCCACTCCTTGCCGAAGCTTTGAACCACCTCATCCAAGTCAACATGTGTAATGCTCACCAAACATTCTCCGGTCTTATCGCTGGTGTTCCCGTTCGCTTCCTTGACCTTGTAATCGATCATGGACAACGAGGCTTTCATACAATCCCTTAACCCCTCGTCTTTAAATTTCATCAATGAAAACGGTTTATCCGTAACCAAATCCGAACGGTAGTCATTTTGCGCAAACGCTCCGGATTTAATGTCGTCGAGATATTCTTCCACGGTTTCGCTGATCTCGTCTTTTGATTTATCAAAAAGAGAGCAACCGGGTACGATGACGGACAGACAGATTGACAACGCCACCAGCAGTGCGATCATTGATTTCCTTTTCATATCATATCCCCTTCCTTTTCAATCTGCCCTGTTCGTCAGAGTATTGACTACATTGTATATAATGTTTATTTGTTTCTCAATCCTCATTATCGGGTGTCGTAATATTTTCCCGTTACGCACGAAGAAATTTTCGAAAAGCATCGCCGTCCATAATCCGGTATTCACCCGTGGATCATCATTCCCATGGGTGAAGCCCCGATGAACTGACCCGAAACTCCATGTCTTGGCGGATCTGAGTCATATCCACCCCATAAATCCTTACAACATATTTACCGCTCGGCCAAACTTCGTTGTCACTGTATAATAAATTCGCGGCGAAATAGTCTTCGTCCTTACCTGTAGTCAACGTGTACATCCCGATGGGATCGTCATTACCGGGCTTATAAACCATTACATAAACGACAAGCCCCGACCAGGGCTTGTCGAATTCGCAATAGATCCCTATTCGCTCGGTCTCGTCCGCGAGAAATGCATCAGTATTATCGTAAGTGTCACAATTATATGTTTCTGCCCAAACGAGGCTGTCTCTTACCTGCCGCGAACTGTACTTGAGTTTGGTTAACTGAAATTGCTTCAAGTAGAGATCTCTCTCCTTTGAGGTGATGATCCCTTCATCACACAACTCAATGACCGCCATTCCTGTTGCCGCTCTCATGATCTCAGCAGAAGCTTTCGGCTGCTCGTATTCCTTTTCGATGAGCGCTTCGGGAACGTCAAGAATGACCCACCTCTTTCCGTCCTCCGATATTTCCATCTCGACCCGATTGTTCTCATCTGCTTGATAGACGGGGTGATTTTTCCACCTGTCCATCTCCATTTTTTCAAGCATCTGCTCGGATTGAATTTTGCGGAATTCGTCGAGTGACGCGTTTTGGGGATCATCCAATACGCCGGTCAGGATATACTTCATCATTTCACATTGTATGTCCACATTATCAACCAGGATATCCTGAATTTTCTTCATATCAAAACCGGAAAATTTCACGTCAAGAACGCATTTCCCGTCCCCCAGTTCTTCGGTCCGGACGAAGGATTTAATCCCCCATAAAAATCTCTTGCGTACGGCCATATCCGTGTCTTCCTGGAAAAGCTTGTCGACAAAAGAATCGTTGGGGAAATATTTCCCGAGATCTGAGAATTTACCGACATGCAAATCTTGAATAAACGCGTCGAATACGTCCTTCGGACTCCCTGCCTCGGTGTATAAATTGATCCCCGCATAAGGAAGACCGAGCGCGATCGCGACGTCGGACGAAGCGGAGATCAACCACTTCTTGACCGTTTCGTCATATTCCATGATCAGCATGACATCTCTGCTGACCGTCGGAGCATCGGCAGCGGTGAGCTTCTCCATAAGGCCGGATACGGTGACCCACTCTTTATCGAAGCTATTCATTACGGAACTGACATCAACACAACTGAGACTGACGATGCATTCACCGATCTTTTCTTTGCGATCGCCGCTCACCTCTTTAATTTCATAAGCGATCAGAGGGAAAGAGGCTTTCATACACTCACGAACATTTTCATCCTTGAAATGAAGAGTCGAGAAAGGATCATCCCTGACCAAGGCCGAGCGGAAGTTCTCATTGATAAAATTACCGGACTTGATGCTCTCGAGATATTCCGTGACCGTTATGGTGATTTCCTCTTTCGACTGATCTGCCGCACAACCCGGAGTAATAACGGCCAAACATATCGAAACCAATAGCAACAGCGCAATCAGCGATTTCTTCTTCATCTCGAAAACCCCCTCCTTTCCGCCATGACAACACGATAGTATCATTATTTATATTTTATATCACAAAACCACAACTCTCAATCCTCATTATTTATTGTCGCAACAGAGCTGTTCGGTGGTAAAATGGAGCGGTAATTAATGAATGCAGCCGCATGAAGACGGAGATAAACGGATGAAGAAGTCGGTAATAGTCAAATTGATCGTATTGATTGCGATCGTCACAATCATCATCGGTGTATTGATCTTTTTTTCGAACACACGGAAGAATCTCGACGCATTGAATGATATCCGAATCGAAAATATCGATCTCTCTGCGGTGCCGGACGGAACATACGAAGGAAGTTATGACAGCTTTCCGGTCTCCGTGACCGTCGAGGTAACGGTTCGGGACGGAAAGATCGGAGATATTATCCTGGTTCGCCACGTAAACGGTCAGGGTCAGACAGCGGAAGCGATCGTCGACGAAGTAATCAAGCAACAAAGCCTTCAGGTTGACGCGGTTTCCGGTGCAACCTACAGCAGTAAAGTCATTCTGCTCGCGATCGACGACGCGCTGAAAAGCGCCGACAAATAGAGTTCAGGTTCTTACAGAGAACGATACAGCGTATCCCTTAATCCCGGATGGATCTCGGAATATACTGCTCCGTGGTTCAAAACATGTTGTGTATACACAAGCGATAATTTGAGATCCGGATCGATCAACACGTAGGCGCCGGCTGCGCCGTCCCACCCGAATTCGTTGCGGGGTGCACCCTCAACACCGCGTATCATCGTGCGGACACCCAGCCCGTAGCTGTACGGAGCCGGTTTCATCTTGTGAAAATCCCTCTTTTGAATATCATTGAGAGCGTCTTCAGACATCCGGCGTATACTTTCTTCGCTCAGGATACGTTCCCCGCCGATACCGATGCCTCCGTTTGCAAGCGCGTCCGCCAATAACGCGATATCGTTGATACCCGCGCACAATCCGGCGCCGGTGGACGCGTACGTCGGGGATAGGATATATGGATTCTTCAGGCGAATCGACCGAAACGACCCGTCACGTTCATGATATCGGTATTGCGCGGCATATCGGCCGAATTGACCGCTGTCGGGAAAAAAGGTCAAATCCTTGGCGCCCAATGGTTTTGCGATGTTTTCTCGCATATAGTCACGAATATTCATCCCGGAAGCTGCCTCGATCACGGCGCCGAGCACATCATGACAAAGACTGTAACGAAAGCGCGTCCCCGGCTCAAAATCAAGCGGTTGAGCCGCCAACGCGTCGGCAAGATCGCGAAGATTAAAGTTCATTCCCTTTCGGAGAACCAAATTAAGGATCGCGGGCGTTCTTTGTTTATAGTTCAAGCCGGCTGACATCGTCATCAGATGGAATACGGTCGGTGCCACGGGACTGGGAATGATTTTCTTCCCTCGTTTAATCGTAGTGTTTGACCAGGACGGCAGATACCGTGAGACCGGTGCCTCCGGATCGAGTCGACCGCGTTCCGCCAATTGCATGGCCGCAACGCATGTGAAGAGCTTCGTGACCGAAAAGATCCAGTAGAGATCATCCGGAGTGACGGGCTCAACTCCCTTGACATCCCGATGTCCGGCCGAATGATAGAAAACACGTTCATGATTAACATAAACTGTGCACTGACAGCCCGGAACACCCTTCTCGAAAACGATGGAATCTATGTAATCGGATAATAACTTCCCGTTCATGTGTGTCCGATCCTTTCCGACGATGTTCCGTTCATTTCTCGATTGCGGAAGCCACACCCGTGCATCGTCCCGAGAGATTCCGGGAGGCTTATTTTAGAATATCACACCTTGATGTTATCGTTAACAGTGTCAGATAACGGGTTCTTCACTTATTTCCGTGAAAAATGAATGAAAAAATAGACCGGTAGGGTTGTCCACTCGCATTTTCTCTTTCGTCGCATCAATAAATACTCGGAATCATTCATATACTCCCGGGAAGTCTCGAGACGGAGCGCCGGGTCGGTGGCAGTTCTTCTTGCCGGGTGTTCGCAACACATTCTGATACATACAAATTCGCGATTGAAGACGAT